>CAIYDK010000458.1 GCA_903924955.1 uncultured beta proteobacterium | reverse complement strand
CTGCCGCTTCAAGATCATTCTCGGTCTTGAATTGGCGTGCAAACTTCTGCTCCTCTTCCAGGGTGAGCATGGGTAGCCGATTGGCTGCCGAAATGTAAGCATCCAGATTGCCCAGCGATGGAACCATCGACCATGGGTTGGCCAATGCCAGTGAGGGGGATGCAGAACCAATGTTGAGGGACATACCAGAACTCCTTGTGTGTCGGATGCAATATTAGCACTCTCTATGATCGAGTGCTAATAGAAAAGTTCAATGTCCCTGATGAAACTAAGTAGAAGTGCAATGGCGCCGCTAAACCCGTGTGCGGTGGATATATTCAGACAGTTTTCAAACGTTGCTTGTCTGAATGCGGTTCTTGCTCTGCTGTATAAGATAAAGGCCATAAACTCTGGCCGAGCAACGCTTGCGTATTTAGCTGTTCGCAGTTCTTGACCTGAATTATTGTCTTGCGTCAGGTCACCACTACACTGCAGCGCTAAGGGCGGCCGTGGCTGGTCACATTTGGTGGGCTGTTTCAATAATTGGGAGTCGTCTCCATGGGCACGTTCATTCGTAATCTGCGTTTTGCACACAAATTTCTCCTCATTGGTCTGCTCGCCGGATTAATGCTGGCGGTTCCAACCGTTATTTTTGTGCGGGTCAACTTGGCGAACATTGCGTCGGCCAAGCAAGAGGTGAGTGGTTTGCTGCCTATTCAGGACGTGATGAAACTCACCCAGCTGTCCCAGCAGCACCGGGGTCTTTCGGGAGGAGTGCTTGCGGGTAATGAAGCCCAGGCTGCGGCACGCCAAACCAAGGAGGGCGAAGTCAACCAGTCATACACCAAAGCGCAGGCGTCGGTGGCCGCGCTGGGCAATGCCAAACTGGACGCATTGGCAACCAAAATTGGCAGCGACTGGAAGGCGCTGGCGGGCGCGGTAGGGAGCAAGTCGATTGCCGGGCCTGAGAGCTTTGCGCGGCACACCGCCCTGATTGCCCTTCAATTGACGCTGTCAGAAGACATCGTCAACACCACTGGCATCGCCCTGGACCCCAATGCTGCAGGCTATTACCTGCAATCGGCTGTTCTTCAATATATGCCGCGCGTCACCGAAGGCCTGGGGCAAATGCGGGCCCGCGGTAATGCGCTGCTGGTGAAGGGAAGTGCATCGCCAGAGGATAAAGTTCGCCTGGAAGCATTGGGTGGGGGTATTCGGGCCAGTATGCAGGCCGCTCGCAAGGCGATTGACCTGGCAACCGTTGCAAATCCGGCGCTGGGGTCTGCTTTGGGCGATGCGCTGACCAAGGCCGTCAGCGCTACCGACGAGGGGTTGCGGCTGGTGGAAGAGAAAGTCCTTCGCGCCGAAGTGCTAAACCATCCACCGGCTGAATATTTTGCGGCGACCACCAAGGTCATTGACGTGCAGTTTGGCCTGATCAACGTCGCCTTCGAGGCTCTGCGTCAGCAGCTTGACAACACCGTCTCGGCCGCACAGCGTGAGCTGTTGGTTGGCGTTTCCATCATCGCGGCCATGACTGCGCTGGCGGCTTGGGTCATGGTTGTCGTCACCACAACGACAACCTCCTCTGTCAATCTGGCCCTGAGACTGGCGAAGGGCGTGGCTGACGGTGACCTGAGTCAGCAAATTGTTGCCAAAGGCGGAGACGAAATGGGGCTCTTGTTGCAAGCGCTGTCAACGATGCAAAGCAGCCTCTCCAGCGTGGTGACCACGGTCCGCAGTGGCTCCGAAGGGGTGGCCACGGCCAGTGCAGAAATCGCGCAGGGCAACAACGACATGTCGGCCCGAACCGAAAGTCAGGCCAGCGCGCTGGAGCAGACGGCGGCCAGCATGGAAGAGTTGAGCGGTACTGTGCGACAGAATGCCGACAGCGCCCGCTCTGCCAATCAACTGGCCTTGAGTGCGTCCAGCGTCGCAGTCAAGGGTGGCGAGGTGGTTGCGCAGGTGGTCGACACCATGAAGGGCATCAACGAGTCCAGTCGGAAAATATCGGACATCATCAGCGTGATCGACGGAATCGCCTTTCAGACCAATATTCTGGCTCTGAACGCTGCAGTCGAGGCCGCGCGTGCCGGCGAGCAGGGGCGTGGCTTTGCAGTGGTGGCCAGCGAGGTTCGTTCGCTGGCCGGGCGCAGTGCAGATGCTGCCAAGGAAATCAAGATGCTGATCAACGCCAGCGTCGAGCGGGTGGAGCATGGCACTGCACTGGTGGATCAGGCTGGCACCACCATGACAGAAGTCGTGAACAGCATCAAGCGGGTGACCGACATCATGGGCGAAATCAGCGCGGCTAGCAACGAGCAGGCCTTGGGCGTGGCGCAGGTGGGAGAAGCCGTCAAGCAGATGGATGAAGTCACCCAGCAAAATGCTGCCCTGGTCGAAGAGATGGCCGCGGCTGCGAGCAGTTTGAAGAACCAGGCGTCTGATCTGGTCGATGCGGTCAGCGTTTTCAAACTGGGATCGGACCGAGTTGCCCGGAGTCGGCCACAACTGGGGCTTGGCAATAGCTGAAACCCCGCCAGCATCTGGGGTTTTTTTGCCACGCGCGGAAGTGGCGAAAAAATTACTCGCTACTAAAAATGTAGCTATCACCTCAATGGTTTCAGGCGCCCTGACTTGATTTCATTTGGTGAAATTTTGCCGCCTGCGAAGCCAGCCTGAACGAAGACTTTCTTTCGGGAGGCAGGCCTAAATTGGGCAAATATGGCGCTACGATGACGCCCAAGTGAAGCCTGCCGGGTTGATGCAAAGCGAGAAGAAATCCCCCCCCTCAATTTGATAGCAGTCAGCAGGTTACAACAATATTTGATGGAGCACTATGTGGGCGTCTATTGCTGGCGCAACGGGCTTGACACCGCCCAATCGACAAGCTCCCCGCACCATTTTCCTGAGGAGATAAATATATGAAGCGCGACCCTATCAGCCCGGCAGCAAGCCAGTTCATCATTCAGCCCATCAGCCACGATGTGCTCGCTGAAAAATACCTCAAGCCCGGTGAAACCGGAATCGAAGACCTTTTTGCACGCGTTGCACGCGCATTGGCTTCGGTGGAACAGGAGGGCGACCGACCCAAATACGAGGCAATCTTCCTTGAAAATCTTTACGCTGGTGCGATTGGCGCGGGGCGCATCATGAGTGCTGCGGGCACGTCCATACAGGCCACCCTCATCAACTGTTTCGTGCAGCCCGTTGGCGACTGCATTCAGGGTGTTGATGATGAAGGTTACCCTGGTATTTACGAAGCGCTGCGCGAAGCCGCCGAGACCATGCGCCGTGGCGGAGGTGTGGGCTATGACTTTTCCCGTATCCGCCCGCGTGGTGCTGCGGTCAAGGGCACTGCCTCCATGGCGTCAGGCCCTTGCAGCTACATCAATGTGTTTGACCAATCCTGCTCCACCGTGGAAAGCGCGGGTGCGCGCCGCGGCGCACAAATGGGCGTTCTGCGGATTGATCACCCGGACGTGCAAGAGTTCATCACCGCCAAGCGCACACCTGGGCGCTGGAATAATTTCAACGTGTCGGTTGGCATGACTGATACCTTCATGCAGGCACTAATTGACGACAAGCCCTGGGAGTTGGTGCATCCATCCAAGCCCGGTGCGGCGCTGATGGAGAAGGGCGCTTTTCAGCGGGCTGATGGCAAGTGGGTATACCAGGTGCTGCCCGCCCGGACGCTGTGGGAAACCGTCATGCGTTCCACCTACGACTTTGCCGAGCCGGGTATTTTGTTTCTGGACCATATCAACAAAGACAATAACCTTCGCTATTGCGAGACCATTGCAGCAACCAACCCGTGCGGCGAGCAACCGCTGCCATCGTATGGGTGCTGCGACCTTGGTCCCATCATCCTGCCGCGATTTGTCCGACACCCGTTCGGGTTCGAAGGGGTTCCCGCATTTGACTTCGAGGCCTTCGAGAAATCGGTGGCCATTCAGGTGCGCGCCTTGGATAACGTGCTCGATGTCACCTTCTGGCCTTTGCAAGCGCAACGCGAAGAGTCGAGCGCCAAGCGCCGCATCGGCGTGGGCTTTACCGGTATGGGCAATGTTCTGGCCATGCTGTGCCTGCGCTACGACGCCGCCGAAGGCCGCGACATGGCGACCCGCATTGCAACCAGCATGCGCGACGCCGCCTACACCGCTTCGGTCGCACTGGCACAGGAAAAAGGAGCGTTCCCGAAGTTCGATGCGGATGGCTACCTCGCCGAAGGCACTTTTGCAAGCCGACTGCCTGTTGCACTAAAACAGTCCATTCGTGCCCACGGCATCCGCAACAGCCACCTGTTGTCGATCGCACCCACGGGCACTGTCAGTCTGGCATTTGCCGACAACGCATCCAACGGAATTGAGCCCGCCTTTTCCTGGATGTACAAGCGCAAAAAACGGGAGTCCGATGGAAGCACGACCGAGTATTCGGTAGAAGACCACGCCTGGCGCCTGTACCGTGAACTCGGTGGCGATGTCAACAAACTGCCAGACTATTTCGTGTCGGCTCTGGAGATGTCGGCAACCAACCACATTGCCATGATGGAGGCCGTGCAACCCTTCGTGGACACCGCCATCTCGAAGACGGTGAATGTACCCGCAGACTACCCCTACGACGATTTCAAGGGTCTGTACCAGCAGGCATGGAATGCTCGCCTCAAAGGGCTGGCAACCTACCGCCCCAACGCTATTTTGGGCTCGGTATTGCACGTGGAGTCCGCCACACCTGAGGTTGTCAAGCCCGCGCCCGCGCCGGTTGCGGACCCGATGCGTACCGTGATCGAGCGGCGCCCCAAAGGGGCGCTGTCCGCAGTGGCCGAAAAGGTTGACTACTGGACCCAGGAAGGGCATAAAACCTTGTACCTGCTGGTCTCGTTTCTGCCGGTTCCTGCCGCCAATGGCACTGGTACGGTTGACCGGGCCATTGAGTTTTTTATGCCTGTTGGGCAAAGTGGTGAATCACAGCAGTGGATTACATCCAGCATGCGTCTGCTTTCCTTGGCGGCGCGCGGAGGTTTTCTGGAGCGCGCGCTCAGCGATATGCGCAAGGTGGCATGGGACCGCGGTCCGGTTCGACTGGGGACACATCAGAAGGAAGATGGTACGCAGGTACCGATGTGGCACGACTCGGAAGTGGCGGCGGTGGCATTTGCCATCCAGAACATTCAAGCGCAGCGCAACAGTGCACTGACCCGGGACTACAACCGTCGCTCGACCGATGGACAAAGCGAGTCAGAAGGTTTGCTGCCACAGCAAGAGAGTGCGCTGGCTATGGCTCCTCAACCAGTGATGGCAGGAAAAAAATGCAGTGAATGCGGTGCCCATGCCGTCATTCGCAAAGATGGGTGTGACTATTGCACCCAGTGCGGTCACGTGGGAAGCTGTGGGTGAACCTTGGAAAGCCATCGGCTGAGGCGCTGATGGCGCTGGATCGCCATTGGCGAGCCAGCAATCTGTTACTGGCACCCCACCGCTTGGGTTTTTTTCTGGCCATGGTGGTTCTTGTTGCATCGGGCAGTTGGTGGGCTCTGGTTCAACTTGACCGGGTGAGCGTTACGGTGGTTTTGCCCTACACCTTTTCACCCACGCTGGCCCACGCTGCGGTGATGACCTATGGCTTCATCCCCCTGTTTTTCTCAGGATTTTTGTTCACCGCCGGGCCGAAGTGGCTGGGCGTGCAGCCCTTCACAACCCGGTTGCTGATGACGCCAGCGATCATGCAGACCTGTGGTTGGCTCTTGTGGATCACAGGCCTACACCTGAACCTTTTGTCGGCCCTGTTTGGCTTGGCATTGGCATGGAGTGGCTTGACCAGCATGACCTGGCTGTTCTGGCGCCTGATCTGGCGCAGCCGTGAGAACGACCAACTGCACGCGCGCATTATCGGTTTTGCCTGCCTGGTTGGTTGTGTCAGCCTGGGTGGCTTGCTGGCCAATATGGTGGTTGGCGCCACGGCGCTGGCGCTGGCCTGTGTCATGACCGGACTGTGGGGTTTTGTGGTGGTGGTCATTGTGACCGTTGCACACCGGATGATTCCATTTTTTACATCCAGTGCCATGCCTTTCACCTCGGTATGGAGACCTTTTTGGGCCTTGGGCGTGATGCTGGGTGCTGCTGCGCTTGAGTGCGTATCCGTGTGGGTAGAGCTTGATGGTCCGCTGCACGGTCCTATGGCGCCTGTCTGGATGTTGGCACGTGGTGCATGTGAGCTTACTGCTGGCAGCGTATTGTTGTGGCTGGCCCGGGTTTGGGGTCTGGCACAGAGCCTGAAAAATCGCCTGATTGCCATGCTTCATATTGGATTCATGTGGTTGGGCGCAGCTCTTTTTCTGGGGGGCTTGTCACAGTTGATGGGTTTGCTGCAAAGCGCGCCCGTTTTCAGCCTGGGCTCACTGCATGCCGTCACGATCGGTTGCCTGTCCTCGCTGATGTTGGCCATGGTGACCCGCGTATCGTGCGGTCACAGTGGACGAGCACTGGTTGCAGACCGGCTGGTTTGGTCTCTCTTTTGGTTATTGCAAGTGACGGCATTGCTGCGCATCGCCGCAGCTGCACAAAGTGCACTGGCAAGTTGGTTGCTGTTACCTTCAGCGCTGATTTGGGCGGCGACGATGTCGCTCTGGGGTCTGCGAATGGGGGGGTGGTACGGGCGGGTGCGCGCCGATGGGCGGCAGGGATAAGCAGATGGATGACGTGATGCCCGAGGGCGACCTGGTGAACACGGTAGCGACATTGATGCAGTCGCGGCAAACCATTTTGCCCAAGCGCCTGTCGGCACCCGCGCCAGATGCGCAACAACTTCTTTTGATTCTGGAGGCCGCGGCTACGGCGCCTGACCATGGGCAGTTGCTGCCCTGGAGGTTTGTGCTGGTTCCTACAGAGCTGCGCGCTGGGTTGGCGGAGGTTTTTGGTTCAGCCCTGCAGGAGCGCGATCCGTTGGCTAGTCCTGAGCAGGTGCGCCAAGCTCGGGAAAAGGCGTTCCGCTCGCCATGCCTTTTGTTGGTGATTGTCGATGGTCGGAGGGGTGATCCCGACATCGATTTGAACGAGCGCATTGTCTCGGCTGGTTGTGCTGTGCAGAATATGCTATTGATGGCGACTGCCTTGGGTTATGGCTCGGCGTTGACGAGCGGGAAGGCCTTGAAATCGGTTGGACTGCGATCGTTTTTTAATTTGACTGACGGTGAGTGCGCCTTGTGTTTTGTGAGTATTGGCACTGTTTTGTCGTGCAAACATCCACGTTTGCGGCCGATGGTGGCCGACTACGTCAGCACGTTGGGTTCAGACGGAGCCTCAGGCTGCTGACGGGTTCAAATAGTCCTCGCACAGGTTGACGGCGGCTGGAAAGTCCAGACGACCAATCGCCTCGCCCAATGGCTGGAGCAGCGCCACCCACCGTTCTCCTTGGCCCTGGCGCATGGTGTCAAATATCTCCAGAGCCTGCATGTTCGAGGTTGTGAGCCAGTCCAACAGAATCGTCATGTTCGCGCGTAGTTGCTCCTCTGTCATTTCAGCGCTGATGTCTGCCATCGGCGTTGGCGAGAGCTGTTGCAATACAGGCGTCAACGCCTTCACCGTTGCATGAATTGCCGTGCGCAATTGAGAGCCGATCTCGACGTGTTCGAACTCTGTAACGCCGCTCTTTACCCTGGTTTCCATCTGCGCTGCAATGCGTGCCAGTTGAGTGGCTCCGACCGTTGCGGCAAGGCCCTTGAGCGTGTGCAGGGTTCGCACAGCATCTGCGGGCTGTGTTTGGGTCAACTGGGCGGCCAACTGGTCGGGTACCTGCATCACATCAAGAATGAACGCCTCCAGGATGTTGGTGTATACGGTGGTGTTTCCGCCCAGGCGGCTCAGCGCCCCCTCTACATCCATTGCGCTGGGTTGATCTGAATCGATTGAAAAATGTGCAGGACTTGTTGCGGGGTGCGGTGCGGGGTCAACACTTGCTGCTGGAGAGTACCCGGTGTGCTCCAACAGCACCGCCACCAGATGATCCAACTCGAATGGTTTGCCCACATGGTCATTCATGCCCGCTTCCAGGCAGGCGGTGCGGTCTGATGCCATCGCGTTGGCGGTCATGGCAACAATAGGCAAATCCACCAGCCCCAACTCCTGTCGAATCGTCCGGGTAGCGGTATAGCCGTCCATTACCGGCATCTGCAAATCCATTAGAACCACATCAAAGGCGCCTTTGGCTTGCGTTACGGCCTCCACACCCAGTTGGCCGTTGTCTGCCAATGTCACACTGGCACCTTCCTGGCTCAAAAGTCCCTGCGCTACGAGCTGGTTGATCTTGTTGTCTTCGATTACCAAAATGCGCATACCCGCCAGTCGCCGGGTGCCGCCTGCATTTTTGGCAGGCGGTGGCAAATGCTCCGACAAACGGACGTTGGTCACGGGTGTCAAACCGAAACGGATTTGAAAATAAAAGGTGCTGCCCTTGCCCAGGGTGCTATGGAGCTGAAGTTCCCCTCCCATGAGGTCAACCAGCCGCTTTGAAATAGACAGCCCCAAGCCAGTGCCTCCAAAACGCCGAGTGGTGTTGGATTCGGCCTGTGAGAAGCCACTAAAGATGTGTTCCTGCTTCTCAGGGGCGATGCCAATGCCGGTGTCGCGCATGGAAAACTCCAGCACCACGGTCGTGTCCTGGCGCTCCACCATGCGCACCGAAAGGACCACCTCCCCATTGCTGGTGAACTTGATCGCGTTGCCTCCAAGATTGGTCAACACCTGACGCAATCGCATGTCGTCGCCGATCAACCCCTGTGGAACGCCGGCTTGCACGTCAAAACGAATTTGAATGTCTTTCTTGTCCATGTTGGCCGAAAGAACGACATCCAGCTCCCGCAGCATTTTGTCAAGTTGAAAAGGCCTGGGATCCAACGTCATCTTCCCAGCCTCAACCTTGGAGAAGTCCAGGATGTCATTGAGCAGCCCTAGCAGGGAGCGCGCCGCACCTTCGGTGTTGGTTGCGTAGCTGCGCTGACGGTCGTCCAGTTCGGTTCCCTGCAATAGTTTGAGCATGCCCAAAATGGCATTCATCGGCGTGCGAATTTCATGGCTCATATTGGCCAGGAATTCGCTCTTGGCCTGGCTGGCCGCTTCGGCAGACTCCTGGGCCTTTTTAAGCTCCGTGATGTCGAAGCG
>CAIYDK010000457.1 GCA_903924955.1 uncultured beta proteobacterium | reverse complement strand
GTGGAACGTGCGGTGACTGCTGCAAAATCCATAGCATCCGGTCTGCAATATGTGGGTGTGCTGTGCGTAGAGTTTTTTGTTCTGGAGCCCGATTCGGAGGCCGCCACGGCGCTGGGTGGCCTGGTGGTCAACGAAATGGCCCCCCGCCCGCACAACAGCGGCCACTACAGCCTGGACGCCTGCGACGTGTCGCAGTTCGAGCTACAGGTGCGCACGCTGGCTGGCCTGCCGCTCACGCAGCCACGCCAGCACAGCCCGTCCATCATGCTGAACCTGCTGGGTGATATCTGGCCTGAAGGGGGCGCGCCGCCCTGGGCGCAGGTGCTGGCCCTGCCCGGTACGCATTTGCACCTGTACGGCAAAGCAAAAGCCAGCAAGGGCCGCAAGATGGGGCACCTGACGGTCACCGGCAATACGGTGGAGCAGGTGCGAAAAACAGCATTGCAAGCCGCCGCCGCTCTCGGCATTGCCGCATTTTGAGCGGCCATGATCCTGTCGGCATCTGCTCCTGAATCAATAGCTGCTTGCGCAGCAGCCATGAGGGCTGGAGGTGTTATTGGTTTGCCGACCGAGACCGTTTACGGTCTTGGCGCCGACGCCGACAACGACGCCGCGGTAGCCCAAATTTTTACCGCCAAGGGCCGCCCGGCGGATCATCCGCTGATCGTGCATGTCTCCTCACAGGACGGTGGCATGTCCGGCGTGGCGCATTACGCCGCTGCAGTGCCGCCATTTGCGCAGCAGCTGATGTCGGCGTTCTGGCCTGGGCCGCTCACCTTGATCCTGCCGCGGCGCACCGGTGTGGGCGCGGCCAGCGCCGGTGGCCAAAACTCCATTGGCTTGCGCTGCCCGGCCCACCCGGCGGCGCAAGCCGTCTTGCGCGCTCTGCGGGACACGCATGACGGTCAGGCTCCGGTGTGGGGTATTGCCGCACCCAGCGCCAACCGGTTTGGTCGCGTCAGCCCGACCACGGCCGCCCATGTGGCCAGCGAGCTGGGGCCTGATCTGCTGATTCTGGACGGTGGCCCGTGCGATCTGGGCATCGAGTCCACCATCATCGACTGCACACGCGGCGCACCGGTTCTGCTGCGCCCGGGCTCCATCACCCGGCTGCAGGTAGAACAGGCTTGTGGCCGCAAGTTGCTATCAAAAGAAGAGCTGGCTGCGCAGGATCTACGGGGGCTAGAGGCCCCCAGAGCATCCGGAACACTGGAGTCTCATTACGCGCCCAACGCCAAAGTGCGGTTGATGGATGCCAAGGCCTTGCAGACCGCTATCGACTTGCTGGGCGGGGTGATGTATGCAGCCGGTTCGGACACCAAGCCCTCGATTGCCATCTATGCACGCACGCCTTTGAACCATGTGCCTCTTTCGATTGAACTGCGGCGTATGCCGGACGACGCCCCCGCCACGGCGCACCAGTTGTTTGCCGTGCTGCGCGCAATGGACGCAACCGGTGTCAAGCTGATCTGGGTGGAAACTCCGCCCAGTGCGCTGGAGTGGGAAGGTGTGCGGGATCGCCTGCAGCGTGCCAGCGCAGCCTGACAAATCAATGCGCCATCCGAAAGCGCGTGCCCCGGAAACTGAACTCTGAGCTACTGGCCCCAATGTGCTCCAGGGTCACGTCGGCGCCAGCCAAACTCCCCTGGGATAAGACCTGACCGTTAAGCAGCAGCAGTCGCTGTGCCGGGTTCTCCGAGTACACGGCGCCACTGATGGTCAGTGCCGGAATTTGCTGGCGGATGTCTTGCGGCAATTCGTTCAAGAGTGGCGTGTTGATCGTGGATGTAGGTGGGTTGACCGGTTTGGCAGCGGGCGCTATGTCCGCTGCCGGCGCTCTGGGGGCGACAACCCGGGCGACTGGCACGGCTGCAACCGAGGCCGCCGCCAGCGCAACGGGTTGCGGCGAAGCATCGGTCGGCGCAGCCTGCACCAACGAAGTGGGTTGGGCGACGGGCAGTGGGGCCGGTGAACGCCAGGCCCACAGTCCGGCGGCCACAGCGCAAAGTACCAGCACAGCGATCAGGGCCAGCGTTGCGCGACGGCGCGCAGATAAGCCTGTTGCCGAGAGGCCTGGCGGGCTGGAGTGCGCGTGCAGGCCTGGCACGCCACCGCGTTCGCGCTCGGTCTCGGCACGTTGGAGGGCGTCAAGTATGTAGGACATGGTCTAGGGATGTAGCGTTTGCAGGCGGGGCGCAGACGTGCCCAGGGCGCTTTCGATCTGCATGAATGTCAATGGCCCGGGCTGACCGTCAGGCTCCAGGCCATGGGCGCGCTGAAAATCGCGTACCCGTTCCTTGAGCGTGACGCTCAATTCAGCCGTGGCTGTCGCAGCTGGCGAAGGCGGTGTGCCGTCCAACTGTGCCAATTGCCGATTTAGTTCCTGATACACGGCTGGCGTACTGCCACCTCGCGCCATAGGGCTATAGCCGGGCGGGGCACGCCAGTAGGTGGCGAAGTCGCCGTTCCACAGCCGCCCCAGCGTGGTGACGCGGATGCGGTGCTGGTCGGCTCCCATGCGCAGCGTGGCCGTCTGTTCGTCCAGACCGACCAGTACCGCGTAGACCGGTGCGCCGTTGCTCACCCGCAGTCCCACGATGCCGGGTCGCCCCAACTGGCGCAGGACAGGCAGTGTGAGATGACTGGTGCGGAAACACTGCAACTGCTGTGCAGCGGCAGTCGTACAAGGTTGCGTCGTGTCACTGGGCAGCTGCCAACTGGGTGCCAAAGTATTCCAGGCACTGTTGATGTCTTTCGGCAGCTGTGCAAGCAACGTGTCCACGTTGTCTTGCGTGTCGGGCGCGGACGCAGCCGGTTTGGTGCCCGCTACGGCGGGTATTGTTGAGTGTGCGCCCGCAGCGAGGGCTGTCGCGGGTGCCTTTGCTGCCTGCATCGGGGCCATGCTCCACCAGGTCAACACAGCGCCTGCGATCAAACACATCACCCCGGCCAGGTAGGGCCCGGGCCTGAAGCGCAATCGCGACGCGTGCTGAGTGTCGGTTCCAAACACCTCCACAGCAGCCTGATGGACCACCGCCCGGTTGACCTGGCGCAGACCGTGCGCCCAGGCCCCCAGTAAAGCGCGGCCGCACAGTAAGTTGATACGCCGCGGCACCCCTTGCGCCAGTTGGTGAATGCGCCGTAGCGCCTGGCGGTCAAATGGAATGGGGCCGGTGAGACCGCCAACGGCCATGCGATGTGCAATGTATTGGGTGGTCTCAGTCTCGCTCAGGGCTGTGAGGTGAAAGCGCGCAATGACCCGCTGCGCCAGCTGCTCCAGTTCCGCACGCTCCAGCATGGCGCGAAGTTCCGGTTGGCCTATGAGCACGATCTGCAACAGCTTGCGTTCATTGGTTTCCAGGTTGGTCAGCAGACGCAGCTGCTCCAGCACATCGGCTTGCAGGTTCTGTGCCTCGTCAATGATCAGCACGCAGTTGCGACCCTGAGCATGGCTCTGCAGCAAAAAGGCGTTGAGTGCGTCAATGTAGTTCTTCAGTGTGGGTGCAACCGTAGCCGTGGCTGCTACGGCAACGTGAAATTCCTCACAAACCGTTTGTAGCAACTCGATGACCGTGAGCTTGGGGTTGAAGATGTAGGCGACTTGGCAACCCGGTGGAACCTGTTCCAGAAAGCAGCGGCAAATGGTGGTCTTGCCGGCCCCAATGTCGCCGGTCAGCAGTACAAAACCGCCCCCGGCACCGTTAACCGAAGAAGGACCGCGGCCACTGACACCGTACAGCAGATGCGCCAATGCCTCCCGGTGGCGCTCGCTCATGAAGAGGTAGCGCGGGTCCGGTGCAATGGAGAACGGGTCCTGGTTCAGGCCAAAATACTGCGAGTACATAGAGGTGCCAAGCATCCCATAAAAAAAGCAGCCCGAAGGCTGCTTTTTTGAGTTGACTGAATCAGCCTAGAACTTGATGCCAACCGTCAGGCTGACCGAGCTGGGGTCCAGTTTGGCGTCCAGCGTCTGCCCTGATGAAAGGGTTGTGCGGGTGCTCAGAGGCGTGTAGGTGTAATTCGCATCAATGAACCAGCCACTACCGATCTGAAAACTCGCGCCAAGCTGAACGGATGCCGCCCATTTGGACTCAACCGACAGGGTCGTCGGGTTGGCAGGTGTGCCACCAGTCAGGGCTGTCAAAGTGGAGGTCGAACGCGCACCGTAGAACGCAGCGTAGGTCAGACCTGCGCCGATATACGGACGAACGGCCGAGTTGTATTCCATAAAGCGCCATTGCACCAGCAGAGTCGCAGGCAGTGCTTTGACCGTGCCAATCTTGCCCGCACCGGCGATGGCGCCGTCACCCGTAATGTCGTGCTCAAACGGCACGGCCAGAGGCAGGTCGATGGCGATGTTGTCATCCAGCATGTAGGTAATGCCACCCGACAGACGGGTGGAACTGCCAATGGCCGACTTGGTGCCCACCAGGCTCGGTGCGGTCAAGTCGCCGCTCGAGACATTGGGTGTGATGGTGGTGGCACCGCCGCGAATCAAAAGCGACCCGGCAGATTGCGCCTGGGCCGCAGCCGCGCATGCCAACAGGGCGGGAATCAAAAGGAGTTTTGCTGTGTTTTTCATGATAGTTTGCTCCTTGAATTACAGCCAGCCCGCTTTGGCGAGTTGCAG
>CAIYDK010000456.1 GCA_903924955.1 uncultured beta proteobacterium | reverse complement strand
TGCAGGTCGTCGCGTGGGTGCGGGAGCATTTGAAGTGAACGACCAAACGCTGGCCTTTGCGCCGGTTGACCTTGGCGTTGAGTCCCTGCAGCGCCAGCTCTTTCGCTATGCGCAAGACCTGCAGGAACTGATGGAGCAGCAGCGCCAACTGCAGCAGAACTACCAAATGGTACTGAGATCCATGGGGCGGGAGGTACCCGACAACGACCTGCTAGCCTCCAGCTTGATTGCTGCAAGTCTGATCCACGTTGTCACTGACCCGCAGGGCATCGTGCTGCGTCAAAGTCCCGCAGCAAATTCTGCATTCGGTCTGACGGGCCACACCTTCATTGGTGGCTCGATCGATGCTTTGCTGGCACCTTCCGCAAGCAATGCGTTCAGCCATGTCATTGAAAAACTTGCAAGCTGCGCAGGGCTAGGTGGCATAGAACAGCGCCGGGTTGAACTCGGTCAGTCAAACCGGGGAACCGGCTTTGACAAGTTTGACCTGTTGGCCATGCAAGTTGCGAAAGAAATCGGTCGCAGCGAGATCTATTGGCTGTTTCAGCCAGCCGTGCAATCCAGCGATATTGCAATCCAGAGCGCCTTTATCAACGCCAGCACCGCAGATGTCGGCTTCTTCGTGACGGACCCCTCTGGAACAATTTGTAGTGTCAATGCTGCGCTCAGCAACCTAACTGGTTTTAGCAGTGTTGATGTTCTGGGACAGAACCCCAGGCTACTTGGCTCCGGACGCCATGAAAATGCATTTTTTCAGGACTTCTTCATGGCCTTGCTGGACGCAGGAAGCTGGAATGGCCAAATACTGAACCGCAAGAAGAGCGGCCAGATTTTTCTCACCTGGCAATCCGTGAAGATGGTGGAAGACGAGCACGGCAATATCACCTCCTACATCGCCGCTGTGGCAGATCTGTCGATCACCGAGAGCAATGCACGCCTCATCAGCCCTGCCTCGTACCACGACCCGGTGACCGGTCTGGCCAACCGACGAACCCTCGAAAGCCATTTTTCTCAAGCCCTGGAACAAGCACGCGCCAACGGATCAAGCCTGCGCACACTGTTCCTCAACGTCGATGGCCTGAGCGGCATTGGCGAGGAACTGGGCTACGCCGTGTTCGATCAGGCCCGCAAGGAGGTTGGCTTGCGCCTGCAGTCCATCGAGAGGCCCGACCTGCGCGTATTCGATGTTGGCGGTGGAAACATCGTATTGTTGCTAGAGGGCTCGCAGACCGACGCGCAAGTGATTGACATTGCAGCCAGCACATCAAAACTGCTGGAAGCGCCGTTGCATATTGAAAAGCATCGGCCGTGTCTCAAAGCCTACATTGGTTGCGCAAGCTACCCTAAAGACGGGGCTGACATGAGCACCTTGCTTAAGCACGCGGATGCTGCGATGTACGGTGCCAAGAAATTTGCCACCCCATTCTGCTTATACGAAGCAGACGACAGCCGCAATCCCGCCTCTGCTGAGTGAAGGGATGCCACCTGCCATGCAAAACGACCTCGACCAAACTCAACTGCTCAGGTACGCACAGGATTTGCAGGAGCTGATGGACCAGCACGCGCAGTTGCAACAGCACCATGAAAAAGTTCTGGAACTCCTGCACCAGGGCAAGCTCAGCGGCGAGTTGCTTCTGAACCTGGCACTGCATGACCCGCTCACCGGACTTCCCAACCGCCGCGAGCTCGAACAACGCTTGAACGACGCGATGATCAACGTCGCATCGGATGACACCAGTGTCTATGTTCTTTACATGGACCTGGATAACTTCAAACCCATCAACGATGACTTGGGTCACGACGTTGGCGACCAGGTTTTGCAAGAAGTTGCCCGCCGCCTGCAAGCCGCCGTTCGCCGGGGGGATACGGTGGCACGGGTCGGTGGTGACGAGTTCGTGGTGGTGCTGCAGCGTATGGAATCACATGCAGTCGTCGTGTCGATCGTGGAATCGATCTTGGCAACCATGAAGGAGCCAATTATTACAGGCGAGCACAGACTGCACATCGGCATCAGCATAGGCTGCGCGCACCATCCGTGCGACGGGACGGAAACCACTGACCTGCTCAAACATGCCGATGCAGCCATGTACCGGGCCAAGCGAACCAAGACGGGTTATGCCTTCTACAGCGAGCTGCCGTCGGAACCGACGAAAAGAGAATGACCGCGACCAGGGAATGACAATGCTATTTTCTTCATTGAACATACGCAACGACAAGCACATCCACACGATAGGGTTGATATGGCTTGTCTCGTGCCTGCTCCTCGTTTCAGTCTGGGTCCACGTCGAGGACTTGGTGAAAGACGGACGCGCACACGAAATTGCCGGGGCTCAGCGCGACCTGGCCAACATTACGCGGCTCACGCAGGAGCACACCAACCGCACATTGCGCAGCGCCGATCAGGTGATCCGGTTTATCCAGTCCCGCTACCTGGAAATTGGTAGCCGTTTAAACCTGGCTGAACTGACTCAAAAGGGAGTCATCGACTCTGAAATCTTTAATCAGGTGGGCATCATCGACGCCAAGGGCATCTATGTTTTGTCCAACCTTCCGATCAACGGAACGCTGGACCTGTCGGACCGGGAGCACTTCAAAGTGCATGTGGCGGCCGACACCGGCGACCTATTCGTCTCCAAGCCGTTGCTGGGTCGGGCCAGTGGCAAGTGGTCCGTGCAGCTCAGCCGGCGCATCACACGGGCCAATGGGGAGTTTGCCGGCGTGGTGGTGGTATCCATCGACCCGGGCTACTTCACCCGTTTTTACAACGAACTCAACCTGGGTTCAGAAGGCCTGGCAGCCCTCTATGGGCTCGACCGTATTGCACGCGCCCGCAAGGTCGGCACCAAAGAAGAATTCGGTACGAATGCGACGAACGCAAAAATGTTTGAACTGATAGACAAGGGCACCGAGTCGGGCGCTTATGTCCAGAAGTCCGTTGTGGATGGTGTCGAACGCATTTACCACTTTCGCAGGGTTCCCCAATATCAGTTGGTCGTGACTGTTGGCGTAGACATGAACGATTTATTGGCGAATCAGAAGCGGGCTGAAATTGCCCTTAGGCAACAGGTCGGTTTTGTGATTCTCCTGATCATCGCGCTGGCAATAGCGCTCACGCGCCACTTGAACCAGCTGCGCCGAGACACGCGGCAGCGGCAGAAAGCGGAACTCCTGATTCAGGAGCGAACCGAGCAACTGAATGCCATTTTTGCGTTAAGCCCGGACGGCTTTGTCACCTTTGATCGTGAGCACCGGGTCAGGTATGTCAGCCCCGCCTTCACCCGAATGACGGCGCAGGGGAGTGTGGTGCTGGACGGGCTCAATGAGCGGGATTTTGCCTCCTGGTTTGCACAGCGAAGCAACGCGGGATCTGATCTGCTGGATCTCGAAGCGCTGCGCGTCAAAGTAGCCAGTGGCAAGGTCGGTTCAATGCAAGCGGTAGAAATCACCGGAGATGGCAAGCGCGTGCTGAAAATCGGCTTGCGAGTGAGCGACTCGGGGCCCGTGTCGCAGGTGCTGTACTTCCGAGACGTGACGCATGAGACTGAAGTCGACCAGATGAAGAGTGAATTTTTGTCAACCGCAGCACACGAACTGCGCACGCCCATGGCGAGCATTCTGGGGTTTTCTGAAATTCTTCTGAACCAGGAATTTGACAACGCCGCACGACACGAATTCCTGGGCATCATCTACAAGCAGTCCACGCTGATGGCCAAAATTCTGAATGAACTGCTGGACTTGGCCCGCATTGAGTCACGGCGTGGAAAGGACTTCCGCTACAGCCAGGTCTGCCTGCATGATCTGGCTACAGATCTGGCCAAGTCATTCATCCCCCCGGACGGTCGCAGTCCACCGGAGCTCATCCTTCCGCAGCAAAAAGTGCGGGTTCTGGCCGACTCCGGCAAGTTGCGCCAGGCCGTTCTCAATGTGCTGTCCAACGCGTACAAGTATTCACCGACCGGTGGCCCGGTGGTGCTTGAGGTCGACACCCAAAATCAGGCCGGATCGGCACCCCGTATCGGCATTCACATCAGTGACACGGGCATTGGCATGACACCCGAGCAACGTGAACGCGTATGCGAGCGGTTCTACCGCGCCGACACCTCCGGAAAAACCTCTGGAACCGGGCTGGGCATGAGCATCGTCAAGGAAATCATCGACCTGCATGGAGGCGAACTGACGATCGACAGCAACATTGACAAAGGCACCCGGGTCAGCATCAGCCTTCCAGGTTGATTCCACTCAACGAGACTCACTTATGAAATTTCTGGAAGCACTCAAACTCAACACCAAACTGACGCTCGCGGTGGGCGCCATGCTGACCATTGTCATTACCTTGGGGTTGCAATCCATTTACAGCAGCCGAATGCAAAGCGAAGAAGTCCGGCGCATGTACGAGTTGGAATTGCAAGGCATTTCCCACGTCAAGGAGGCCAGCATCCACCTGATGCAAATGGGCCGCTCCTTGCGGCAAATGATTCTTGCACCCGACGCGTCTGCTCGCGACCAGGCACACCGAGATCTGGACGAGGCCCGCCAGATCTTGAATCACTCCCTCAACGAGAGCGACCGGCTATTTTTTCGACCGGAAGGCCGCCGCCTGTTAACCGACATTCAGGACATGCTGGCGCAGTACCTGCGCAACGTCGATCATGTAACGGCCTTGCTTGCCACGGACAAGTCCTGGCAAAGCAGCGAAGTGGCCAAATATTTGGCAAGTCCTGAGAATGTGCGCATCTTTAACGCCACCGACCAGCTCATGATCAACCTGGTGCGCCACAAGGAGGACTCGGCCAAACAGGCGGCACAAGACTCCGCAGCATCGGCGCAAGTGGTCCAGTACTGGATTGCGGCATTCCTTATCATCGGCGTGGCGATCGGCATCGGTCTGGGGATCGCGCTGGGCGTATCGGTGCGCGGGCCACTGAATCGCCTGCGCAGCAGTATCGAGGAAATGGCCGCTGGCGACTTGGAACGCTCGGTCCCCCACACGGATTTCCAGAACGAGGTGGGCGACATGGCCCGTTCCCTCGCCGTTCTGCAAAAAAATGCGCAAGAAGCAGACATTTTGCGTTGGGTGAAAGCGACGACATTTTCGATTGCATCCCAACTACAGGCCATCGAGAAATTGTCCGAATTTGGTGATGTCCTTATGGGGCAGTTAACGCCCATGATGGACGCACAGGTGGGCGTGCTGTACGTGCTTGACAACGAGACCGGCGATTTTTGCCTCCAGGGCGGCTGGGGCATCGCGAACCCGGCCGATCTGGTACAGCGCTTTTCTGCGGACGATGGCATCCTGGGGCAGTGCGCCCGCGATATGAAACCCATCACGCTGAAGGATCTGGGTGGCACCGCCATCCGAATCCGCTCGGCCTTGCTGGAGGAACCACCCAGGTGGTGTCGCCTGTGGCCGGTGATTAGCAACCGCGGCACCACGCTGGCCGTTCTGGAAATCGCCAGTGTCATGCCGGCGCATGAACGCCCCGACCGCTTGATGGACCAAATGATGCCATTGGTGGCGCTCAATCTTGAAATCATCGAGCGCAACCGCATCACCGGGCGCCTGCTGGTTGAAACCCAGCAACAGGCTGATGAGTTGCTGGCCCAGCAGGGCGAGTTGATGGGCGCAACGTCCCTGGCTGAAGAAGCCACGCGGGCCAAGAGCGAATTCCTGGCCAATATGAGCCATGAGATACGCACGCCCATGAACGCGGTCATTGGCCTGTCCCACCTGGCACTCAAGACCGACCTGACTAGCAAGCAGCGGGACTACCTGCAAAAAATCAATGCATCCGGTTCATCCCTGTTGACGGTCATCAACGACATTCTTGATTTCTCGAAAATTGAAGCTGGCAAGATGGACCTTGAAAAAGCCCCATTCTGGCTGGATGATGTGCTGGACCGCATGTCGACCATCGTGTCCCTCAAGGCCCATGAGAAGGGGCTCGAATTCCTGATTCGCGTCGCGCCGGGCGTTCCTGACTCGCTGGTTGGTGACGCTACGCGGTTTGGCCAGATCCTGATCAACCTGATCAACAACGCCATCAAATTCACCGAAGCCGGGCAGGTCAAAGTCACCATCTCGGCGTCTTCCCGCTTGCAAGGTCGGGTGGAGCTGACCGTGTCTGTGGAAGATACAGGCGTTGGCATGACCCCCGAGCAGACCGGACGGCTGTTCCAGGCGTTTACGCAGGCCGACAGTTCAACGACACGGCGATATGGCGGAACGGGTCTTGGCCTGACCATTTCCAAGCGCTTCGTTGAAATGATGGAAGGCTCGATTGCCGTGGAGTCCAAGGTGGGCATCGGCAGCACCTTCCATTTCTCTGCATGGTTTGACGTGTCAGAACAGAGGCGTACACGACCGCTGCTCAAAGCGGTTGCGCAGGACCTGCACGTACTGGTGATTGACGACAGCGCGGACGCCAGACTGATCTTGCTGGAGCAGTTGATCGCATTGGGAATGCGTGCAGAGGCCATGAATGGTGCCGAAGCAGGCCTCGTCGCGCTGAAGAATGCGGACCACGGAGACCCGTTTGATGTGGTCCTGATGGACTGGCGTATGCCCGGCATGGATGGCATGGAGGCGGCACGCCTGATCAATCAGGAGATGGGCCTGGAGCACTTGCCGCCAGTGGTCATGATCACCGCCTTTGGCGCCGATGATGCGCGCGACACAGGTGCCAACGCCGGCGTAGCCAGCTTTTTGGACAAGCCGGTCAGCCAGTCGCGGCTGTGGGACGCTCTGGTCGAGGTCGTCCACCCTGTAGAGACCTATACCCAACCCGCCATAATTCCGCACAGCGGCTCAAGTAGCCTGGCCGGGCTCAAAGTTTTGTTAGTGGAAGACAACGAAATCAACCAACAAATTGCCTGCGAGTTGATGGATGCCTTGGGCGTTCAAGTGACCACGGCCGACAATGGTCAGATAGCGCTGGACCTTTTACAGCAGGCACCTGACCCATTGCCGTGGGCTATCGTGCTGATGGACCTGCAAATGCCCGTCCTTGATGGCCATCAGACCACGTTGGCAGTGCGGCGCCAAGCCCGATTTAACGCGCTGCCTATCATCGCGTTGACTGCACACGCCTCAGCGGAGGAAGGTGCCCGGTGCCTGGCAGAAGGCATGAACGAGCACCTGACCAAGCCCATCGACCCGGATGCGCTGCAAGACTGCCTTGAACGCTGGGCCAGTCATGTTCTCGAGTCCACCTTGACGATTGCGGATGTGGATACCGTAAAAGGCTTGCACCTGTGCGGTGGCAAGCAGGCAACCTACAGTGCTTTGCTACGCAAGTTTGTCAGCAGCCAAGGCTCCATGCCACAGACCACCCGCCAGGCCATTGAAAGCAGCAGCTTTGAACTGGCATCGCGTTCTGCCCATACTCTTAAAGGGGTAGCCGCGAATTTGGGCGCCGACACCTGTAGCCGTCTGGCAGCCGCGCTGGAGCTGGCAACCAACAACGGCTCCAATACCAAGCAGTTGCTGAGTCTGCTGGAACCACTGGAAAAGCACCTCTCTGTACTGCTTGCCAATATTGCAAGGGCATTGCCGGAAGTCGAACCGCAAGTCGCCCCAGCGGTTGACACCGATGCGACGCAGGTACACACCGTTTGCCAGAGGCTTGCAGACCTCCTCGCCAGCAGCGATGCAAGCGCAGAGCAGTTTGTCGCGGCCAATGCCACGGTGCTACGCAACGCCATTGGCGCACGGTTCAATGTGGTTCAGGACCTGATACAGAACTTTGAACACAGCGGCGCTTTGGACGAACTTTATGCCGCGTCGGCGGCTGCAAATATTGACCTGGGTCACAGGAGCTGAAATGGATATGTACCCTTCCGTCAACCCAACGATTTTGGTCGTTGACGACGCCCCCGCCAATCTGTCTCTGATATCGGGTCTGCTGCGCGACTCGTACACCGTGAAGGCCGTCAATCACGGCGCCAAGGCACTCAAGATTGCCAGCGAGGAGCCGCCCGATCTGATTCTGCTGGACATCATGATGCCCGACATGGATGGCTACGAAGTGTGCCGCCGCCTCAAGGCCGACCCGCAAACCCGCCAGATTCCGGTCATTTTTCTGACCAGCAAGAGTGATGTTGAAAGCGAACAGTTGGGGATGGGTCTGGGCGCGGTGGACTACGTGACCCGCCCCATCAGTCCTCCCATTTTGATTTCCCGGGTCAAGGCCCACCTGGTTGACGCCTTCCATGCCCGCACCTTGCAGGTCAACAACGAGTACCTGGAGTACGAAGTCAGCAAGCGGTCCAGGCAAATGCTGGCCCTGCAGGATGTCACCACAATGGCACTGGCCTCCCTGGCGGAAACGCGCGACGCCGACACCGGCAACCACCTGCGGCGCACCCAGCATTACGTGCAGTCGCTGGCCCGCCGGCTGCGAACACACCCCCGCTTTGCGGACTTCCTGACGGAAAGCCGAATACTGGCTTTGTACAAATGCGCGCCGCTTCATGACATCGGCAAGGTTGGCATTCCGGATCGCGTGCTGCTCAAACCGGGCCGGTTTGAGCCCGCCGAGTGGGAAGTCATGAAGCAGCACCCCACACTGGGTCATGACGCCATCGACAAAGCGGTGTCGAAATCCGAAGCCAGCAGCGAATTCCTGGAAATCGCCAAGGAAATTGTCTATTCCCACCATGAAAAATGGGATGGCAGTGGCTACCCGCAGGGTCTGGCTGGCGACGATATTCCTGTCTCCGCCCGCTTGATGGCGGTGGCCGATGTCTATGACGCCCTGATCTGTCGGCGCATCTACAAAAAGGCAGCGCCCCACGCTCAAGCAGTGCAAATTATTGTGGATGGGCGCGGAACCCACTTTGATCCGGACATGGTTGACGCGTTCTGTGCCATAGCACAGGAGTTTCACGCGATTGCCGAGCGCTTTGCCGACTCCGATGAAGACCTGCAGCAAAAAGCGGCCATACTCGCGTCGATGGCGGCAAGCGCACACGAAGAGCACCAATGATTCAGTGCAGAATATGCCTGTAGCCCCCGATTACATTGCCATTGCAGCTCCTAGTTTTGTAGCGCACGCTGCATTCCAACTGCCATGAATCCGGAGAATTCGCGCGACTTCGATACCCTGTGGAGTGCCATCAACCAGCATTCCATCGTGTCGATGGCTGACCCAGCGGGCAACATCACCTTCGTAAACGACACCTTCATTCGCATCAGCGGTTACAGCCAGTTGGAGCTGATGGGGCAAAACCACCGCATGCTCAAGTCCGACGTTCAGGACGCCAAGTTCTGGGAGACCATGTGGACTACGATTTCATCGGGCTATGTCTGGAAGGGTATCGTGTGCAACCGCGCCAAAGATGGCTCACGCTATTGGGTGGAGGCGCAAATTTCGCCCTTCTTTGATGCCCAGGGCAACATCGAAAAGTATGTATCGATCCGCACGGACATCACGGCCCACAAGCGCGCACTGGATGAGAATGAACTGGCCAAGTCGCTGATAGCAACCACTGCAATCCTGCTGGAACGCACCACCCAGCGTGACGCCATCATTGACCTGATTCCGGACGGTTTTGTCGCCTTTGATGCCCAGCGGCGCGTCGACTACCTGAACCCGGTCTTTGCCCGCATGAGCGGCGTCACCGCGGCGCAAGCCGTCGGTCTGGAAGAAAGTGCATTTGCGGACCTCCTGGCCCGCAAATGCTCCCCTGCTCACCCATTCCAGGGTTTTGACACTTTGCGCCAGCATGAGACCGCGCCAAGGCCCGGTGAGCGCAACCTGATTGAGCTGTCACTGGGCGTTAAGCCCATGCTTGAACTCACGCTGCGCAGCAACAACAAGGCGGGGGTAT
>CAIYDK010000455.1 GCA_903924955.1 uncultured beta proteobacterium | reverse complement strand
GATGGTCGGGGCGAAAGGATTCGAACCTTCGACCCTCTGGTCCCAAACCAGATGCGCTACCAGGCTGCGCTACGCCCCGACAGCTAGTATTCTAACCGCATGAGCATGCTGTCTTATCCATGCGACCACTTTTTTCCTTTCAATTCAGAATAAGTACTCACCCGGAACCATGTCAACAAAGCAATTTCAGCTAACCTGGATGGAACCGGGCGACGATTTCCCGTCGCATGACAATGCATGGGGCGCAGACTCTGAAGCGCCCGGGCTATTGGCGGCCGGCGCTGATCTTGGTGTAAAAACCCTGATACAGGCCTATTCTCGTGGCATTTTCCCCTGGTTTAGTGAAGGGCAACCCATACTCTGGTGGAGTCCAGACCCACGCATGGTGTTGTGTACGTCGAACTTTCGGTTGCACCGATCCCTTCGTCAAGTACTGACCCGCTTTACCCGCGATGCACGTTGTGAAGTACGTTTCGATACCGCCTTCAAAGATGTCATTACTGCTTGTGCTGGCACGCCACGGAACGGTCAACCTGGGACGTGGATCCTGCCGACCATGGTTGATGCCTACTGCAACCTTCACCATTCGGGGCACGCGCATAGCGTAGAAACCTGGCTAGACGGCAAGTTGGTTGGAGGTCTGTACTGCGTGTCCATCGGAAGGGCTGTTTTTGGCGAATCCATGTTTAGGCACGTTCCCGATGCATCCAAAATAGCGTTGGCTGCACTCGTTGGCTTTTGCCGGGAACACGGTATTACTGCAATCGATTGCCAGCAAAACACGCGGCATCTGGCGTCTTTGGGCGCACAGGAGGTAACCCGCAAAGTCTTTTTGAAGCATATCGACCTTGCGCAATGCGCCACACCCTCAAAATGGCACTTTAGCCCTCTATACTGGAATCACATTCTGTCTGCCTGATGCACCCACCGTGACAGACCTAAAAGACCTCCCACTTCAAACACTGCAGTTCTATGCGACGGCGCCCTATGAATGCAGCTATTTGCCGCAACGACAAGCCCGCTCGCAAGTTGCAACTCCCAGTCATTTAATTAATAACTCAACCTATTCCGAATTGGTTGGCAAAGGATTTCGTCGAAGTGGGATGTTTACCTACCGCCCTTATTGCGACAATTGCCAGGCGTGCACGCCCTTAAGGGTGGTAGCCGAACTATTCCAGCCCAACCGCAGTCAACGCCGCGCCTGGACTCGACACCAGGGTCTGTCTGCTCGGGTACTCAAGCTTGGCTTTGTCGCTGAACACTACGCCCTGTACCTGAGATACCAAAACAGTCGTCACGCGGGCGGAGGCATGGATGAGGACAGTGTGGATCAATACACGCAGTTCCTCTTACAAAGCCGTGTGAATTCTCGACTGGTTGAATTTCGAGCAACCACTTCGGATGGTTCCCCCGGCACATTGAAAATGGTCTCCATTCTCGACGTGCTCGATGACGGACTTTCAGCGGTGTACACTTTTTTTGAGCCCAACGAGGCAGCCAGTTTCGGCACGTTTAATGTGCTTTGGCAAATTCAGCAAGCGAAACGGTTGGGACTCGCCTATGTCTACCTGGGTTACTGGATTCATGCGAGCCCAAAAATGAATTACAAAGCGCGGTTTGCTCCCATCCAATTGCTGTTAAACGGCGAATGGTGTGCGCATGAGACAGTGCGAGAACGGTCCGTGCTCCCAGCAAATACGCCAGCGATTTAAGATTGAAGATTACAAGACCACCATGACTAAGCAAAAAACCGACATCCCCGCCAAACCAACAGTTCAGGTTATTGAGCGAATGTTTACTCTTATCGATGTACTCGCATCCCGCGAGGATTCCATCAGCCTCAAAGATATTAGCGAAAAGGCTGGGCTTCATCCGTCCACTGCGCATCGCATACTAAACGACCTTGCAACTGGACGCTTTGTGGATAGAACGCAGCCAGGCAGTTATCGGTTGGGTATGCGATTGCTTGAACTGGGAAACCTGGTTAAAGGTCGACTGAACGTACGCGATGCTGCAGTCGCACCAATGCGCGAATTGCACAAACTGACACAGCAACCTGTCAATTTAAGCGTACGCCAAGGTGATGAAATAGTCTACATTGAGCGCGCATTTAGTGAGCGCTCGGGAATGCAGGTTGTCAGGGCCATCGGTGGTCGTGCTCCGTTGCATCTCACATCAGTCGGAAAACTGTTTCTAGCAGCAGATGATCCGCAAAGAACCCGCGCGTATGCCTCACGCACTGGCCTTCAAGGACACACGAAGAACAGTATCACCGAGTTGGACGCACTGGAGCGCGAGCTTTCAAAGGTACGCCAATACGGGCAGGCCAACGACAACGAAGAACTGGAACTGGGTGTGCGGTGTATGGCAGCTGGTATTTATGACGACCAGGAACGATTGGTCGCGGGATTGTCCATATCCGCACCTTCTGATCGCCTGGAAGAAAACTGGCTACCTAAACTCAAAGAGACTGCTCGCCAAATCTCCGAATCCCTTGGGCACAAACATAGCAAAGCCCAATAGTTATCTGCCTCAGTTGGTAACGACGCGCTGATCAACAACAGCGCTTGCCAATGGCACGACCTTTGAGACTGGTGCTGGATTAGACTCTACCCACCGCTTGACCCGCTCCGCGTCAGCGATTCGGCTTAGCTTTCCAGCTGAATCCAAAAACACCATGATCAGCTTTCGTCCGGCTACTTTTGCCTGCATCACCAGGCATTGCCCAGCCTCAGTGATGTAACCTGTCTTTTGAAGGCCGATATCCCATGCCGGATTCTTGACCAAACGGTTCGTGTTGTTGTACTGCAAGGTGCGATGGCCCACAGCAACTTGGTATCCCGTCGAGGTAGAAAACTCCCTTAACAGGGCGTCGCCCGAAGCAAAATTCACCAAGGTTGCCAAATCACGGGCGCTGGAC
The DNA here is from genome assembly GCA_903924955.1 of uncultured beta proteobacterium. Classification (GTDB taxonomy): domain Bacteria; phylum Pseudomonadota; class Gammaproteobacteria; order Burkholderiales; family Burkholderiaceae_C; genus Allorhodoferax. The sequence continues at coordinate 11,012 of CAIYDK010000455.1, read as the reverse complement.
TGATTCTTGCTGGACAAGCCCGTTGGCTCCACGTAACTCGTGTCCATCATTCCCAAGGTCTTTGCCCGGGCATTCATCAAGCCAACAAAAACCTGCAAGCCTCCAGGATAACTGCGACCCAACGCATTGGCAGCACGATTTTCGCTGGACATCAAGGCCAAATGAAGCAACTCAGTACGGCTCAATTCAGTTCCAACACGAAGGCGTGACGAACTACCCTTTTCCATGTCCACATCGTCCTGACTGATCGTGATCATCTCGTCCATCGGAAGCTTGGCTTCGCTTATCAACAAACCAGTCATTAACTTGGTAATGGATGCAATTGGCAGAACTGCGAGCTCATTTTTACGAAAAAGGACTTCGTTTGTTTCCTGGTCGACTACCAGAGCAACGCTTGACTTCAACGCCAACGCATCATGTGAACCATGGAGGCCCGCTAGTTGACCAAAAGACGGGGACTTCGGCATCACAGCCGCCCTGACAAGCGCACTCTTTTTGGCGACTTTTGCCCTAACAACTGGCCGCTTAGTAGGGTGATTTTCGACTGCAGAAGCCAATTTCGGCACGGCCGCCAGCACCGGCATAAAAACCAACGAAGAAAAAACGGCAAAAATGCCCACCGCTAACAAAGTTCTTTTCATGTTGTATCCCATGGACACTGCACGGTGATCGAAAAAATCGGACATATGCAAATGCCTGCAAGCGGGAGTGTAAACAAAAAAGTCGCGCAAGATCAACTACTTGCGCGACAAACCTCAAGAAATCAACTGACCCACGAAAAGATTTACGGGTTAACCCTGAGCAGCCACCCGATCCGCCTTGCTATGCAGCTTGTTAAGCGCACTGAGGTAAGCCTTAGCGGAAGCGACCACAATGTCTGGATCCGACCCCACACCATTGACGACTCGACCGCTGTTTTGCAACCGCACAGTCACCTCGCCCTGGCTTTCAGTGGAGCCGCTAATCGCATTGACTGAATACAACACCATTTCAGCGCCGCTTTTTACGTGAGTTTCAATGGCCTTTAGTGATGCATCTACAGGACCATTGCCGTCAGATGCCCCTTTGACCTCTTTGCCGTCAACAGTGAAAACGATGCTGGCCATGGGCCGCTCGCCTGTTTCACTGTGCTGAGACAGAGACACAAAACCGTACTGCTCTTTTACATGGCTGATGCTTTCATCGCTAACCAGCGCAAGTATGTCCTCGTCGAATATTTCGCTCTTTCGATCCGCCAATTCCTTGAATCGGGCAAACGCAGCATTGATATCAGACTCGCTCTCCATTTGTACACCAAGCTCCTGCAAACGCTGCTTGAAAGCGTTGCGACCGCTCAATTTTCCGAGGACAATTTTGTTAGCGGTCCAACCTACATCTTCGGCGCGCATGATTTCATAGGTATCACGTGCCTTCAGCACACCATCCTGGTGAATGCCTGACGCATGAGCAAACGCATTGGCACCGACCACGGCCTTGTTAGGCTGAACTACAAAGCCGGTGGTCTGACTCACCATTCGGCTGGCTGCCAAAATATGACGCGTATCGATCCCGAGTTCCAGATCAAAATAATCTTTGCGGGTTTTTATGGCCATGACAACCTCTTCAAGGCTGCAATTACCGGCGCGCTCTCCCAATCCGTTTATCGTGCATTCGACCTGCCGAGCACCACCAATTTTTACACCTGCCAGTGAATTGGCGACCGCCATGCCCAAATCGTTGTGGCAATGCACAGACCAGATCGCTTTGTCCGAGTTGGGAACCCGCTCACGCAGCGTTTTAATAAAGTTTCCATAGAGTTCCGGTATTGCATAACCAACCGTATCGGGCACGTTAATGGTTGTAGCACCTTCGTGAATGACCGCTTCAATGACGCGGCACAAAAAGTCGACATCGCTTCGGTATCCATCCTCAGGACTAAATTCAATATCGTCCACCAGATTGCGAGCAAATCGCACCGACTGCTTTGCCTGCTCGAACACCTGGTCCGGCGTCATGCGCAGCTTCTTTTCCATATGCAACGCCGAAGTCGCAATGAAGGTGTGAATGCGCGCGCTGTTGGCACCCTTGAGTGCCTCAGCCGCTCGGGAGATATCCCGGTCGTTCGCGCGCGACAATGAACAGATCGTTGAGTCCTTGATGCTATTGGCGATGAGCTGAACTGCTTCGAAATCGCCATTGGAACTTGCGGCAAACCCCGCTTCAATCACATCGACCTTCAGTCGCTCAAGTTGTCGGGCAATGCGTAGTTTTTCGTCCCGCGTCATGGAAGCACCCGGAGACTGCTCGCCGTCGCGCAAAGTAGTATCAAAAATAATAAGTTTGTCAGCCATCGAATTACTCCATTTGATCTTCAAAAAACCCGCAACTTGTATTTTGCAGTCCAATGCAAAAAGGCCCGTTGCAAGTGCTAACGGGCCTTTTTGGATTCAGTGCGTGCGCTACTTCTTCCGCCCGTGGTGGCGTAGGATCGATAGCGATAGCAGAATGAAACTCATGTATTCAATGTAACACAAGATGGTTGGCGCTAAACAGAGTTACTCGCGCTATTTGTGCAAGCCTCGCTCTTCAGGCTCGTCCGTCGAGGTGCTGATTAAACTGGTTTGAACACCTTTTAGCTTGCGCCAACCATAAATCACGTACCCGCTTAAGCCGTAAATCACGAACACTCCAAACATCACGGTGGGAGGATCGATGTTAATCACCGCGATGCCAAGTGCGATCATCACAATGACAGCAAATGGCACGCTGCGCTTCATACTGACATCCTTAAAGCTGTAGAACGGTACATTGGTCACCATGGTCAAACCAGCGTAAAGCGCGACTACAAACATGGGCCACGCAACTTCAGGGCCTCGAACACCCAGATCGGTACAAAGCCAGATGAAGCCCGCAACCAACGCCGCGGCTGCGGGCGACGGCAAGCCCTGAAAATATCGCTTGTCGACCACGGCAGTATTGACGTTGAATCGTGCTAGGCGCAAAGCGGCACAGGCGCAGTAAACAAACGCGGCAAACCAGCCCCAACGACCCAGCTCCTTGAGTGCCCAAACGTAGGAGATCAAAGCAGGCGCAGCGCCGAAAGAAACCATGTCTGACAGTGAATCCATCTGCTCCCCAAAAGCGCTTTGGGTATTGGTCATGCGCGCAACACGTCCATCCAGACTGTCTAGGACCATTGAGCAAAAGATACCTACTGCCGCCAAGTCAAAACGTCCATTGATTGCCATGACGATGGCGTAGAACCCGCCAAACAATGCCGCCAGCGTAAACAGATTGGGTAATACGTAAATACCCTTGCGCCGCTTGCGCACAACCACATCGACAGTGTCAGTGCTTGCCGCGTCAGAACCATCATGCATAAAATCTCCTTACTTGGCCAGTGCAGCGGGAATCGGAATAACGCACCGACTGGCGCTTGCACGAGTTATCGGCGCCAGTGTAAGCGAGTCAATACGCTCAAAGCACATTCACAACTAGCCAAAATAACAAAGGCCACCGAAGTGGCCTTTGTTCATTCGTCAGACCAGACTTAGTTGCGGGTTTGATCCACCAGTTTGTTCTTGGCGATCCAAGGCATCATGGCGCGCAACTGTCCACCGACCTTCTCGATGGAGTGGTCTGCAGTATTGCGGCGTCGCGCTGTCATACTTGGGTAATTCAAGCGACCTTCCTGGATAAACATCTTGGCATATTCACCATTCTGGATGCGCTTCAACGCATTACGCATAGCTACGCGTGACTGGTCATTGATGACCTCAGGGCCTGTCACGTACTCACCATACTCCGCGTTGTTGGAGATGGAGTAATTCATGTTGGCAATGCCACCTTCGTAGATCAGATCAACGATGAGCTTCAACTCATGCAGGCATTCGAAGTAAGCCATTTCAGGTGCGTAGCCGGCTTCGGTCAAGGTCTCATAACCCATCTTGATCAGCTCGACCGCACCACCGCACAGCACGGCCTGCTCGCCAAACAAATCGGTCTCGGTTTCTTCCTTGAAATTGGTCTCAATGATGCCGGCCTTGCCGCCACCGTTGGCCATTGCGTAGGACAGGGCCAAGTCCCGGGCCTTGCCAGACTTGTCCTGGTGAATGGCGATCAGGTGGGGCACGCCGCCACCCTGCGTGTAGGTGTTGCGCACAGTGTGGCCAGGCGCTTTGGGCGCCACCATCCACACGTCCAGATCGGCACGGGGCACAACTTGGTTGTAGTGAACATTGAAACCATGGGCGAAGACCAGTGAAACACCTTGCTTAAGATGCGGCTCGATCTCTTTGTACACGCCAGCGATGTTTTCGTCCGGCAACAAAATCATTACCACGTCTGCGGAGGCAGTCGCCTCGTTCACTTCGGCAACTTTGAGGCCGGCCTTGGCGACTTTGTCCCAAGATGCACCGCCCTTGCGCAGACCGACCACCACCTTGACACCACTGTCGTTCAAATTTTGCGCGTGCGCATGTCCTTGACTGCCGTAACCAATAATGGCAACGGTCTTGCCCTTGATCAGGCTCAGGTCACAGTCCTTGTCGTAAAAAACTTTCATTTGATCTCCGAGATAAATAATGGCGGCAAGCGCCCGGTTGCAAAAAATACCCCAACTCAGGGCAAACAGTAAATACTGATATCAAACTCGCAAAATGCGCTCGCCGCGGCCAATGCCGCTGGAGCCAGTACGCACCGTTTCAAGAATAGCCGCCCTTTCAAGCGCTTCCAAAAATGCGTCGTTCTTGGACTGGTCACCCGTCAGTTCGATGGTGTAACTCTTGTCCGTCACGTCAATGATGCGACCACGAAATATATCCGCCATGCGCTTCATCTCTTCACGCTCTTTTCCCACTGCTCGAACCTTGACCATCATGAGTTCGCGTTCTATGTAGGACCCTTCGGTCAAATCGACGACTTTGACGACCTCGATCAGACGATTCAAGTGCTTGGTAATTTGCTCAATGACGTCATCCGAACCGGTGGTCTGGATGGTCATACGTGACAGACTCGGGTCCTCTGTGGGCGCAACAGTTAACGATTCAATGTTGTAACCACGAGCGGAAAATAGACCGACAACCCGTGACAGAGCACCGGGCTCGTTTTCCAGCAATACTGCAATGATGTGTTTCATATGAATAGATTCCTCTTTTCGTTGCCCTCCCCCGGCTGCGGTAACAGCAGGGCTCGGCAGACAATAGATTCGTCAAAAAAAGTTCAAAAAATTTGGGGCTTAGAGGTCTTCTGATCCCAAGAGCATTTCGGTAATCCCCTTGCCTGCTTGCACCATGGGGAACACGTTTTCGGTCGGGTCGGTACGGAAGTCCATGAAAACCGTACGATCCTTGAGCTTGCGTGCCTCGCGCAGAGCTGGCTCTACGTCCTGGGGCTTCTCGATCAGCATGCCAACATGTCCATACGCCTCCGCCAATTTGACGAAGTTAGGCAATGCATCCATATAGCTATGGCTGTAGCGGCCCTCATATTCAACCTCTTGCCACTGTCGCACCATACCCAAGTAACGGTTGTTCAGCGATACGATCTTGATCGGCGTGTTGTATTGCAGGCAGGTCGACAATTCCTGAATACACATCTGGACTGAGCCCTCACCGGTAATGCAAAACACCTCGCTATCAGGTTTCGCAAGCTTGATGCCCATTGCGTAGGGAATTCCAACGCCCATCGTGCCCAAACCACCCGAGTTAATCCAGCGGCGTGGCTCATCAAACTTGTAGTACTGTGCAGCCCACATCTGGTGTTGCCCCACATCGGATGTGATGTAGGTGTCCGCGTCCTTGGTCATATTCCACAGCGTTTCGACCACATGTTGCGGCTTGATCACATCGCCCTTGCCCATGCTGTACTTCATGCAGTCGCGCTTGCGCCAGCCTTCAATCGTGTCCCACCATGCACCGAGTGCATTGGCATCGGGCTTGACCGCTCCCTCCTTGATCATGGCAATCATCTCAGTGAGCACATCTTTCACATCACCGACGATTGGAATATCCACCTTCACGCGCTTGGAAATGCTGGAGGGGTCAATATCGATATGGATGATCTTGCGCTCGTTCTGGGCAAAGTGCTTCGGGTTTCCAATGACGCGATCGTCAAAACGCGCGCCCACGGCAAGCAACACGTCGCAGTGTTGCATGGCGTTGTTGGCTTCGACCGTGCCGTGCATCCCGAGCATACCCAAAAACTTGCGATCACTAGCGGGATAGGCGCCCAAGCCCATCAGGGTATTAGTGCAAGGGTAACCCAGCATATCCACCAATGTGCGCAATTCGGTCGATGCATTGCTCAGCAATACCCCGCCACCGGTGTAGATGTAGGGTCGCTTGGCAGCCAGCAACAACTGCAAAGCCTTGCGAATCTGACCGCCGTGTCCTTTGCGAACCGGGTTGTACGATCGCATCTCGACCGACGCGGGATAGCCAGCGTACGGCACCTTCTTGAACGACACGTCCTTGGGGATATCTATCAATACCGGGCCGGGACGTCCACTACGCGCAATGTGAAATGCTTTCTTCAGCGTCATTGCCAAGTCACGGGCATCTTTGACCAAGAAATTATGTTTGACGATGGGGCGTGTAATGCCGACCGCATCGCACTCCTGAAACGCATCCATGCCAATCGCGTGTGTTGGCACTTGACCGGAAATGATGACCATCGGGATACTGTCCATGTAGGCCGTTGCGATCCCGGTTACGGCATTGGTCACACCAGGCCCTGATGTGACCAGCGCAACGCCGACGTCGCCCGTCGCCCTGGCATACCCATCGGCGGCATGTACCGCAGCCTGCTCATGACGCACCAAGACGTGCTGAATGGTGTCCTGCTTGTAAAAAGCATCGTAAATATGCAAGACCGCTCCACCCGGGTAACCCCAGATGTACTTCACGCCCTCGGCTTGAAGTGCCTTGATCAGAACTTCCGCGCCACGCAACTCTTGTACGCCTGTTGCAGAGCCTGAAGACTTGTTTGTGCTGGATGCAGCAGATGCCGAAGCGATTTCAGCTTTTGAAATTTCCATGATGAACCTTTGTGATTTTCTCTAACGAAAAACCTTGGGTGCCCCTTCGCAAACACTTGTGGAGTCGCGTCGGAACTTAGGATTTAGGCCATGGGCGCATTGAATGCTGCGCCGAACCAAAATCCGTTTGCCTTTGAATGCAGGGCGCATTATCGCACTGCCCGGATGCTTTTTTTGGATCATTGCCACGGAATGCCACCAAAGTGGGTGCGATAATCGCCCGCGTCCTGCGAAAACTGCTTCCTCCAGCTGTCTGGCAACTGCGGTTGCCTTTATTTTTTAAATTTTCACACTTGGCCACTGAACGCGAACTGTCAGACTTCTTGAAGAGCGTAGAAAAGCGCGCTTTCAAACGGTCCGTGTACCACGTTCGCAACGATGAATCGGCTCTGGACATCGTGCAGGACAGCATGATGAAGCTGGCAGAGCACTACGGACATAAGCCCGTGGAAGAACTGCCCATGCTGTTTCAGCGCATCCTGTCCAATTGCACTTTGGACTGGTTCAGGCGCCAAAAAACGCAAAAAGCCTTGTTTTCCACTATGAGTGACTTTGACAATGGCAGTGAAGACGAGGGTTTTGATCTCCTTGAAACCCTCCATGCGTCAAATAATGGGGAACAAAACGAGAGTGCCGAGACTCAGACCGAGCGGGCACAGACCTTGCGTGAGATTGAAATAGAGGTTCAACAACTCCCAGCACGTCAACGGGAAGCCTTTTTGATGCGTTACTGGGAGGATATGGATGTTGCAGAAACAGCAGCGGCTATGGGTTGCTCACAAGGCAGCGTCAAAACGCACTGTTCGAGGGCAGTTCAGGCTTTAGGAAAAGCCTTGAGCGCAAAAGGAATACGACTATGAAGACACTTGACTCCACTTTGAGCGAAAGCTACCAAGACCGGTTTGGGCGCAACCTCGCGGCGCGCCTGTCCGAGTCCACCCAGGGCCTGCCCAATGATATTTCCGAGCGCCTGAAGGCAGCCCGGATGCAGGCGCTCGCCAAACGCAAAGTTATCAAGCTGGAGACTGTGGTTGCGGTCAACGTCAATGGTGGGGCGGCCACGCTGCATATGGGCAACCCAGACAATAGCCTGTGGACCCGTTTGGGTTCTTTCCTCCCTCTTCTGGCATTGATCGTGGGTCTATTGGCCATTACGGTGATTCAAGAGCAACGCCGGGCCAACGAAATCGCCGATGTTGACGTGGAGTTGCTTGCCGACGATTTGCCCCCTGCTGCTTACACCGATTCAGGATTCGTTCATTTTTTGAACGCCAATCGCCGCGATTGAAAGTTGCCGAAGCCCATGTCGTTTGTTAATTTGCCCGTCCACACCAAAGGAAGAAATCGGTCGAACTTTTTTTGTGGAGTGGTTTTATTTTGTGCGATGACCGTCGTCAGTGCGCAGCCTGTAGTCCAGGCACAGACGCCAGATACCAACGCGCCAAAGGCACCAACACCGATGGCAAAGCCATCTGCTCCAATAGCGGTTGCGACCCAGGCTGGTCCTCAATGGAATGACCTGAACGGCACACAAAAGCAAATACTGCGTCCGTTAGCGGGTACCTGGAATTCAATGGCGGTAGCACACAAGAACAAGTGGATTGCACTTGCGGTGAACTACCCCTCAAAAGCGCCAGCAGAACAGGAAAAGATGCAAAGCCGAATGGCAGAATGGGCGGCACTCTCACCCAGTGACCGGGCGCTTGCACGACTCAATTTCGCTGAAACCAAGAAAATTGCCCCTTCGGATCGCGCTGCCGAATGGGAAGCCTATCAAAGCTTGAGTGCCCACGAAAAGCAGAGTCTGGCGGCAAAAGGCAACGGGAAGCCTACCGGCGCCGCAATTGCGGTCACGCCAATACCGCCAAACAAGTTGACGTCAGTCCCCATTACGCGACGAACTGCCCAGCAAGGCGAATCCGCGGCGACTGTAAAGCCACGGATCGATCCCAACACCCTGCTTCCAAAGCCTCCCATTCAGGCACCCAGCGCTCCCGTTAGTGCCGCCAGTGAACCGCCTGCACCTGCCAGCGAACCGTTAGCAGCGGCCAGCGCCCCCAACTGAGCTGCCGGCCTGGAAATGACGACCCCCGGTATCTGGCGCCGCATGGCTTGCTGGCTATATGAAGGCATGCTGCTGTTTGGCGTGGTTTTTCTGGCAGGCTACCTCTTCAGCACCCTTAGTCAATCCCGCAACGCCATGGACAATCGGCACGCGTTGCAGGCGTTTGTGTTTGTGATTTTTGGTATCTACTTTGTCTGGTTTTGGGCCAAAGGACAGACTTTGGCCATGAAAACCTGGCACATTCGTATCGTCGACCGCAACGGCATGCCCGTCAGTCAGACTCGGGCGCTCGGGCGTTATGCCTTGAGCTGGCTGTGGTTCCTGCCGCCGCTGATGGGGCTGTCCCCGTTTCAGTTGGGTGGTGGCGAATCAGCCGTGATTATTATCGGTTGGGTCATTGTCTGGGCCCTGCTCAGCCGCTTTCACCCGCAAGGCCAGTTCTGGCACGATGCTTTGGCCGGTACGCGCTTGATTTCTTCACAGCCAATCAGTCGATAAGTGCACCGCCCTGTGACACATCCCTCTGAGTCCACTCCAGCCAACCCGCAAAAAGCGCGCAAGGGCTTGAGTCGTGTCTGGCATGCCACCGGGTATTCACTGGCGGGTCTACGTGCCGGTTGGGGTGAAACTGCCTTCCGCCAGGAAGCACTGGCGGCCACTCTGATGCTGCCACTGGCATTCTGGATAGGGCGCAATTGGCTTGAAACTGCGGTGCTGTGTGCCAGCGTCGTGCTGGTCATGGTTGTGGAACTTCTGAACACCGCGGTGGAAACCGCCATTGATCGCATCGGCCCCGAGTGGCACGACTTATCCAAGCGTGCCAAGGACATGGGCAGCGCGGCAGTGCTGTTAAGCCTCCTGCTGTGCGCGGGAATTTGGGGCGCTGCGCTGGTCCAGCGCCTGTAAGGCGCCGGACTACTGGTAGTTAAACTGCTGATTCGTCCTGCTCGCCGGTGCGGATTCGCACCACGCGCTCGACACTGGTCACGAAAATCTTGCCGTCACCAATCTTGCCGGTATGTGCGGCCTTGACGATGGCATCCACGCAGCGATCCACGTCTTCAGTCTTCACCACCACCTCAACCTTGACCTTGGGCAGAAAGTCGACCACATACTCGGCGCCACGGTACAGCTCGGTGTGGCCCTTTTGACGGCCAAAACCCTTCACTTCGGTGACGGTCAAGCCGGTCACGCCGCATTCGGCCAGTGCCTCGCGAACTTCTTCGAGTTTGAACGGTTTGACGATGGCGGTGATTTGTTTCATATGACTCCTAGGCTCTAAATCGGTTGGTTATAGGATAACGCCAATCCTTGCCAAAACTGCGGTGGGTTACCCGAATTCCCACTGGCGACTGACGGCGCTTGTATTCATTGAGCTTGATCAGGCGTGTCACCCTCTCCACATCCGCACGCTCAAACCCGGCCGCGACGATGGTTTCTATGCTTTGGTCGTTCTCCATATAGCGGTCCACGATGGCATCCAGCACCTCGTAGGGCGGCAGGCTGTCCTGGTCTTTCTGGTCTGGTCGCAGTTCGGCGCTCGGTGGCCGGGTGATGATGCGCTCGGGTATCGGACTGGCGCCGGTGCCATACGGGTCGTTGGCATTGCGCCAGTGCGCCATCTTGAAGACCAGCGTCTTGGCCAGGTCCTTGATCACCGCCAAGCCCCCCGCCATGTCACCGTAAAGGGTACAGTATATAGCGGTGTGAACGTATTCCGACTATCCCAATTCAATGCGTTTACTGTCACATGCTACCTATCTTTGTATTGCCACTATCTTAACAGCCAGCCAGTCGCAATACACCACTTTTCTCGCCTTAAATCAAGCAGGCGCAAGCAAAACGGCAATGTCCAACCCCAGGGCATCTGCCAGTTGCTCAATATTGTCGATCGACACATTTCGTTCTGATCTTTCAATTGAGCCCACGTAG
>CAIYDK010000454.1 GCA_903924955.1 uncultured beta proteobacterium | reverse complement strand
CCGGTGAGACATCGCCTTCGGGCATGGGGCCAATCGAACTCTGAATGAATGTGGTTGCGCCGAGGGGTCCGGCGTGGTGGTGCCGCCTTGGTGGGCGGTGGAACTACGTCGGGGGATGTGGAATTAGATTAGCAAATGGGTTGGGGGGTTGTCGAGTGGTTCGGTGCCACTTTTGCGTACATCCGCTCCGCCAGTTTCGCACCATGCGGGTTGTAATATCGTTGCAACATTCGCATATCTGAATGCCCTGTAATTTGCGATAACTCCAATGCTTGGTAGAGCTCTGCCAAATGGGTGGTCGCACAATGACGGCAATCGTGCCACCGAAAATTTTCGACATTGGTATTTGCCATTACACGCCTGAAAGCCTGCCCTATCGCTGTCGCTGTTGTGCCCAGCAGGACAAAGTCAAAATCGTAAACATCGACTGACTGCCTACGACTTCTCAAGTCGTCCTCGCGCGCCATTCGTTCGGCACGCCACTGCCTGAGATCTTGGAACGCCTTCAACGCCAACGGAGAAACCGGAATGGCCCTCGCTTTTTTTGTCTTAGTCGTCTCCTTTCGCAGGTTCAAATGCGGTGCATCAGGCCCATCAATATGGACATCAGACCACTTAAGCTTGCAAAGCTCGCCCCTGCGAATCGCGGTCTCCAATGCAAAGACAAAAGCGTAGCGCAAGGTAGGTGAGCCGCTTTTTTCGCAGGCACGTTCGATTTCCAACCGTTCATCAGCAGTCAAAATCCTGTCTCTGCTGTCGCTGGACTGAGGTCTATCGCAATCCTCAACAGGGTTGTCCCAATGGCGCATTTTGTATGTATATTTGGCCCAGTTTAGGAATGGGGAAATGACATTCAACTCGCGGTTAATGGTCGAGCCACTGACATCATCAGATTCACGCTGCTCAATGTATTGATCAATGTCCTCGTACGTCATTTCGCCAAGTTCTTTTTTGGCAAGCCAAGTCAACTCGGCACTATCAATCAACTTGCGCACGACGTACATGCTCTGGTGTGAACGGGTCCATCCCTTCCCTTTCCACTTGCCACCACCAGATAGAGGAATCGGCGCTTCAAGCACGTCAGTCTTGTATTCCTTTAACGCATCGGCAAATCGCACTTTGCCTGCGGCAAGTGACACTTTGCGGCCAACGCTATTTTTTAGCTTGTCGTTTGCCACAAACATGTCCGCCTCAGCCAGCGTGTGGAACACTTTTATCGTGACCGCAGACCAACCACCGTCTGGTTTTTTGACTTTTTCACGAACTTCGTAGCGGACACGAGCTGGGAATTTGACAACGTATGCCATGCATGATCTCTAATGCTTGGCAAAAACGCCAACACCCATAGGATCGCCGAAGGACCGTATGGGTGTCAATATGGGTGTTAACAAATACCCAGGAGCTTTTTGTGTGTGCTCTTCACTTTTAACCATTTACCTCTGAAAAATCACTAGAAGTAAATGGTAGGCGCGATTGGACTCGAACCAACGACCCCCACCATGTCAAGGTGGTGCTCTAACCAGCTGAGCTACGCGCCTACAGTATTCGAGAGGCCGAAGTATAGCAGTAAAAAAATGACGCCTCGACGATCGCCACCACAATCCGGTCTTAAGTCATAATTGACGTTTACGTAAACGTCAACTCTCCTTCAAACAATCATTCACAAGGAAATCACCATGGAAATTTCAGGCAAGGTATTTATCGTCACCGGTGGCGCTTCTGGCTTGGGCGAAGGCACAGCGCGTATGTTGACCGCAAAAGGTGGCAAAGTCGTCATTGCCGACATGCAAGTCGAAAAAGGTGAGGCTATTGCCAAAGAGCTCGGCGGCGCCTTTGTGAAGTGTGACGTGAGCCAGGAGGCTGATGGGCAAGCGGTTGTCGCCAAGGCCGTTTCCATGGGCAAGTTAATGGGCTTGGTCAATTGCGCAGGCATTGCGCCGGCAGAAAAAACCATTGGCAAGACCGGTGCACATAGCCTGGCGGTTTTCAGCAAAACCATTACCGTCAACTTGATCGGTAGCTTCAACATGATTCGCCTGGCTGCTGACGCCATGGCCAAGAACGAACCAGAAGCAACAGGCGAGCGCGGCGTCATCATTTCCACCGCATCAGTAGCAGCGTATGACGGCCAAATGGG
>CAIYDK010000453.1 GCA_903924955.1 uncultured beta proteobacterium | reverse complement strand
TGGCCAAATCATCTTGAATTAGCCACTGAAACATCTGATTGACCGCGGCGACTTCTTCATCCGTTCCCGGCACCAGGATGACCCGGTCGGTTTGCAGGCTCTTGTGCTCACCGCGCTGCAAAGCAGTTTTGAGGTTGCCGCTTTGATCCAACAGCACCCGTCGCAGACCAAACCCTGCCGGGCCGCCTTGCCTAAAACCCAACTCGATCAGGCGGCACTGGCCCGCAAACACTTTGGCGGAGAGTTCCCGGCTGTATTCACCAGCCATGGCGCGCTTGACACCTTTGACGATGGTTGAAACCGGAGAGCCATCGTTTTCAAACTGCTCGGCAACATAGGCGACCAGGATACCTTTGCGCTTGAGTTTGTATTCGTAAAAAGCTGCCTCATCCGCATCTTGAAACCGGCCCCAGCGGCTGACGTCATAAACCAGCACCAGGGTGAAATCAGCCACACCCGTTTCCACATCTGCAATCAGCTTTTGCAGCGAAGCTCGCCCGCCAAGGGACAAGCCACTTTTACCTTCGTCAGCATAGGTGCGAACGATTTCGATATTGCGGCGCTGGGCGTATTCCAGAATCTTGTCAGCCTGGTTGTTGGTGGAATACTGCTGATGCTCGGTGGACATGCGCACGTATTGGGCGGCGCGCAGGGCGTTGGGTTGAGTTGATGCGAGTGGATTGAATTGATCGGCGGGCATGGTTGACTGGGCTTGTTCGGTGCGGGTGGACGTCTTGTGGTTGTGTCCATGTTGGCTTCGAAGGCGACAAGCTATCAAGTCAATTTGAGGGAATGAGGGAATGAAGTTGCTGGGTGGGGACTGGTTGGCCCAACTCGCTGAGTTGGGAGGCGTCCAGCAGTTGATGGTCATCATTGCGCTGGCACTCTATTCGGCACAGGAAGCCCGGCCAGATTCGTTACAATCCGCAATGGCTGAAAGCCTTGTATTTCGCTCTGTCAAGTGCAACCAGTTGCCATTCATAGAAGCCGTCCAGTTGCAGTTCGCGGGCAGTTCAGGCCTACGTTGTCTTCTGCAAGTTTGTTCAGTTGCCTGACAAGTCAGCATCGCTTTGCACGAAGTCGACATGAGTGCGTTGTTTAGTTCTGTTTTCGGTACCTTACGGGAAGCGGGATTTCAAATAGTGATAATTAAATTAATGTCATCTGGTTATTGTTATGAATAGATATTTGGCTAGTCTGCTTGCGCTGCTTTGTTTGGCTTACTCTCCGTTGGCACTGGCGTATATTGGTCCTGGCCTTGGGACTGGAGCGCTTGCGGCAGTGCTGGGCACTTTTTTGGGTTTGTTGATGTTGATAGTGGGCGTGGTCTGGTACCCTATTAAGAGACTGATCAAACACTTCCGGACCAAGAAGTGACCTTTATTTGCCTAGGCGCGTCGATTTTCGTGGGTATGCTTTTGGCTGAAATCGGCATCCGCACTTTTGGAAGTACCTGGTTTCTTCAACAGTTGCACCTGATCAAAAACGTTTTTCCTACTTTTCAACAAGCCCAAGATGATGATGAACGGCAATCGCTTTTGCTGAAATCGGGGTTGGCAACTTTGCAATTCAGCATTTTGCTGATGCTACTCATAACGGTGATGTCAGTTGTTGCCATGCTCGCGCCTTGGGCATTAGTTTGGTCCGCTCAACAACAAACGATCTATTGGGTGACAACGTCAATCATTGCTACTGGCTGGTGGTTTATTCGCCCGCTTCGCAGTCCCCCCCCCGCAGTTGCACCCAATCAGTTGAACCGCTAATGGAACCTGATTCTTCTTATGGTCTGCTGGATCGGTGTTTACATTGGTTGGCGCTTGAACCGTCAGTTGTTCGACATATGGCTTATGACCTGGAATATTTGTTCGCCATGCCTCAGCAGGATAAGGACGCAGACACCAATGTCGAGTCCGATCCTGCAGCCAGGGCAGTTTATGTTTGTGGATTGGCGCGCTCGGGTACGACCATAATGCTGCGCATACTTGACGAAATCGAGACTTTTCGCTCACTCACTTACCGCGACATGCCGTTTGTTTTGGCTCCCAATTTGTGGCAACTCATCACGAAGCACAGCCAATCGACCGCGGTCGCTGCAGAGCGATCCCATAGAGATGGCATTCATATTCACTTTGATAGCCCGGAAAGCTTTGAAGAAGTATTTTGGCGCACGTTTGGCACACGCACT
This sequence comes from uncultured beta proteobacterium, assembly GCA_903924955.1. GTDB lineage: Bacteria > Pseudomonadota > Gammaproteobacteria > Burkholderiales > Burkholderiaceae_C > Allorhodoferax. Next base: position 2,409 of record CAIYDK010000453.1, on the reverse strand, counting down.
TCAGATCAAACTTGCTTGGGCTTCGCGGAACCAACGTCTGAGGTACTTAAAACATTTGCTAATTTCCGTGCGCTCGTTGCCAATTCGAAGCGTCAACCGGCCTTGGCCCATGGTGGACTTCGTCGATATCTGTCCAAGAACAATAACAACCTCTTGCGCTTGCGAAGTCTCAGCATTGACCCAACCGCCACCATTTTGCTGGTGTTTCGCAACCCAATTGATACGGCACGTTCGCTGCATCGGCAGCACATCAATTTTTGCGAGGTGCACCGGGTTGATCCTTTCGCGCGCAATTACATGACGTGGCTAGGGCACCATGAATTCGGTACCGAGCACTTACCTTTTAGTTTTGCGCTTGCCGAGATGGATAACACATTGAATCCGGCAGATTTGAACTATTGGCTTGACTACTGGACCGCTGTCCACAAGTACATTTTGGCGCAAACAGATTTACGTTTGCATTTGATCAATCATGAGGCTATGCGCTCCAAGCCCAAGGCAGCATTGGATGCCATTTTTGCGGTGCTGAAAATTGACGCAGATACCACTATGCTGGCACAACAAATTATCCCGATTGCATCGTCCGCTGACGACACAGGTTTTAGCTCCGCGCTTTTGGAACGCGCCTTTGATGCGTATCAGGCGCTGCTCGCTAGCCATAAATCTGTACTTTGAAACCGAAATCCTTTGTACCCACCTTATGAAAACTGATACTTCTACAGCGCTCGCACAGCCTTACAGAGCTTTCAAGTGGGGCTTTGGACTCTGGTTGGTCGCGGCGTTTGTTGTCCTTTTTTTGAGCACTGTGTTGATCACTGCTTCACTGGTTCGGTATGCAATGACCGTTCCACACAGGCACTTGACTGAAGGTGAGGCCCAAATGGTGATAACTGTGGCTGCTTTCCCAGGCTTAGTCGTGGCTGCCCTTCAAGATTTGAGCATCTCAGGTTTCTCAAGTGCACTATTGCTGGATCGTAAAGCCACTGAACGCCCCAATTGGGTGCGTCGCTTTCCGGCACCCGAAGATACTGGCTACCTGCTGTTCTCTGGTATCGATCCAGTTGCAAAAAAATCGTTAGTGCAGCTGATCCGCATTGCTGATGGTCATGTTGTGGCGCAATGGAGTCCGGATTGGAAAGCAATCTACGACAAAACAAGCGACAAAAAATGGGAGTCCAAAGGTAACGTCAGGCGACTCCACGCAGTGCACCCACTATTGTTGGCGGGTGGTGATATTGTTTTTAACACTGCAGCGGCTCTAGTGCGCCTTTCTACCTGTAGTATGCAACCCGTTTTTGTGCTCGATCGGATAATGCATCACTCGCTTGAATTGGATGAAAGCGGCAGCGCCATTTGGGGACCCTCAGTGGCGCAAGATGGAATTACTGAAAATGCCTATTTAAACGAAGCTATTCGAGACGATTCTCTGGCACACGTCAGCCTCAATGGTCAGGTACTGGAAAATCGGTCGTTTTCGCGCATCTTGCTTGACAATGGGTTGGGAGTGCTGCTGCTAGGGCATTTTGGAGCCACCTTCAATTTCGACCCGATTCACATTAATCAAATCCAAGTCGCCAAAAACGATAGCCGCTTTTGGCTGCGCGGCGATTTGCTGATCTCTGCAGCCCAAATGAACACACTGTTCTTATACCGGCCATCAACCAACAAAATCATCTGGCATCAGACCGGGCCGTGGATGAAACAGCATTCGGCGGAATTTGTCGGGGACCACAGCATCTCGGTATTCGACAACAATGTGGTGACACCAGGTCCAAAAGGCCAAGAATTTTTTACACTGAGCGATACGAATCGGGTTATGGTGTACGACTTTGAGACTAGGCAAGTGACAGAACCTTTTGCCGCGTTATTGGCCGTCGCCCGCCCGCTGACGACCTTTGCAGGGCGAGCCCGTGTTCTGCCGGATGGAGGGCTGTTTGTTGAAGAGACCGAACAGGGCCGCCATCTGCGTTTTTCCGCTGACCGCCTGCTGTGGTCGCGTGTAAACGATTTTGACGCTAAGCGAATTGGTATCGTGGCTTGGAGCCGCTACTTGACGGCCGATGAAGCGAGCGTGCCCTTGACGGCACTCTCGGCGCAGAAATGTCCGTCGACAAGACCAAATCCTTGATAAAGCCAAAAGTTTCAACTATCGCATACCAAACCAACTTGCACTGGAGCAAGCTGTCAGTGAACAAGGCTACTCGCAGGTCCAGCAAACCTCAGCGCTCGATGTGCATTTGGTTGACCGGCTTGTCCGGCAGTGGAAAGACCACCATCGCAGATCTGCTGGAAACACAACTTCATGCTGAGGGCTACCATTCCTACATTCTTGATGGTGACAACATGCGCCACGGCTTGAACCGCGACCTGGGTTTCAGCAATTCAGACCGGATGGAAAATATTCGGCGC
>CAIYDK010000452.1 GCA_903924955.1 uncultured beta proteobacterium | reverse complement strand
TTCTTGCTCAGGTCAATTCCGTAATAGTCCAGGCGCCACAACAACGGTGCAATGGCGACGTCGAGCATAGAGAAGTTATCGCCCAGCATGAACTTGTTCTTCAAGAACACGGGCGCGAGTTGCGTGAGACGATCGCGAATATGCGAACGGGCCTTTTCAAGCGCCTTCTCGTTGCCTTTGGAACTGCGCGCTTCCAAGGTCGACACATGGACAAACAGTTCCTTCTCAAAATTCAACAGAAACAACCGCACGCGTGCACGGTCCACCGGGTCACCCGGCATCAGTTGCGGATGTGGAAAACGCTCGTCGATGTACTCATTAATGATATTGGACTCGTACAGGATCAAGTCTCGTTCCACCAGAATTGGAACCTGCCCGTAAGGGTTCATCACGCTGATGTCTTCAGGTTTGTTGTACAGGTCGACATCGCGGATTTCGAAATCCATGCCCTTTTCGAACAGGACAAAGCGGCAGCGGTGGGAAAAGGGGCAGGTTGTTCCTGAATACAGAACCATCATGGGAAAAGACTCCTAAAAATTAAAAAGAGTGGGTTGCGTTTGCTAACCCACTCTGGAACCATTGAATTGCATCCCGGAGGAAAGCAATCCAAGGGCTGGTACCCGTGTTACTTGACTTCTTTCCAGAACGCAGCATTGAGTCGCCACGCAAAAAACGTCATCAGCAGCAAGAACAACATTACACCAAAACCTACGCGAACACGTGTATTTTTAGCTGGCTCTGCCATCCATTGCAGGTAGCTGACCAGGTCGCCGACGGCTTGGTCGTATTGCTCGGGAGCAAGTGTTCCGGGTGTGATTTGTTCCCATCCCTTGAAAACATGGGCTTCATGGCCATGCTCGGTAACGGTTTCATAGACCGGTACACGCTTGCCCTGAAGTTCCCACAGTGCGTGGGGCATGGCAATATTGGGAAATGCCAGATTATTCCATCCGGTGGCCTTTGTATCGTCAGGATAAAAAGTGCGCATGTAGGTGTACAGGTAATCTGCCCCTGTACCCTGACCTTGCGCTGAACGCGACCGTGCAATCACGGTCAGATCAGGAGGGTTGGCTCCAAACCAGTCTTTCGCTTGACGAGGATCAATGGCTGACTTCATGGTTTCACCGACTTTTTCTGTCGTGAACAACAAATTGTCTTTAATCTGCTGTTCTGTGAGCCCGATGTCTTTCAGGCGGTTGAAACGCATGAACGCTGCCGAGTGGCAATTCAAACAGTAATTGACAAAAATCTTGGCGCCATTTTGCAGGGCTGCAAGATCATTGGTGCGGTCAGGTGCTTTGTCCCAGGCGATACCGCCGGTATTAGCCTGGGCACCCGCCATGAAACCCAGAGCGGCCAACAAAGTCAGTAGTACTTTTTTCATTTGCTTATTCTCCGACTCAATGGGCAGTGAAATTGACACGGGTTGGGACCGCTTTGGCCTCACCCAAGCGACTCCACCAAGGCATCAGGAGGAAAAAGCCAAAGTAAAACAAAGTGCCTACTTGCGACACGCGCTCGCCGATTGCCGACGGCGGCTGGGTACCCAGATAAGCCAGGATGACAAAATTAACCACAAAAACGGCGTACAGGTATTTGTGCCAATCAGGGCGGTAACGAATGGATTTGACCGCGCAATTGTCCAACCAGGGTAAGAAGAACAAAATCACAACCGCTCCCCCCATCGCCACTACGCCCCAGAACTTGGCGTCAATGGACAGCATCATGGCAATAACCACGGCGGCAGCACCCAAAACGACCGCTTTAAAGATGACAGGCAGCTTGAACTTGGTCACACCCAGAAATGCGCCGCCCACAACGCAGGCAATCAGAACAAGGATCATCTCATCGGTGATGGCACGCAGCATCGAGTAGAAGGGCGTGAAATACCACACTGGCGCGATGTGCAACGGTGTCTTCAGCGGATCAGCCGGAATGAAGTTGTTGTATTCCAGGAAGTAGCCACCGAACTCGGGGGCAAAGAAAATGACGGCAGAGAACACCAGCAGGAACATGCATACGGCAAAAATGTCGTGCACGGTGTAATAGGGGTGGAAAGGAATTCCATCAAGGGGCACGCCGGTAGGTCCTTTGGTGGCCTTGATTTCAATGCCATCCGGGTTATTGGAGCCAACGTCGTGCAAAGCCATCAGGTGTGCGACCACCAAGCCCAAAAGGACCAATGGCACTGCAATCACGTGGAAGCTGAAGAAGCGGTTCAGCGTTGCATCGCCCACGACGTAGTCGCCGCGAATCAGCAACGCCAGATCAGGCCCGACGAAGGGCACAGCCGCAAACAGATTCACGATAACCTGCGCGCCCCAGTAGCTCATTTGGCCCCAAGGCAGCAGGTATCCCATGAAAGCCTCTGCCATCAGCGCCAGGAAAATGGCACAGCCAAAAAGCCAAACCAGTTCACGCGGTTTGCGATAGCTGCCATACAGCAGGCCACGGAACATGTGCAGATAGACGACCACAAAAAACGCGGAAGCACCTGTTGAGTGCATGTAGCGAATGAGCCAACCCCATGGCACGTCGCGCATGATGTATTCGACCGAGCCAAAAGCCAACGCGGCATCAGGCTTGTAATGCATCACCAGGAAAATGCCAGTCACGATTTGGATTACCAAAACGAGCATGGCCAGCGAGCCAAAGATGTACCAGAAATTGAAGTTTTTGGGCGCGTAGTACTCCGACATGTGCACTTTGTACATGTCGAATGCCGTTGGCAGGCGGTTCTCAAACCAATTGGTGAGCTTCGCACCCGCCGAGGCGTTAGGGGAAATTTCCTTGAAATCAGCCATGTTCTTGTTCCTTAGGCTTTTTTGTCTTCGCCGATCAGCAGCTTGCTGTCAGACAGGTACATGTGTGGCGGCACTTCGAGGTTGTCCGGCGCGGGCTTGTTCTTAAAAACACGCCCGGCAAAGTCAAAAGTCGAGCCATGGCAGGGGCACAAAAACCCGCCTTGCCAGTCATCCGGCAACGAGGCCTGCGGGCCCGGTTGGAACTTGTCCGACGGGGAACACCCCAGATGGGTGCAAATACCAACGCCGATAAAAAACTCAGGTTTGATTGAACGCCCCTCGTTGCGGGCATATACGGGCGTGAATTCGTCTTGCTTGCGTTTCGATGTGGGATCAGCCAGCTGCCCTGTCACTTTGGACAGACTCGCCAGTTGTTCAGGAGTGCGGCGAACAATCCAAACCGGCTTGCCGCGCCATTCAACGGTCATCTTTTCACCGGGTTTGAGTCCGGCAATGTCCACCTCAACTGCAGCGCCAGCCGCTTTGGCACGTTCAGAGGGTTGAAAAGTACTGACAAAAGGGACTGCAGCGGCGCCAACGCCTACGGCACCTGCACAGCTGGACGCAATTAACCAGGTTCGCTTGCTGGAGTCGATTTTTTGGGTATCGACAAGGGTTTCACTCATGAGAATCCTCAATGAACATGACAACTAGACTAAGGGGGGGTAACCTTGGATTGTAGCTGACACACATCAACTCAGCTTGTGGGCCACCCCGCAAGCAAAGAAGTTGGAAGTCGCACAAACGAAGGCAACCGGTATTTGTGGTGGGGTCTGCCACTCGTCGCGATTTCTCGCTAAAGTGTTAGCTATTTCGTTGAAATGTGATTTATTTTGGGAAACAGGCACTCAAATGCTCGAATTAACTTCGGTCAATTGTGTCGATAATGAGCCCATTAGCTATTAAATTGGAGTGCTACACCATGGGCATGGTTCAAGAATTCAAGGATTTTGCAATTAAGGGCAACGTCATTGACCTGGCAGTAGGTGTGATCATCGGCGGTGCGTTTGGGAAAATTGTGGACTCGGTCGTGGCAGACCTGATCATGCCGATCGTTGGAGCGGCCTTTGGCAAGCTGGATTTCTCAAGCCTTTTCGTGGTGCTGGGCAGCATCCCCCCTGGCACGGCATCTACGCTTGACGCCTTAAAGAAAGCTGGGGTTCCCGTATTTGCCTATGGCAGTTTCATTACTGTCGCCGTGAATTTTGCAATTCTTGCGGCAATCATCTTCCTGATGGTCAAGCAAATCAACCGATTGAAGCGTGAAGCTCCCGCGGTGGAGGCGGCTCCTGTGGTCGTTACAACGCCAGAGGATGTGTTGCTGTTGCGCGAAATTCGGGATAGTCTGAAGAAATAGGCCGACTGCCTTCGTGGAACGCAACCTCTAACCGCTTCTGCGGCAAAGGGTGTGCGCCATGCGCAAGGCTTCTATTAGGCTCGATGCATCGGCCCGCCCGGTGCCCGCAATGTCGAATGCGGTCCCATGGTCGGGACTCGTGCGCACCAGCGGCAGACCCAAAGTAACGTTGACGCCCTTGTCAACGCCGAGATACTTGACCGGGATCAAGCCCTGGTCGTGGTACATGGCCACTACGATGTCGAACTCATCTGCCCTACCCTCCTCGTGACGGGCTCGCATAAAAACGGTGTCGGGTGCCCATGGCCCGGAAACCAAGGCCCCCTGTTCACACGCCGCACGGACGGCCGGAGCGATCACATCGATTTCCTCGCGACCGAACTGCCCGCCTTCACCCGCATGAGGGTTCAGGCCTGCCACTGCGATGCGGGGCAAACGCCCCAGCAGTTGGGCCAAAGCGTGATGGGTAATCATGATGGTTTGCAGCACATTGGTGTAGGTAACCGCGTCAAGAGCTTCGCGCAGGGAGACGTGAATACTGACCAGCACGGTACGCATCTCATCATTGGCCAGCATCATGCGCACCGGCACATCGGATACCGGCTTAGCCAGAAAGCGTGCGGCACGATCCTGCAACAACTCGGTGTGCCCGGGAAACTGATCAAACGGGGCACCTGCAGCATGCAAGGCTACCTTGTGCAGCGGTGCGGTTACCAACGCACAAACTTCACCACGCAAGGCCGCATCGGCGGCCCACTCGACACACCGACCGGCCATTGCACCGGCTCCTGCATTGACACCGCCCCAGGGGACTGCATCCAGTGGCGTACCGATTTGCAATACGGCAATGCAGCGGGGCGGCAATTCCAAAGCCTGTTGGGGGTGAGAAATTTCGGCCACGGGCCAGATGGGGTGCCCAGCAGACGTCAACAGACTTGCCGCGCGGCGCATAGTTGCGATATCGCCCACCACGAAGCTGTTTTGCAGCAAGGCTGGTTGCTGCTGATAGGCCTTGACAATGATTTCAGGGCCAATGCCCGCAGCGTCACCCATGGTGATGGCCAGGGGCAAGACGGGTGCGTTTACTGTCGTCATATTTGGGTTGTGTCGTCAGGCCGGATTATCAATGTCAATGAATGCATGCTGCAGTCCTAACTGCAATGCCACGTTTGCTGCCACGGCGGGGGCTCCGTAACGTTCTGTCGCATGGTGGCCGCAAGCCAAATAGGTCACGCCACACTCACGCGCCAGATGCATCTGGGGCTCGGAAATTTCGCCGGTAATGAACGCGTCGGCACCAGCAGCAATAGCGGACTCAAAATAGCCTTGTGCCCCCCCCGTGCACCATGCGATGCGTCGTAGCGAACCCTGGTTATTACCCGACACAAGCAACGCAGCGCGCCCCAGCACCGACTCGGCGTGCGAGGCCAGTGATTGTGCGCTGTCAAAGTCTGCGCTCCCCATCCACCCCAGATCCTGCTCGCCAAAGCGCCCGGTAGCCCGCAAACCCAAACGCAGCCCCAACTGCGCGTTGTTGCCCCACTCGGGGTGGGCGTCCAGGGGCAGATGGTAGGCAAAGAGGTTGATGTTATGCGCCAACAGAAGGGCCAACCGCTGCCGCATCCACCCCGTGACACGACCGTCATGGCCTCGCCAAAACAGGCCGTGGTGGACAAAAATGGTGTCGGCCTGAGCCGCAATGGCGGCCTCGATCAGGGCCAAACTTGCTGTGACACCAGAGACGATTTTTCGCACCGCCAATTGCCCTTCAACTTGCAGTCCGTTAGGGCAATAGTCTTTGAACCGCTCCGGTTGAAGCAAGGTGTCCAGCGCGATTTGAAGTTCCTGGCGATCAGTCATGGGTACTTGGGTTGGGCCGGGTTGGCGCCATCGTCTCTGAAACCGTGATTGTCGTTGAACCCGTGTTGGGGAACACTTCCAGTTGGCTGTCGCAGCCGGTACCGGCCGCTATCCAGCGCAAGCCCATGCGCCGCAGCAAAGGAGTCAGCACGGGTGCCAACCCCTGTGCTGCGGCTGGCAGGGCCTGCACCAGCACCTCCCGCGTGGCCACAATAGCACCGCAACGGTATTGGCCAAGGGCTTCGTCCCAACGCACGGCGGCGCAGGGGCCCAACCGCTTGCCCGTGAGAAAAATACCTACAGGACAGGGTTCAAACAGACAACACACGCCGCACCCATTGCAAGCTGCGCCCTCGGGTACCTTGGGAGGGGCCTGAGGATGAATCGCAATAGTGTGGTGCGTGTGTTCCATTTGAGCACCACACTGTATCGCTTTGCCCTGCTCGACCTACAATTTGCCCATCGTCTGCGTGCATTGCACCGCTTCTCTGGAATTTCCATGAAACGTCTCTGGCTTCTGTTCTCCCAAACCACCACCATCGTGCTGGCGGCCTACTTTGTGGTTGCCACACTCAAGCCCCAATGGATTGGACACGGTCCATCGACGGTCGGTGCGGTGGCGTTGATTGAGGCGGCACCCGCCGCCACTGGAGTTGCGCCAGCGGGTAGCTTCCGATCCGCTGCGCAAAAAGCCTCGGCCGCAGTGGTGAGCATCAACACGAGCAAGGCGGCGCGCAAGGGCCCCAATGGCAATGACCCATGGTTTCGCTTCTTCTTTGGCGAACAGGGCAGCGAGGCGCAGGCAGGTCTGGGCAGCGGCGTGATTGTGAGCGCGAGCGGCTACATACTGACCAATAACCATGTGGTTGAGGGCGCCGACGAAATTGAAGTCGTATTGAACGACAGCCGCAGCGCGCGAGCCAAGGTCATTGGAACCGACCCGGATACCGACCTGGCCATTCTCAAGATTGAACTCGACAAGCTTCCGGTCATCGTGCTGGGCAATTCGGACAGTGCGCAGGTCGGCGACCAGGTGCTTGCCATAGGCAACCCTTTTGGCGTGGGGCAAACAGTGACCAGCGGCATTGTCAGTGCGATGGGGCGCAACCAATTGGGTATTAACACCTTTGAAAATTTCATTCAGACCGATGCGGCAATCAATCCGGGCAATTCCGGAGGCGCTTTGGTCGACACGAGCGGCAACCTGCTGGGAATCAACACGGCGATCTACTCCCAGTCGGGTGGGAACATGGGTATTGGTTTTGCGATTCCGGTATCGACTGCCAGGCAGGTACTTGAAGGCATTGTCAAAGACGGTCAGATTACGCGTGGCTGGATTGGTGTTGAGCCCAACGATTTATCCCCAGAGTTGGCAGAAACCTTTGATGTAAAGGTCCGCCAGGGAGTCATCATCACGGGAGTGCTACAGAATGGCCCGGCAGCGCAGGCTGGCATTCACCCGGGCGATGTCATTCTCAAAATCGCGGGTCAGTCGGTGAACGATGTGACGCAACTGCTTTCGCAGGTGGCCGCACTTAAACCGGGCTTTTCCGCACGCTTCTCCATTGAACGCAAGAATCAGCCGATGGAACTGAACGTGACACCGGGCATTCGCCCCCGCCCCAGAGCCTCCGCACGTTAGTTACCGGGTGGGCGTAGCGGCAGCTTCTTCAGCCGGCGCCTGGGTGTGCTTGATGAATACCTTGGCAGCCCAGATGCCGACCTCGTACAGAACGACCATGGGGGCAAGCAACGCCAGCATGGAAACCGGATCTGGCGGAGTCACCACGCCGGCCACGGCCGCAGCACCGACCACAAAATAGGCACGAAAGGACTTGAGTTGCTCGACCGTCACCATGCCCATGCGGGCCAGAATGACGACCGCAATCGGTACCTCGAAGGCGACACCAAAAGCAATGAACATGGTGATGACAAAGTCCAGGTAGGCTTCAATATCCGGACTAACGGCAACTGAAACCGGCGCCATTTTCTGGATGGCAGGAAACGCCTGTCCAAAAACAAAAAAGTAACAAAAAGCCGCTCCGGTATAGAACAGCAGCGTACTTGCGACCACCAGTGGCATGACAAGTCGCTTCTCATGCTTGTACAGACCTGGAGCGACAAAGGCCCACACCTGGTACAAAATCCACGGCAACGCCAGTCCAAAGGCTGCCAGCACCGTCACCTTGATAGGGACCAAAAATGGAGAAACGACACCGGTAGCGATCATGCGCGCGCCCTCGGGCAGCGTCTTGACCAACGGCATGGCAAGCAGGTCATATAACGCTGAAGGACCGGGGAAGAACACCAGAATCAGGAACAATGCGCCAATGCCGTAGACGCTGTACAACAGGCGGTCGCGCAACTCCACCAAATGCTGTACGAACGGCTGTTCCGTGCCGGCCAGTTCATCTGGCGATTTTTTTTCTTCGGACATTAGTTGATTTTGGGTGGTCGAAAGCGAGCGACACGCGCCGCACCGGAAAGGGCCTTGGTTCGTACCCCTGCGCGAGCCTTGTACCAGTTGGGCATAGCACCCTGCTTCACCCGCCAGTGCTTCTTGGGGTGTCGGTATTGCGGGGTGTTGAGAGTCAATATGTCGATCGGTGGCGCCTCCGTCGTGTTGGTCGCCTCGGCCCAGCTCTTTTCAAAGTCGCTGGCGCTGGTCTGAATCGTTTGCTCGACGTCACGCGCCGCACTCTCCATCGAGTCCTTCATCTTCTTGAGTTCATCGAGCTCCATGGAACGATTCACTTCGGCTTTGACCTCTGCCATGTAGCTACGGGCTCGGCCCAGCAGTGTGCCGGCCATGCGGGCCACGCTGGGCAGTCGTTCAGGGCCGATCACCACGAGCGCAATTGCGCCGATGATGGCTATCTTGGTGACACCGATGTCAAGCATGAAAAATCGCTACTGAGTGGGCGGCACGAATGCGGCCAGTAACATCAGTTTTTAACTTTGGCTTCAACATCAATGGTGGACTTGGATTCAGTCTTCTCGGTTGCCACCAGCGTGGGTGCCGCAGTGTCGGCTGGTTTATCAGTGGAGCTGCCTTCTTTCATGCCGTCCTTGAAACCCTTGACCGCACCGCCCAGGTCCGAGCCAATGTTGCGCAGCTTCTTGGTACCGAAGATGACAATGATGATGACCAGAAAAATAATCAAATGCGTAGTAGAAAAGCCCATGGCTTGCTCCTTGGTAGTTATGACATTTTAGAGGCTCAACCGCGCAGCCACGGGCGTGGGCCACCCATGACATGAAAATGCAGATGCTGGACCTCTTGGCCTCCCTCTGCACCGGTGTTAGTCACCAGACGAAAACCCCCTTGTGGATAGGGATTGCAACCCTCTTGAAGGGCCAGTACGGGAACAAGCGCCATCATGCGCCCCATCAAACCCACATCGTCGGCGCCCAAATGCGCCATGGAAGGAATGTGCCGCTTGGGAATGATCAAAAAGTGAACTGGCGCCCAGGGATGAATGTCGTGAAAGGCGTAAAACTCGTCGTCCTCGAAAACCATGCGGGAGGGAATCTGCTTGGCCACGATCTTGCAGAACAGGCAATTTGCGTCGTGGTCTACGGGATGCGCGCTCATGTCTGCCCCGCTTCCCGGCTCTGTACTTTGCGCAAGGCTTTTTCTTCAATCCCACTGGTGCCTTCACGGCGCTCCAGCTCGGCCAGCACGTCGGACGGCGACAACCCGTAGTGGGCCAGCGCGACCATGCAGTGAAACCACAGGTCGGCCACTTCGCCCACCAGCTTGGCTTTGTCGCCGCCATGGTCTGCATCTTTGGCAGCCATGACTACCTCGGTGGCTTCTTCGCCGATTTTTTTCAGGAACGCATCAGGCCCCTTGGCCAGCAGGCGCGCTACGTAACTGGCGCCGGGATCGCCGCCGTTCTGGGGCTTTCGCGTTTCCATGACCGCAGCCAGTCTGGCCAATGCGTCAGAAGAATTTTGAATGGTCATACTAGTTGGCTATTACTTATAGATGCTTTCGGGGTCTTTCAAGACCGGATCAACGCTTTTCCATTCACCGTCTTTCAAAACACTGAAAAAACAGCTGTGCCGACCGGTGTGGCACGCAATGCCGGGCTCGTGACCCAACTGGGTGACCTTGAGCAAAATAACATCACTGTCGCAGTCCATGCGAATTTCATGCACGGTCTGAACGTGGCCAGACTCTTCACCCTTGTACCAAAGCTTGTCGCGCGAACGGCTGAAGTACACCGCCCGCCCCAACTCCACGGTTTTCTGCAGGGCCTCACGGTTCATCCAGGCGAACATCAGCACGTCGTTACTGCCCTGCTCCTGCGCGATCACCGGTACCAGGCCTTTGGAATCCCACCGGATATGTTTCAGCCAACTCACTGGCGGTGTTGATGTGGTTTGCATTTGCTATTTAATTCATAGCTGCTTACGCAGCATTTACGGGGGCTAGAGGCAAAAAAGCCTGAAAGTCTCAGATTCTGACCGGGACACCACGCCGCGCCATGCATTCTTTGGCCTGGGCCACGGTGAATTCACCATAGTGGAAAATGCTGGCAGCCAACACAGCGTCAGCCCCGCCCTTGGTGATGCCATCGGCCAGGTCGTCCAATGTGCCGACACCGCCCGAGGCAATCACCGGCACGCCCACCGCGTCGCTAACTGCACGGGTCAGAGCCAGATCAAAGCCGGATTTGGTGCCATCGCGGTCCATGCTGGTGAGCAAAATCTCGCCCGCACCGCGACGTGCCATCTCGGTAGCCCAAGCCACTGCGTCCAGGCCGGTGTTTTTACGTCCTCCATGGCTGTAGACGTCCCAACCCTCGCCACGCGACAGCACGTCATCGCCAAAGCGCCGCTTGGCGTCGATAGCAACGACGATGCATTGCGACCCGTATTTAAGCGATGCGTCTTCGATCACTTGCGGGTTGGCCAATGCAGCGGAATTGAAACTGGTCTTGTCGGCACCGGCATTGAGCAATCGACGCACATCGTCCACGGTGCGCACGCCACCGCCCACGGTCAGCGGAATAAAGACCTGTGAAGCAACCGCCTCGATGATGTGCAGGATCAGGTCACGCCCGTCGCTGGTGGCGGTAATGTCCAGAAACGTCAACTCATCCGCACCCTGCCCGTTGTAGCGGGCAGCAATTTCGACCGGGTCACCGGCGTCGCGCAACTCGACAAAATTGACGCCTTTGACGACACGGCCACCGGTCACGTCCAGGCAGGGGATGATTCTCTTGGCTAGCATGGGGGGATTGTAGATGGGAGGATGGCGGGGGAAGTTGGCTTTCTGAATGTCGCCATAGTAGGCCGACCACCACGAACAGCCGGTTCCTGGAAGTCTCCCTGAAAAATGTTGTGCTATTTGGCGTCCCTACCCTGGCGGGTGGTCAGTACTTTGGTCATGGCGGGCACATGGGTCGATTTGGCTTGCTCACTGTTGACTCGCAATCCGTGCCCAACGTTCTGCCTGCTCCTTAGACGCATTCGCTGTAACACCATAAAGACTGGGACTGAACCGGTACATCAGCAACGCAATGCGCGCAGCGCCCGCGTGGTTGTTATCCGCCAAGGCAGCCAACCGTTCATAGGCCTGGGCCCATTTACCCAATTGGTAAAAATCCATTGCGTCGGAAAATC
>CAIYDK010000451.1 GCA_903924955.1 uncultured beta proteobacterium | reverse complement strand
GGTTGGAGTCCGTTGGCATGCTGGTCAGTCGAAGTTGCCCGGCGTGCAGTTCAATGATGCGCATGCACATCATCATCTGGATATTGAAGGCGTGCTCATCGGTGGACTCGAAATCATCAGGCGCTGTGTCAGGGAGCACAAGATCGGGCTGCCCAGTGCGGGTTCCCCTGGCACGACCCGTGAGAATCAGGAAGTCTCCCATCTGGCGGGTTGCCAGTTCGATGGCGGTGCGCGGTGGCGCCCCGGCAACCAGACCGCCGATGAGCAGCCTCAGTGCGTAGCTGAGCCAGGCGCTATTTCCGTACACACGCCCCAACTTGTCGGTGCTGGCGAGTAAGTCCACCGTCGTCCGGTTGGCATTTGGGGGCAGAGATACCAGAACGTTTTCTATGATGTCGGTTATTGATAGGCGCTCACCTGCAAATACTTCGTCGTGCTCCAGAAGTTGAGACAGGTCAGTGACCTCTTGCATGAGCTTCTCGACCTTTTCGCATTGTTGCGCAATGGCGCTCTGCGCGGTCGTTTGCGGATCCCGTTTGGGGTGCATCAACGCGCGCAATATGGACAACTGCTCGCGCACTTCGCTCCCCATCAATGTCAACAGGTTGTGCCGCCCTTTCTTTTGCTGGGGGGCGACTGGGTTGACCTGTGCGGCAGGGCTTGTCGAGACGATAAATATTGCATATTCGTTGCGACCGTTTTTGCACAACCAGGCGTCAGTGCGCTCGTTTAGTGCATTGTGCTGTCCCAATTGCAGGTCAATAAACAAGGGCAATACCAAACGACCCTGGCGCTCTTCGTCGATGAGTCGTTTAAGGGCGGCAGACATGGCCTGGCAACGCGGGACCCAGGGCTCTGCCATCTTGTTGGATGCGACGATTTGCGCATAGCGGTCGAGCACGAGGACGCCATCGGTCATGTGACGCAGTATGTTCATGTCCAGATTCAGGCGCATGGCGGTGACCTTAGTGCGAGTGTGGCGCCAAGCCAAGGCGTTGCGACGTTTCCTGTGCAATGACCAGCAAGCGTGCAAATGGAATAGGCTTGGACAGCACTTCGACACCAGGCGGCACACCGCCACGGGCGGTGACTTCGTCGGCATCCAATCCGGTCACCACGACGACTTTGGTGTAGGCCATTTCAGGTGCCTTGTGCAGTACCTTGAGCATGCCAAAGCCATCCATGCCGGGCATGTGCAGGTCGGAAATAAGCAAGTCCGGCCCACCGCGACCCATGTTCAGCAGTGCATTGATGGCGTTGTCAATGACGGTGACCTCGGTGTCCAGTGGCCAACGTGCGATCTGGGTTTCGTACAACCGCAGCAGGTTGGGGTCGTCCTCCACCACGAGCAGGCGCATCGGCCTCGGGCCTTGCACCACCTGAACTACAGGGGCCGGCGGGGCAGGTTTTTTGTGCAGCAGACTCTCTACCGAATCACGTAGCACCCGGCGATGACCACCAGCAGTCTTCCACGCCTGTAGCAAGCCGCTTTCCACCCACAGTTGAACGGTACCCACTGATACCCCCAACTGCCTCGCCGCTTCACGGGTTGTGCAGAAAGACTTTTCAACGGCGATCGGTGGCATGGTCAGTGGTCTCCTAGACGGCTAGTTGCTTGTATCAATAATAAGCACATTTTAACGAATTTCAACGAATTTAGTCAAATTTAATCTGACGTCAATGCGCAATGTGATGAAAATATATTGATTTCCAGTTGTCCATTGGTGTCAAAAGTAGGAATAGCTGGCATGCACAAGCGAGCATCGGAAACGCTAAACCGGCAGTTTGTTCGATGCCTTCACTCCGAAAGCGCCATGGATTAGAGGGTGCCGACTAGTTAAATAACAAAATATAACAAAATATACACAAATTCATCAGGAACAACTATACTTCGGTGAAGCTTAAAACAAGCAATTGAAAGTAATCTTTATGGACTTTTCAAAATTCACCGTTTTGGTTGTTGACGACTTCGCCACCATGCGCCGCATCGTGTCCAACCTGCTGCGCGAGGCTGGGTTCGAACACTTTTCTGAGGCAGAAGACGGCGCCGAGGCCTTGCATAAGTTAGAGAGCAGCAGCTTTCAGTTTGTCGTGAGCGACTGGAACATGCCAAAGATGACGGGCCTTGATCTGCTGAAGTCGGTGCGCAACTCAGACCATCTCAAGCACCTCCCCTTCCTGCTGGTGACCGCCGAGGCGCGCAAGGAAAACATTATTGAAGCGGCGCAGGCCGGAGCCGACGGCTACATCGTCAAGCCATTTACCAGCGCCACCCTGAAAGACAAAGTGCAATCGATCTTCAAACGCAAAGGACTGATATGAGCGCAACCTCCATCAATGCGGAGCAGGCTTTCAAGGAGCTTGGCCAAATTACCCGCTCGCTGCACGAGGCTATGAGTGAGCTGGGCTTGACGCAGGGGCTGGTCGAAATCACCCACGAAATTCCAGATGCCCGCGACCGCCTGAGCCATGTGGGTCAGATGACCGAGAAGGCAGCCACGCGCGTGCTCGACCTGATCGACGTGGCACAACCGGCCTGCCATAGCTTCAAGACCGAGAGCCAGTGCATGGCGGCGGAAATTGAGTCGATTCGCAAGCGCGCGCAGGGCCGTGCGGACGAGGTGGACGATGTGATGGCGATCGCGCAGATGTTCAGCACCGAAGCGGCAAGCTTTGCCGATGCCCAAAACGCGGTGTTAAGCGACATCATGATGACCCAGGACTTTCAAGACCTGTCGGGACAGGTGATCAAGAAGGTCATCGCCATCATCAGTCAGACCGAACAGCAACTGTTGAGCTTGCTGATGCACAGCGCGCCTGAGCACCTGGTCATGCAGCGCGCACAAGTCGGGCTGGCCGGCCCCCAGGTTCCGACCAAGGCCTTACAGCAAGACGACGTGGACAGCATGCTGGCATCTCTCGGGTTCTAAACCCACCATTCATCAATCATTTCCAGGAAACAAATCCCATGGCCAAGACAATTATGGTTGTAGACGACTCGGCTTCCATGCGTCAGGTGCTCGGTATTGCCCTTCAGGGTGCCGGCTACGACGTCATCCAGAGCAACGATGGGGTCGATGCCCTGGCCAAGCTCAAGGGTCAGAAGGTGAACCTGATCATCAGCGATGTGAACATGCCCAATATGGACGGCATCACTTTCCTGAAGGCAGTCAAGCAGATGCCTGCCTATAAATTCACGCCCGTCATCATGCTGACCACCGTTTCAAGTGAAGACAGTAAAACCGAAGGCCGCGCCGCAGGTGCGCGCGCCTGGGTTTGCAAGCCATTTGTGCCGCAGCAACTGGTGGACGCCGTCCAGCGCTTGTGCCTGCCCTGAAACGCCATAAAAAAAGGCCTCTCTCTATGTTCAAGTTCACGAAATTGTCGATCCAGTGGAAGTTGACCTTGCTCATCGGAACCCTGCTTACCGCGCTGGCGGTAGTGGGTCTGGTTGGCCATTGGGCAACAACGCATGCGGGCGGTCACATAGTCGAAATGGCGGCAGCGCAAGACGTTATGCTTCGCGATTTGCAGCAACAAGCGGATGCAATGGCTCCCCTGAGTCAGCACACGCAAGACGCCTTGAGCCGGGTGATCGAAGCTACCCGTAAACTATCCGACGAAGCGGTGGCGAACAGCGCCATAGAGATCGAAAAGACCCATCGTGAAGTACTGACAGTGGTGCTGGTCGCCCTGGCACTGGCGACCATTTTTTCGATTACTCTTGTCATGGATATGCGCGCGGCAATCGAAAGGCGCGTCAGCAACGAGCTCCAGTTTCGCAAGCTGTCGCTGCTTGTTGAGCAAAGCCCCGAAAGCATGGTGATCACCGACCTGCAAGGCCAGATCGAGTATGTCAATGACAGCTTTGTGCGCATTAGCGGCTACAGCCGGTCGGAGCTGATGGGAAAAAATCCAAAAATCCTGCAGTCCGGCAAAACACCGGCAGAAACCTACCGCGCCATGTGGACCGCACTGCGCCAGGGCTTGCCATGGTCGGGCGAGTTCTGCAACCGGCGCAAAGACGGCAGCGACTACTTCGAGTTTGCCAATATCAGTCCGATACGCGAAGTGGATGGCAGCATCAGCCACTATGTAGCGATCAAAGAGGACGTGACCGAGAAAAAACGCATGGGTCGCGAGTTGGATCAGCATCGTCACAACCTGGAAGAAATGGTCGCCAGCCGCACCGCCGAGTTGGAGGTCGAGCGCGATCGCACCGCAGCGGCGGCACGTGTCAAGGGCGACTTTCTGGCCAATATGAGCCACGAGATACGCACCCCCATCAACGCGGTGATGGGCTTTGCCAACCTGTGCCTGCAACTGGACTTGCCACCGCGCGGGCGCGACTACGTCAACAAGATCAGCATATCGGCCGAGTCCCTGCTGGGCATTGTCAATGACGTGCTGGATGTGTCGAAGATGGAAGCTGGCAAGCTGGAGATGGAATGCATAGAGTTCGACTTTGGCGAGGTGCTGGAGCGGGTGAGCAACCTGTTCAAACTCAAGGCGGCAGAGAAAGGCGTTGAGCTGGCCATTGGCGCAGCGCCGCAGGTGCCAGAGCGTCTGCTGGGTGACCCGTTTCGTCTGGGGCAAGTGCTGATCAACCTGATGAGCAATGCGCTCAAGTTCACCGACACGGGCAGCATCAGCCTGTTGGTTGAAACCCTCACCAGCGAGGACGACAGCGTCACCCTGAGCTTTGCCGTACGCGACACCGGCCTGGGCATGACGCCGCAGCAATTGGGCAGCTTGTTCACCGCCTTCACGCAGGCCGACAGCTCCGTCACCCGTAAATACGGTGGCACCGGACTGGGGCTGACGATCAGCAAGCAACTGGTTGAGCGCATGCAGGGTCAAATTCATGTCGAGAGTGATGCCGGTGTGGGCACCTGTTTTAGCTTTACCGCCCGTTTTGGCTTGGCAAAAGACAATTTGGCCGCAGAGTCGAGTCCGCAGGGCCTGAACGGAAAGCGTGTGCTGGTAGTGGAAGACAACGACGCCATGCGCACCCTGTTCAGTCGCAATGCGGCCGACTTTGGTTGCGTAGTAGAGGCGCTCGACTCGGGCGAAGCAGCACTGGCGCGACTGCAAGCCGGGGCACAGTTTGACCTCATGCTGCTGGACTGGCATCTGCCCGGTATTGATGGCCTGGCTACGGCGCGTAATCTACGAGCCGTTGGCAACCCGATACCCATCGTCCTGATTACCGGCAGCGAGCCCGAAGTGGCGCGTGCCCAGACCGGGGAAGGCCATATTCAGGCCTTTTTGTCCAAACCCATGACGCGATCCACCCTGCACGACACTATGGTCAATGTGCTGCTGGGGCAATCCACCCGGGCCAAGATCAATGCCACACCCCATGCGGTCCCCGACCTGAGCGGGCGGCGCATTCTGCTGGTGGATGACAACGACTTCAACCGCGAAATCGGACTGGCCCAGTTGCAGGTCACCGGGGCCGAGGTGGATACCGCGGAAAACGGCGCGCTGGCCGTTGCTGCCGTTAGCCAGCAGACCTATGACCTGGTGTTGATGGACATTCAAATGCCGGTCATGGACGGCTACAGCGCAGCACGCGTCCTGCGCAAGAGCTGGCCCGATTTGCCGATACTGGCCCTGACCGCACACGCCATGGTGGAAGAAAAAGACCGCGTGCAGGCCGCCGGGATGAACGACATACTGACCAAGCCGGTGTTGCCCAAGCTGTTGTATGCGGCTCTGAGCCGTTGGATTGCAGAGGCTCCTCGCGTAGAACCAACACCCCCACAGCCATTGCAGCATTCGGCTTCGGTCTTTGACCTGGACTTCGCCTTGGCCCAGGTCAACGGCGACCGCGCTACCCTGGACCGTTTTTTGCATCTGTTTCTCCGGCGCAATGCAAGTGTTGCAGCGGATATTGGCGCTGCGCTCGCGGCCGGAGACCGGGAGACCGCCCGGCGGTTGGCCCATGCGCTGAAGGGCGGTTCTGGCACCATCGGGTTGACGCAGTTGCAAGCCGCGGCCGGGCAGCTTGAGGCCACGCTGGCCGAGGTGGTGCCGCGAACGGTGGACGATGCGCGGGAGGGTCTGCAGTTGGCGGCCCTGAAAGCCGCTTGGGGGCAGGCTCTGCAAACGCTGAATACCCTGTTTGAAGGTACGGCACCGATGCCGAACGTACTTGAGGAGTCCGCGTGAAACGCGTTGCAACGGCACGCATCCTGATTGTGGACGATGACCCGGTGGTGTCGGGCATGCTCGGCGCTTCGCTGGCGGCAGCGGGGCACACCATCAGCGAGGTCAACTCCGGCGAGGCGGCGATGCGTGCGCTGCTCGGCCCGCAGGCGCAGGACCTGCCCGACATCGTCTTTCTCGATATCGAAATGTGGGATGGCATTGACGGCTTCGAGGTCTGTCGGCGCATCAAGGCAAATGCCGCAACATGCGAGATTGCCGTCATTTTTCTGACCGGCAAGAGCGAGCCCGCCTATGAGCAGCTCGGCTTTGCCATTGGTGCGGTGGACTACATCAGCAAGCCAATCAGTGCGCCCATCGTTCTGGCGCGGGTGCGTACCCACCTGATGCTCAGGACGACGGCCAAAATGCTCGACGAGCGAAATAAGCACCTCGAACTGGAAGTGGAGCGTCGCACCGAGGAAGTCGCCCGCAACCTGGAAGAACTGCGCGTTAGCCAGGAAGTGACGATGATCGCGCTGGCCTCGCTGGCGGAAACCCGGGATAACGAAACCGGGAACCACCTGTATCGCACCCAGCACTATGTGCTGGCGTTGGCCAATCAGCTTCGCCGGCATGCGCGCTTTGCTGCTCAGCTTGACGATGCGGTGGTTGACCGCCTTTTCAAGGCCGCACCCCTGCACGACATCGGCAAGGTCGGTATTCCCGACCGGATTTTGCTGAAGCCGGGGGGGCTGGACCCACAGGAGTTTGAGGTCATGAAGACCCATACCACCATCGGCCGCGATGCTATCGAGAAGGCCCAGCGACACGCCGGGGTACGTGTGCCGCTGTTGGAGACGGCCATGGAGATCGCTTTGTCGCACCAGGAAAAGTGGGACGGCAGCGGTTATCCCCAAGGGCTGGTCGGCGAGGCCATACCGCTGTCAGCCCGCCTGATGGCGGTGGCCGACGTTTACGATGCGCTGATCAGCCGCCGGGTCTACAAGGATGCGATGTCACATGCGCAGGCGAGGGAGATCATCGCCAAAGGCCGCGGACACCATTTTGACCCCGATATCGTTGATGCGTTTCTGGCGTTGGAGGTCGACTTTCAGAATGTCACGCTGCGTTTTGAAGACCAGGATGAGGCGGTTGTGCTACTCGATGTGCGCAGGCGACTGGCCCTGTGCGATGCCGCAAGTGACTAGGCAAATATGCCAAATAGGCAATGGAGATAACAAGGCCAACAGGCACCTCGCAATACTGATAAATTTTCTCAGAAGAAGCGAGACGTTTATAGGTATGAAATTGGCCGTGAGATTCGGTTCCCATAAACGTGGAGCTCGCTGAAAGGCGCGCGATGGACCCTAATAGAATGGTGGGCGAGTGCGGGGTCTGCCGGTGATGGCGCAATGCCTCGATCTATTGGCGTTGGGGTCGTTTGCGAAGGATGGTTGAATGTCAGTGGAGAGTGGTTTGACCTATTGGCTGACGGTGGGCACG
>CAIYDK010000450.1 GCA_903924955.1 uncultured beta proteobacterium | reverse complement strand
GTTGCCGGGAATATCTGCAGCCACCAACTACGCCAACGGGAGACTGTGCGTTCAGGCACACCCAAGGCTTGAATCACTTGGGCGGCGGCAGCACTCAGTTGTGCACGCCTGACGGGCACCAGCAGCACCACCAATCCTAGGTAGATGCGTCGTCCCAGGAAACGAACAGAGGCTGAGGTGCAACGTTTGCGGCACAGACTGCAGCAAAAACTCAGTCGTGAATTGAACGCGTCGATGACCTCTTTGGGGCAGGCCTTTGGCTTGCGGGGGTAGTTGGCACGGTGCAGAGGGCCCCCGCATGGGCACCCATGGGAGTGCGTTTGCGCGGCAAGTTCCTTATCAATTTGCAGGAGAAGGGATAAAAAATTTGGGTTTTGAAGCAATGCGTGGCACACTTTATTGGTCTCGATCTTGGTCGAAAGAGACTCTCTCACAAGGACCGCTTGTTCAAAGTCCTTGTGGGAGATATTTATTGACCATCACGCTTCTTGACCACATCAGCCAAGAACGCCATCACGGTCACCGACCGCTCCCAGCTGAATCCACAGATTGTTCAAGTAGCTTGATGGAGCAGGCCATCCGTCCATCGCGTATCTTGAACAAATGAGCCAAGATTGCCATCACGGTAGCTGACCGTACTCACAATAGGAAGCCATGTGCTTTCCCATTGCGTTGCTAGTCATAGCTCTACAGCTTGGGGCTCCATCTTGCCGGTGTTCGGCCAAAAGCTATTCTCGAAAATTGTGGTCCGCTTTGGTTGAAGTGCGGCAGATCGGTGCCAATGGTGTCGATCGCCAGTTGCAAAACTCAAACCAACACATTCGCGGACCACACCCATCCCGCCACTTGTCCCGACACTGTCAACTCCACAAAGCTTTGAATCGCTCCCGTGATAGCATCCCGGCGGCCTTGCCCCCGCATTTGCGGCAAAATGGCCGATAGACCCCGTAATCATTGCGCAAACAGCTACCAAAAACATAGCGACAAGGAACCACCATGAGCACCACAAGCAGCATCTTTACCTCGTCACCCGAGCTATCGGTTGACCAGCGCGGCCCCGTGCTGTGGCTGACCATTACCCGCGAAGAGCGGCGCAACGCCATGAGCCACGGCGTGCTGGCCGGCATGGCACAGGCGATTGGAGCGGCGCAGGCACGGCGTGACATCCGCGCCGTCGTCATCACCGGTGCTGGCAGCAAGGCCTTCTGTGCGGGCGCGGACCTGCAGTCCGCCAACGCCTTCACCACCGACTACTCCGAGCCGCACGGCCACCTGGCGCAACTGTTGCGCGTGGCCAAGGCGAGCACCGTGCCGCTGGTGGCGCGGGTCAACGGCGCCTGCATGGCCGGCGGCATGGGGCTGATGAGCATGTGCGACATGGCCGTAGCCGCCAGCCATGCAGTCTTTGGCCTGCCTGAAGTCAAGGTCGGCGTATTCCCGGCCCAGGTGCTCAGCGTATTGCAGCACCTGATCCCACGGCGTAAACTGGCCGAAATGTGCCTGACGGGCGAGCCCATCACCTCCGCGCAGGCGCTCGAATACAACCTGATCAACTACGTCAGCGATGAGGGCAGCGATGTGGACGCCAAGCTGCAATGGCTGCTGGACCGGCTACTGGACAAGTCGCCCGCCGCGATCCGCCGCGGGCTGTACACCATGAAAAAAATCGAGGCCATGTCGTTTGAAGAAAGCATGTCGTTTACCGAGAGCCAGATTGCGCTGTTTACCCTGACTGAAGACGCCAAAGAGGGTCAGAAAGCGTTTCAGGAAAAACGCAAACCGGTGTGGGCCGGGCAGTAGATTGATTTCAGTGACGGGTCGTTTACGATGGCACCATGACTGAAACCACGTTTGACTACATCATCATTGGCGCCGGCACAGCCGGCTGCCTGCTGGCCAACCGACTTAGTGCCGACGCATCCAAGCGCGTGCTGCTGATCGAGGCCGGCCGCAAGGATGACTACCACTGGATCCACATCCCCGTGGGCTACCTCTACTGCATTGGCAACCCGCGCACCGACTGGCTTTACAACACCGAACCCGATGCCGGATTGAATGGCCGCTCACTGCGGTACCCGCGTGGCAAGACGCTGGGGGGCTGCAGCAGCATCAACGGCATGATTTACATGCGCGGCCAGGCCCGCGACTACGACCAGTGGGGCAAGCTGCTGGGTGATGCCACCTGGGGCTGGGAAGATTGCCTGCCCTACTTCAAGTTGCATGAAGACCACTACAAAGGCGCCAATGACGCCCATGGCGCACGCGGAACAGAGCCATCCCTGATGCAAAAGGACGGCAGCCTCTACCGCAAATTGCTGCGCCACCACAACGCCGGTGGGGAGTGGCGCATAGAAAAGCAGCGCCTGCGCTGGGACGTGCTCGATGCGTTCGCGCAAGCGGCAGTGCAGGCAGGCATTCCCGCCACCGATGACTTCAACCGCGGTGACAACGAGGGTGTGGGCTACTTTGAGGTGAACCAAAAGTCGGGTTGGCGCTGGAATACGGCCAAGGCGTTCCTGCGCCCTACCTGCTACGCACGACCCAACTTTGAACTATGGAACAGCGCCCAGGTCACCAAACTGCTGTTCTCGCCCGCAACGGACTCGACGCCGCTGCGCTGCACCGGTGCCCAGGTGTGGGACGGCCACAGCATGGTGAACGCCACGGCCCGCAGCGAGGTGATTTTGTGCGCAGGCGCCATCGGGTCACCGCAAATCATGCAACTCTCGGGCCTGGGTGACGCCAGCAAGCTGCAGGCGCTGGGGGTACAGATCGAAAAAAACCTGCCGGGCGTGGGCGCCAACCTACAGGACCATTTGCAGATACGCGCCGTGTTCAAAGTGCAAAACACCACGACGCTCAACACGCAGGCCAACTCCCTTTTGGGCAAAGCAAAAATCGGTTTGGAATATGCCTTCAAACGGACCGGCCCGATGAGCATGGCGCCCAGCCAGCTCGGTGCATTTACCCGCAGCGACCCGGCGCAACCCTACCCCAATCTGGAGTACCACGTGCAGCCCCTGAGCCTGGATGCCTTCGGGCAGCCGCTGCACACCTTCAATGCCATGACGGCCAGCGTGTGCAACCTGAACCCTACCAGCCGGGGCACCG
>CAIYDK010000449.1 GCA_903924955.1 uncultured beta proteobacterium | reverse complement strand
GGAGGCGCTGGCGGGGGCCGGTGATCTGGCTCGCACGAGCGCACTGTTTTTGCCTTTCACGGTCGAGATTGAAAACCTGGCAAATTGTTTGCGCAGACTCGAAATGGCCTTTGTTGCAGGAGAATCGTGAAATGAAACGCAATCCATTCCACACGCTCTCGATCAAGGCGCGGGTGACGTTGCACACCCTGGCCCTGTTCGTGGCCAGCCTCTGGACACTGGCGCTCGTGGGCACCAACCTGCTGCAATCGGATATGCAGCGGGTGCTGAGCGAGCAGCAGTTTTCGATCGTTTCCAACATTGCCGCCCACGTCAATGATGAGTTGCAGGACCGGGTGGCCGCGTTGGAGAGCCTCGCCAGAATGATAGATGCGCCCTTGATGGGCAATCGGCCGCTTTTGCAGGCACGGTTGCTGCAGCGCGAAACGGCACTGTCCCTGTTCAACGGGGGCATCTTCGTGGTCGGCGTGGACGGCACGGCCATTGCCGATGTGCCGACTACTGCGGGACGGTTGGGCCTGAATTTCATGGAGCGCGAGTACATTGTGGTGGCCCTTAAAGAGGGCAAGACAAGCTTCAGCAAACCCTTGATGGGCAAGGCGCGGCACGCCGCGGTGGTGGCCCTGGCGGTGCCGCTGCGCAATGCGCAGGGGACTGTGACCGGCGCGCTGGTGGGGACGGTCGACCTGAGTCAGCCCAATTTCCTTGACCAACTCACCTTGGGAGGCTACGGCAAGACCGGCGACTTTTTGTTACTGGCACCACAGCACCGGCTGGTGATCAGCGCGACCGACAAATCACGCACCATGGACCCCCTGCCTGCGCCCGGCGTGAGCCCGATCATTGATCGTATTGTTGGGGGCGAAGAGGGCGTGGATGTTTTCGTCAACGTGCGCGGTGTGAAGGTGTTGGGTTCGGCCAAACGAATCCCTGTGGCGAATTGGATTTTCTCGGCCATTTTGCCCACAGAAGAAGCATTTGCCCCAATTGTCGCCATGCAGCGGCGCATGGCGTGGCTTACCGGCATCCTGACCCTGTTGACGGGTGGGCTGGTCTGGTGGGTCATCAGGCGGCAGTTGGCGCCGATGCTGGTCACCGTGGAAACGCTGGCACAGATGGCGCAGTCAAGCCAGTTTCCGCAGACCCTTGCAGTGACGCGCCAGGATGAGGTGGGCCAGCTGATTGGCGGTTTTAACCATCTGCTGGGCGTGTTGGAAAGGCAAAAGAATGAACTGGCAGACAAGCAGCAGCGCCTGAGCAACCTCATTGAAGGCACTCACTTGGGCACATGGGAGTGGAACGTGCAGACCGGCGAAACCGCGTTCAACCCGCGCTGGGCCGAGATGCTGGGTTACACGCTGGACGAACTGGCGCCGCTGTCGATCGACACCTGGCTCAAACTGACGCACCCGGACGATTTGAATCGGTCGGGCGCACTGCTGAAGCAGCACTTTGCCGGTGAACTGCCTTTTTACGAGTGCGAGGCCCGCATGCGCCACAAGGATGGCCAATGGGTCTGGATCCACGACCTGGGCAAGGTGCTCAGCCGTGCAGCGGATGGCGAGCCGTTGCTGATGTCGGGCTTTCACAGGGACATTACCGAGCGCAAGGACAACGAGCGCCGGCTGGCGGAGGCGCACCGCCAGGCCGAAGCCGCCAACCTGGCCAAGAGCCGATTTTTGGCCACCATGAGTCACGAGATCCGCACCCCCATGAACGGGGTGCTGAGCATGGCACAACTGTTGTTGATGCCCCATTTGGGAGAGGCCGAGCGGCGCGACTATGCCCGCACCATTTTGTCCAGCGGGCAGTCCTTGTTGACCCTTCTCAACGATATTTTGGACCTGTCCAAGATCGAGGCGGAGATGTTCAAGCTGGACAACACCGTGTTTACACCCGAGGCGCTGCTGCACGAAAGCCGCAACCTGTTCAATGGTGCCGCACAGGGCAAAGGACTGCAACTCGATTGCCGATGGAGCGGCCTGTCAGACCAGCGTTACCTGGCTGACGCGCACCGACTGCGCCAGATGCTATCTAACCTGGTGGGCAACGCCATCAAGTTCACACCGCACGGGCATGTGCGGATCGAGGCGCGTGAGATTCTGCGCATGGCAGACCACAGCGCCATGCTGGAATTTGTCGTTCATGACTCGGGTATTGGCATTGCAGCCGACAAAATTGACCTGCTGTTCAAGCCCTTTTCACAGGTGGATAGCTCCACCACGCGTGAGTTTGGCGGCTCCGGGCTGGGCTTGTCGATCGTGCGCCAACTGGCCCTTGCCATGGGGGGCGAGGCGGGGGTGCACAGTGATGCGGGCATGGGCTCGCAGTTCTGGTTCAGAGTGCGCGCGCAGATTGTCGCCGAGGGGCACGATAGCCGCCGGTCCGCGCGTGCGCTGCTACCCGAAGTTAAATTGCCTGAGCGATCAGGCGCACTGATGGGCCGGGCGCTGGTGGTTGAAGACAACCCGATGAATTGCGTCGTGATCAAGGCCATGCTGAGCAAGCTCGGCGTGGCCATGACGCTGGTCAATGACGGTCAGCAGGCGGTGGACGCCATAGTGCAAGGCGGACACGGGCAGTCTGGGCCGCTGCCTGACCTGATTTTGATGGATCTGGACCTGCCGGTGATGAACGGTTATGTTGCCACCCAGCGCATTCGCCAGTGGGAAGCCGACACGGGTCGGCCTCGCCTGCCCATCATTGCCCTGACGGCAAACGCCTTTGACGAGGCGCGCCAACGTTGCGCGGCCGTGGGCATGGACGAGTTTTTGACCAAACCGATTTCCATGTCGGACCTGCTTGCGGTGCTGACCAAATGGCTGCCCGCTGTGCCCCAAACACCGAAGCAGGGAGCCGTGGCGAACACGCCGCTTGACGCGCAGGCGGTTGCCGCCTTGGTCAGTGAACTCACTCCGCTGCTGGAGCAAAACAAGTTTTATGCGATCAACCGCTTTCATACACTCCAGGCACTGGTGGCCGGCACCGATCTGGCCGATACTATCGAAGAGTTGACCATCCCGCTGCGGGACATGCGCTTTGATCTGGTGCTGCAGCGCTTGCTACTGGTTCAGCAGCAGGTGGCATCAACCCTGAGAACTCCAAAATGAACCCCGCCGCGCCGCGTGTTTGGCGTAACTTGCTGCCGCGTAGCTTTCGCTGGCGTCTGATGGCGTTGATGGCAATTAGCCTGGTTCTGTCGATCTTTGGGTTTGGCACCTATATGGCCAAAGAGCAGGCCGATCTGGTGCGCCAGGATGCGGCGCAAGAGGCGGCCGTTATGGCGCAAAATTTGGCAGCCATCAGTGCCCACTTTATGGCCACCGATGACCTGGCAGGTCTGGAGAGCGCTGCGTCAAAGTTCGCTGCAGTGCGTCACATCGTCTCCCTGGCGGTGACCGATGCCAAGGGCAAACCAATCGCTGAATTGATCAACAAGAAAGGCCAATGGTCTCCCAATTTTTCCCTCGAGTTGGTGGAGGTGCCAAAGGGCGGCAAACCTGTTTTACAAAGCAACCTGACGGCACTTCAGGGCAACACCGATGCCGCATGGAGCCCCATCACAGCGGGCGTTTTGGTGGGTTGGGCGCGGGTGAGTTTTGCGCCGCCAGGTTTTGGTGAGCTGGTCTATCGCATATGGGTGCAGGCGCTGTGGGTGGTTGCATTGGCGTGCGTACTGGCGCTGGCCCTGCTGGCCGCCATGCTGAGACCGTCGCTGCGGGCTTTGTCAGAGGCCACCCGCTTTGCGAACGCACTGGACCAGGACCTGGGGCAAAGGTTGACGCCCTATACCGAGGTTGTCGAATTCGGGGCGCTGGGGATGGCACTGAATACAGCATCAGACCGGCTGTTCCGCAGTGTTGGTGAACTCAAGGAGCGACAGATTGCCCTTGAGCTTGCCACCAAGGGGGCCCAGGCGGCCAACATTGCCAAGAGTCGCTTCCTGGCCACGATGAGCCACGAAATCCGGACTCCCATGAATGGGGTTTTGGGTATGGCGCAGATGTTGCTCATGCCCAATCTGGCGGAGGTCGAACGCCGCGACTATGCCCGCACCATTCTCAGCAGCGGGCAAGTCTTGCTTGCGCTGCTCAACGACATTTTGGACTTGAGCAAAATTGAATCCGGCAAATTTGAGTTGGAGGCCTCGGTGTTTGAGCCCGTAGCGGTGCTACTCGAGACTTGCGCGCTGTTCTCGGGTGCCGCCCAGACCAAGGGGTTGCGACTTGAACACCAGTGGAAAGGGCCGCTCGGGCAGCGCTACCAGTGCGATGCACACCGACTGCGCCAAATGCTCTCCAATCTGGTGGGCAACGCCATCAAATTCACAGCGCGCGGCAGTGTGCGCATCGAGGTAGCAGAAGTGGAGCGCGAGGGTAGCTCGGCGCTGCTGGAGTTCTCGGTCAGAGACTCGGGCATCGGCATTGCACCTGACAAGCAGGGCCTGCTGTTCAAGCCTTTCTCGCAGGCGGACAGTTCCATCACGCGTGAATTCGGCGGCTCTGGCCTGGGCTTGTCCATCGTCAGCCGCCTTGCCAGCGCCATGGAGGGTGATGTGGGGGTGGAAAGCGAAGCAGGCAAGGGAGCCAGATTTTGGTTCACAGTGCGGGTGCAGGCCGTTGCGCGGGGGCAAGACAGTCGCAGCACAGAACGCGCTGCGCCAGCCACGACTCAACCAACCGACCGAGCCGACCAGTTTTCAGCCCACATGCTGGTTGCGGAAGACGACATGGTGAATGGCCGCCTGATCGAAGTTGTTCTGGGTGCTCTGGGCGTGACGATGACGCTGGTTAAAAACGGGCAGTTGGCGGTCGATGCCATCGCGCAATGCGGGAGCGGCAAAATGCCAGACATGATTCTCATGGATGTTCGAATGCCGGTGATGAACGGGCGCGAGGCCACGCAGCGCATCCGCCAATGGGAAGCAGACCATGAGAAGTCGCGCATACCGATCATCGCCCTGACGGGAGAAGCCTTTGAAGACGACCGCCGCCAATGCCTGGCTGCGGGCATGGATGAGGTCTTGATTAAACCGATTTTGGTGGATGCCTTGAGGCTGGTGCTCTCCCGGTGGTTGACCGCGGCGACCCCAACGCACGGCCGCCCGCCCCCGGCCCAGCGTCCAGCGGGACCCTAATAGAATGGTGGGCGAGTGCGGGGTCTGCCGGTGATGGCGCAATGCCTCGATCTATTGGCGTTGGGGTCGTTTGCGAAGGATGGTTGAATGTCAGTGGAGAGTGGTTTGACCTATTGGCTGACGGTGGGCACG
>CAIYDK010000448.1 GCA_903924955.1 uncultured beta proteobacterium | reverse complement strand
GTAAATGCTCGTTACGAGTGCATCGTCGCCCTTATAAAAAGGCAGAGGTGTTGATTTAGTTGTGCGAACACGAGTACATAAAGCAGAAAACCAATAAATTTATTTAATTTTTTGCAGACATCGATCCCCTGGCTAGAGATGGAAAAATTGAATTGGGATGCGCCTGAGTCAGCTTTTCTTGTTCAAACTGCAAGGCAATCTAGCAACCGAGCTAGCCGGCCACTGAAGTTCGACACCTTTGCGCCAAATTTTCCATTTTCCCGACCCTGCCCGCCAATGAATTCAACCACTTGCATCGATTTTTGACTTGAATGTATAAATTGTCTGTAGTGGCACGTTTGTTTATATAAGTAGTTTTCATTGGAGCCGATGTGCGCTACACTCAGCGCCATGTTCATCAAAGTCACCCAATCCGGAAATCGTCGCTACGCCCAACTGGTCGAGTCCTTCCGTAACGAGGAAGGCAAACCCCGCCAACGCAACATTTGCACCCTGGGTCGCCTTGAAACCGGTGGCGAAGTCGATACCCTGATCGCATCCTTGCAGCGCGCCCAAGGCACCACACCTGCGCCCCCCGGGCTGGATGGCCTGCGCTTTACCGACAGCCGCCATGTCGGTGACATCTGGGCTTTGTCTGAACTCTGGCGGTCATTGGAATTTGACGGTTTGGCCAGTGCCTGGGGGCAATCCAAAACCGAGGTCAATGTCTTGAACTGCCTGCGCCTGATGGTCTTTAACCGCCTGTGCGACCCAAGTAGCAAACTCGGTGTGCTGCGCTGGCTGCAGACCGTGGCTTTACCCACAGGCCATAGCATGGTCTGCGAGCACCAGCACCTGCTGCGCGCCATGGACGTGCTCGACGAGTACAGCGACAAGCTTGGCAACAGACTGGCCACCCTCATGCGCCCCCTGATCGACCATGACCTCTCAGTGGTGTTCTATGATCTCACCACAGTTGCGGTCACAGGCCAGACCGATCTCGAAGACGATGTGCGCGCTTTCGGTATGGCCAAGTCTGGTCTGATCGAGCGCCAGTTCATGTTGTCTCTGGTGCAAACTGCTGAAGGTCTGCCCATTGCCCATGAAGTCCACCCAGGCAATACGGCAGAGGCCAAAACCTTGTTACCGATGATTCGCGGTTTGCTGGCACGCTACCCTCTCAAACGTGTGGTGCTGATTGCTGATCGTGGGTTGCTGAGTACCGCCAACATCGAAGAGCTGGACAAGCTGCAAGCGCAGCTCAAAAAAGACGGCCGTGATGTGGTGGTGCAGTACATCCTGGCAGTACCTGCGGCGCGCTACGGTGACTTTGCCGATGATCTTAAAAAGCTCAATGCGACTCAAAAGGGTGGGCAAGAATGGTGCGCCGAGACCACATGGAACACCAGTCGACTGGTGGTGGCGCATGACCCCATTGCTGCGGCCAGGCGTACCGCTGCACGAGACAAAACCATGGCTGAGTTGCTCAAGCTGGGCGAGCAGTGTAGTGTCAAGCTTGATGCGCAAGACGCGTGCAAAAGCACCGGCAAGAAGAACAAAAGCAAAGGCCGACCGATGTCGGATTCAGGCACCAAGGCGCGCTTCTACCATGCGCTCAAGGATGCCCACATGGCGCACCTGATCAAGGTGGACTTGAAAGCTGAGTTGTTCAGTTACACAATTGATGAGGACAAAAAACGGTATCTGGAACTGCTTGATGGCAAGCTGCTGCTGGTGACCAATACAACAACCCCGGCGGCTGAGGTGGTGCAGCGTTACAAGAGTCT
Source organism: uncultured beta proteobacterium (assembly GCA_903924955.1). Taxonomy (GTDB): domain Bacteria; phylum Pseudomonadota; class Gammaproteobacteria; order Burkholderiales; family Burkholderiaceae_C; genus Allorhodoferax. The sequence continues at coordinate 539 of CAIYDK010000448.1, read as the reverse complement.
GGCTGATATCGAGCGAGGATTTCGGGTGCTGAAATCTGACATCGAGATCGGCCCGGTGTATCACCGCCTGCCCCAGCGCATTCGCGCCCATGCGCTGATTTGTTTCATGGCGTTGATATTGTTTCGGGTGATGCGCCTGCGCCTGAAGGCAGCCAAAAGATCAGAGTCTCCCACCTCGCTGCTGGAGAGTCTCAAACGGATTCACCAGCAGACCGTTGCGACAACCGAAGGTAAGACATTGACCGGTTTGACGGAGATCACCCCCCTCCAGAAGTCCCTGTTTGCTGCCTTGGCGTTGACACCACCGACCCCGTCAGACTTGGCTAAACCCGTTTTGTAGTCTGCGCTTTAAAGTCCATTTCTATTGGATTCAATCACTTACGTGCGGGAAGTGTCGAACTTGAGTGGCTTGCTCGGCGTAAATTCACACAAACGCAGACCAGGCCGAAAATCGCCAAGACCAAATCGGCATATCAAACCGCATCCGAGCATGGCTTACAAGGGGTGAGGCTTAAGTTCGCAGCATTGGCTTACAAGGG
>CAIYDK010000447.1 GCA_903924955.1 uncultured beta proteobacterium | reverse complement strand
CACTCGCAATCGTCTGCTTACGCACCATGGGGTCGGCGCTGGACTTGACCACTGTGTTCATCACCGAAAGAATACCGGCCAGTCCGGCGGCCACCACCACGATGAAGATGATGAGTTCAATCAGCGTGAAGCCGCGCTGGGGCATCTGGCGCACGTGATGTGCCTGACGCTGGTCGACTGATAGGCGCTTGGATGTCATGCGGGTTTTGTTGCTTGCGTAACGAAAAGATTAGCGCATTGTGCTGTACACGGGGCCGTCACGGCCCAAAACGCTTGCTGACATTTTGCAGGGCACTTCCTATTTCATGGATCGTATCGTTGCTTACTGGGTATTCCGGTCGACCATGACTTTGAGTTGCTCGACGTGTTTCGTCATCCTCGCCCTCTCAATCGTTTTCTGTCGCCCAGTTCCCGGATAAAAGGAACCGCCTGTTCCTCTAAAAGACCGTCCAGATCGGTGATGCGATCTAACGCAATCAAGATTTGTACGAGGTTGATCAGACTGATTTGCCCGGTGGTTTCGAACCGCTTCATGGATGCCTGCGTCACGCCAGACTTTTCGGACAGCGTTTTGCGTGACATATTCGCCCTCAATCTCGCAGACTTGGCTCGCGCGCCAATATCCATGAGAATTTGCATGGGTGTTTTGTACTCAAGGGCTAGCATATTGACGATTATGCTGTCTTTATGGCATTTAAGGACAATATATGGTCTTTTATGAGTTCTCTTGTCGGTGTCGGGGGCGCCTAGTCATGGACATAGCCGGTGGCTGCTTCGACGGTGATGGCCGTGCTGTTGACTATCGTGATATCCACATTGCAAGTTTGATCGGTACTACCCAGCGGAGTAAATTGGAATGCTGTCAGTGCGCCTGCCGCGCCGGTGCAAGTCGCCAGAGTCTTGCTTGTAGCCGCAAGGCCCGTTCCACCGCGTGGCGTATTCGGTGGATTCAAGCTCGGCGCGGCGGAGCAAGCCCCTGTTGCTGGATTGGCGGCAAAAATGGTCATGGTGACACCAGTTGCATTCAGGTTCACACACACGGAGCGTCGCTGTGCGACCGCGGTCTTCTGGGCGTATCTAAGCAAAGCCAAGGTTTCGTCATGAAACCCTCGGGCCTTGAAATCATCCGTCCTGAGCATGGGCGTGGCAAATACCGCCAACACACCCAGAATAACAATCACCATGATCAGTTCAATGATCGTAAAGCCACGTTCGCGCATCTGGCGCACGTTATGTGCCAGGTGCTGGTCGGCGGAAAGGCGCGTGGGGTTCATGCGTGTCTCGTGGAGTTGCTATTATTTTAGTAGCTGCTTGCGCAAGTAGTACGGTGGCTAGAGGATAATTTGAGCATTATTTTCCAACAGATGCGGCACATTCCATGCAGATCAGAGCCCCCGCCAGGGCATCACATCCACCCCATCGCGGGTGTAACGCGCCTCCCCACCGTACACGAGCCCCGGGTAGATGGCTGAAAAATTGCCGCGGTCCTGCGCGTACTTTTGCCACTTCTTCAGATTACCAAAGGCATCACTCGCCACGGTGACGCCCGACTTGATCTCCACCGCCGCCAACTCATTGCCTCGCTCCAGAATCAAATCGACCTCAGTACCAATGTTGTCGCGCCAAAAATACAAGGGCGAACGCATTCCCGTGTTGCAGCGGTTTTTCAGGAACTCGTTGACCACCATGGTCTCGAACAGGGCACCGCGCAACGGGTGATTTTGGACCTGTGTGGCCGTCTCAATGCCCAACAGAGCGCAAGCCAGTCCGACATCAGTCACATAGAGCTTGGGGCTCTTGGTCAGGCGCTTGCCAAAATTGGCAAAGTGCGGCCTCACAAAATGAATCAAGTAGCAGGTTTCCAGGATCGACAGCCAGTGCTTAGCCGTCTTGTCTGACACTCCGGCGTCACTGGCCAGCGACTGCATGTTGAGCAGTTGCCCGGTCCGTGCCGCAGTGAGCTTCAGAAAGCGCTGAAACGCACCCAAATCCTGGATAGCCGCCAGAGCGCGGGCATCGCGCTCGGCATAGGTCACCAGATAGGCATGCAGCCACTCTTGGGGATCGAGTTCCCGGTCGTACAGTGCTGGATAAAAGCCCTTAACCATTTGGCTGGGGTAATCCGCCTCCAGTAAATTTGCGCCAACCAGCTCAGCAATGGAAAGCGGCAATAACTCGACCAGTGCCGTGCGCCCGGCCAGGCTTTGCGTCACACCGCTAAGCAAGGAAAGATTCTGCGAACCAGTCAAAACAAACTGACCCATTGCGCCAGAGGCATCGACCACGCCCTGCATTTCAGACAGCATTTCGGGCGCATTTTGTGCCTCGTCAATCACCGCACCCTTGGGAAACTGGCGTAAAAAATCTGCTGGCTGGCTGCGGGCAAACTCGCGCTGTGCAGGTGTCTCCAGCGAAACATAGGGCTTTTCGGCCAGCAGTTGCCGCACCAATGTAGTCTTGCCCGATTGGCGCGGCCCCGTGACCGTAACAACAGGGAAACCCAGAAGAAGTCTAAGCAGGCGAGAAGCAGCATGACGCGGTATCATTCTTTACATATCCGGAGTTGTGTTCCGACATTGTAAACTTCCGCAGGACAGACAGTTGGTACCGATCCCTCAGGAAGGGGCCACATCACTCTCCAATTTTCGCCCTTCGCACCACGCAACCCACATACGACGATAGAGCGCCTCCAGGTCACGGGTGAATTGCGCGGACTGGCGCAGGGGGCTCGCCTCCATGCGCGGACGGAGTTGGTTGCGCAGCTCCCCCAACCGAACCGGATTGGCGGCTAGTGCAATCGCGCCTGCCACATAGGAATCAATATTGTCGAAAGCCAGCTCGTCGGCTAATTCCAAAT
>CAIYDK010000446.1 GCA_903924955.1 uncultured beta proteobacterium | reverse complement strand
GGTTGACTTGCCTGCGCCGTTCAGAGTCGGTCGCAACATCCAGACTGCACAACAAAAAGGCATCCTCCAGATGCGCGAGGTAGCTGTGCAAGGTGTCTTTGCCCACCGCAACGCCGCGCGATTTAAGGTCGGCATGAAATTTGTTGATGCTGAAAGTACCCGCAGCATTGCCCAGTAGCTGGCGCACCATCCAGTGCAAAACCTGCGGCTGGCTGAGGTTGTGGCGCTCAACTACATCGCGCAGCAGCACTACGTCCACATAGGTTCGCAAAAGTTCAATGCGGTTTCGGGTGTCCAGACCCTGTGCTTCGGGGAAGCCGCCATGGGCAAGATAGTCTTGCAGGTCTTTGTCCAGCTGGGATCGCTCGGCCTTGGTCAGCCGATCAGTGGGCTTGGTCGGCTCGCGCCCCGCATGGCGCAACATCTCGCGGAAACTGAACGGCGATACAACGGCTTCCATGGCCCGCCCCCGCATGCTGGTCGCCACCTCGCGCGAGAGCAGACGCGCCGAAGATCCGGAGAGAAATAGTTCGATGCTTTCGCTGTCCAGCAAACGTCTGGCAAACAGCTCCCACCCCGGCACCAGCTGAATTTCATCCAAAAAGAAGGTGGCCCGACGTTGGTCGCGCCACGTGGGGTTAATTTGGTAGAAGGTCTCTACCAATACGTTCAGGTCTTGTACTTGCAGGTCAGCCAGACGCTCGTCTTCAAAGCTGAAATAGAGAAGGCCCGCGCGTGGTGTGCCGCTGGCATGCCGGGCGGACAGGATTTGCCACATCAGGCTGGTCTTGCCTGCCCGGCGCATGCCAATGATCGCCGTGGCCTTATCTTTGACGCTGGGCAACCAGCTGTCTCTGCGGGTGAGAATCGGCAGTGCAGCGGCTTGCGAGTCGATAATCTTTTGAGCAATGACAGTGCGTAATAGACTTTCCATAAAAGACAAGTTTATTATAAATTGTCCTTATAAAAAGGATAATTTTGCTCGCAAGGTCAGTTTGCCGTGATTACTGCTGACGCCCATGGTGTCGCCGTCACTCCAAAACGCAGGCGCTTTGCGATTGCGGCCCCACTGGGCGCAAGGTCGGTATCTCCAGCGCACATTGCGCCACCGCCTTGGGGCAGCGCGTTCTGAAAACACAGCCCGTTGGTGGATTGATGGGCGAGGGCAAATCGCCCTGCAGCAGTTGCAGGGTCTTGGCACGCTCGACCCGTGGGTCTGGTACCGGAATGGCCGACAAGAGTGCTTGCGTGTAGGGGTGGCGCGGCGTGTCGTAGAGCGCGTGCTTGGCTGCAACTTCCATGGCACGCCCTAGGTACATCACCATGACGCGCTGGCTGATGTGCTTGACCACGGCCAAGTCGTGGGCAATGAACACCAGCGCAAGGCCCATCTCGGCCTGCAGTTCTTTCAGCAAATTGATGATTTGCGCCTGGATGGATACGTCCAGCGCCGACACCGGTTCGTCGCAAATCACCACCTGGGGTTTCAAAATCAGGGCGCGGGCAATGCCGATGCGCTGGCATTGGCCGCCCGAGAATTCATGCGGATAGCGGTTGATTTGCTGCTCTGTCAAGCCCACGCGCAGCATCATGGCCAGCACGCGTTCGTCGTGCTGTGCAGCACTCAACTCCGGGCAATGGGTGCGCAGGGGCTCACCAATAATTTGCGCCACCGTCATGCGCGGGTCCAGCGATGCCAAGGGGTCCTGAAAAATCATCTGCACCGCACGGCGCTTGGCCTGCCACGCCTGTGGGCTGGCACCGCGCATTTCATCGCCGTGCCAGCGTATGCTGCCGTCGGTCAGAGGCACCAGATTGAGCAAGGCTCGGGCCAGGGTTGATTTGCCGCAACCCGACTCACCCACAATGCCCAAGGTTTCGCCCGCATGCAAATCAAACGATACGCCGTCTACGGCCTTGAGCGCACGGGACGGCGTCCAAGGCCAGGGGCTCGCGCCGCGAATAGGAAAGTGCACGCGAAGGTCCCTGACTGATAGCAGCAGCTTTCGAGAAGCGGGTGCGCCGGTCATGCGGCGACTCCTTGTTGCGCCTTCAGGCGTTGCAGGTTGTTCGTCACGTCGTCGATTCCGAGATGGCAGGCCCGCAACACTGCATCATCATGGGTGGATGCGCCAAAAACAGGACGCGTCGTTCCGCACTGCGGAAGTGCCATGGCACATCGTTCCGTAAATGGACAACCCACTGGCAACCTGGCCATGTTGGGCGGCGCGCCGGGGATGGCGAGCATGGGGGCGTCGCCTCCCTCCAGGCGTGGCACGGCAGCGAGCAGGCCAGCGGTGTACGGGTGGGAGGGCTTGTAAAAAATCGCCTCTGCATTGCCTTGTTCCATGACCTGGCCGCCATACAGCACCATCACTTCATCGCACAGCCCCGCCACCACACCGAGGTCGTGGGTGATCATGACAATGGCGGTGCCGAAATCGCGCTGCAACTCGCGCATCAGAATCAGAATCTGGGCTTGCACGGTCACGTCGAGTGCCGTGGTGGGCTCATCGGCAATCAGCACATCGGGCTCGCACAAGAGCGACATGGCGATCATCACCCGCTGGCGCATGCCACCGGAAAACTCGTGCGGATACATCATGATGCGCCGGGCCGCCTCTGGCATCTTGACCGCATCGAGCGCCTGCACCGCCTTGGCGCGTGCGTCTTTACGGCTTAGCCCCTTGTGAAACTCCAGCACCTCGGTCATCTGCCGCTCCACCGTCAGGTAGGGGTTGAGTGAGGTCATGGGGTCCTGAAAAATCATCGCAACGCGGTTGCCCCGAATGCGGTTCAGGTCTGCCGTCGGCATACTGATCAGGTCTTTGCCGTTGTACAGCACTTCCCCGGATGCGCGGCCATTTGTGGCCAGCAGGCCCATCATGGCCAGAACCGATTGGCTCTTGCCGGAACCGCTCTCGCCAACAATGCCCAAGGTCTTTCCGCGGTCCAGCGTGAAACTGATGCCATTGACCGCGCTGACCACACCATCGGGCGTTTGAAACTGGACGCCTAGTTGCTTCACTTCCATTAAATGCATGATGTGGTTACCGTTCTTTGGGGTCCAGCGCATCACGCAAACCATCGCCAATGTAGTTAAAGCAGTACAAGGTGGCCGACAGCAGGGCCGCTGGAAACAACAAAATCCAGGGCGTGGCTTCCATGGTCTTGGCACCATCCTGAATCAAAACCCCCCAGCTGGTCATGGGCTCCTGAATGCCAAGGCCCAGAAAGGACAGCACCGACTCGGTCAGGATCACGCCCGGCACCGTCACCGTGGTGTAAATCACCACTACACCCAGCAAGTTGGGCACGATGTGCCGCAAGATGATGCGGGGGGTTGAAACGCCGATGGCGCGCGCCGCTTCGACATATTCCATGGAGCGCAAAGACAGCGTTTGCCCGCGCACCACGCGTGCCATGTCCATCCACGAAAAGACGGTGATGGTGAGCACGACCAGATAGAACTCGCGCCCCAAGATGGTGACCAGCAAAATGGCGATCAACAGATAGGGTATGGCGTACATCATGTCGACGATGCGCATCATGAACGCATCGACCCGGCCGCCCACAAAGCCGGCCGTTGCGCCCCACACGATTCCCAGAGTCACCGACGAAATGGTGGCCAGCAAACCGACGGTGAGCGAGATGCGTCCACCAATCAGGCAGCGCACCAGCAGGTCACGCCCGGCGTCATCCGTGCCCCAAAAGTGAGAGTTGGCAAAACTTGGCGCTGCGCTCATCGACTCCCAGTCCGCACTGTCAAAGGCGTGCGGCAAGACCCAGGGGCCAATCACGCAGGCCAGACAAATCAGCGTCAGAACGACCAAACTGACGATGGCAGCCCGGTTGCGCAAAAAGCGCCGGCGCGCGTCCGACCACAGGCTGCGCGGCGGACTGACCAGGTT
>CAIYDK010000445.1 GCA_903924955.1 uncultured beta proteobacterium | reverse complement strand
GGCACTTCGGTCAGGTTGGAGTACCAGATGATTTCCCGAATGCACAGAATGCCAATCGAGAACATCTCGCCCCCGAGCATGAAGGTCAGGTACTGCTTTTGCTCCACCGGCGCGGCGGCAACTGCCGCAGCACCTATCAGGGCCTGCGCTGACCCTTCGGTTTTAACCAATGCGTTCATGAGGGCGCTCCTCAGAACTTGGTGAACACCGACTCATCTACGTCATCGCCTGTGGGTGCCGCCTTCGCACCCCCGGTCTTGAGCGCTGGGCGCTTGGCTGTGGCGGGTTTGGCACCGGTGCTCTTGCGTGGTGCTGCTGCGCGGCCCGTGCCCTCGACCTTGAAGAACGTCATGGTCTGCTGCAACTGCTCGGCCTGGCTGCTCATCTCTTCGCTGGTGGCGGCCAGCTCTTCGGAGCTGGAGGCATTTTGCTGTGTGGTCTGGTTCAACTGTCCCACCGCCGAGTTGATCTGACCCACCCCCGAGGACTGCTCGCTCGAGGCGGCCGAGATCTCCTGCACCAGGTCGGCCGTCTTGCGAATGGCAGGCACCATCTGCTCGAGCAGCTTGCCAGCTTTCTCAGCGAGTTCCACGCTGCTGGTGGCGACTTCGCCAATCTCCTGGGCTGCCACCTGGCTGCGCTCAGCCAACTTGCGCACTTCAGCGGCCACCACCGCAAAGCCCTTGCCGTGTTCACCGGCGCGTGCGGCTTCAATGGCAGCGTTCAGCGCCAGCAAATTGGTTTGTGCGGCAATGTCATCGATGATGCTGATCTTCTTGGCAATCTGCTTCATGGCCGCTACCGTGGCGTTGACCGACTCGCCACCGTCGGCGGCGTCCTGCGCGGCCTTGCTGGCCATGCCTTCTGTGACCTTGGCATTCTCGGTATTTTGGGCAATGGAAGATGTCATCTGCTCAATCGACGCACTGGTTTCTTCCACGCCGGCGGCCTGTTCGCTGGCGGCTTGGGACAAAGCCTGCGCCGTGGCGCTCACCTCTTCGGAGGCGCTGGCCAATGCCTGGGCTCCACCGTTCACATCAGCCACCACTTCGGAGAGCTTGCCCACCATCATCTTCATGGCGTACAGCAGGCTGGAGTCGTCCTTGGGGTGGGTTTCAAGCTTCATGGTCAGGTCACCTTCGGACAGGCGCACCACCATGTCACGCGCATAGTCCGGTTCGCCACCGAGCTGCTTGAGGACGCTGCGGGTAATGACCCAGCCCACCAATACCGACAGGATTGCGGCGACGATGCCCAGAATCAAGATGAGCCTTTCAGTCGATGTCACTAAATCATCGGCGTCTTTCCCAGCCTTCTCCATCAACTCGGTCTGCAGGTCCACCATCGCGACAGCCGCCTTCATGTAGTCGCCCTGCGCTTTGCGCAGATCTCCAATGAGCATGGCGGCAAAGTCGGCCTGCTTGACATCGGCTTTGATCATCTCGATGGTCTTATCCTGCTGCACCACGTAGACGGCACGCGTGGTCTGAATCTGCTTCATGAGTTCCCGGCCCTTGTCAGACGTGACGATCTTGTCGAGCTTTTCCAATCGCTCAGTGATGATCTTGCGTTGTTCGGGAATGGCGTCGAGCGCTTTCGTTCTTTCGCTGCCCACCATGATGTAGGCGTTGCGCAAATTGCGGGCAATGATGTTGATCGCGTCGATGACATCGTTGGACATGACAGTTTTTGGAAACTTGTCGCGCACCATGTTGTCAATTTCTTTGTTAAGTGCGCCAAGGCGCACATAGCTCGTCGATGCGATGACCACCAGCAGAATCAGGGTAATGGCAAAGCCGATTCCCAGCCGGACTCCGAGTTTGAGATTGTTCAACATGGCATTACTCCTGAATTAAGAAACTGAAAGAATTGACTTGGAAGCGGTTGGATTGAAACGCTGTGCTTACCTGGCGGACCGTAGGCTGGCGGGTGGTTCAGCTGGTGCAATGGGCTGGCCTCCCAATGGCAAATCTCAAAGGGCTTTTGGGGCTTCTGGTTCATGGTGTCTGCCCCTCCACCTGCCGATTGGCGTGGGCTGGTGAGCGAAGCTGGCTGTTGACCGAGCGTTTGACCAGTTGCGGCACATCCAGAATGAGGGCCACATCGCCACTGCCCAGAATGGTGGAGCCACTGATGC
>CAIYDK010000444.1 GCA_903924955.1 uncultured beta proteobacterium | reverse complement strand
TGAAGGCTTAGTCAAGGGAATGCTACGTTAGAAAAGATTATGGCGAATTGGCTCGAGGCTTGTATACACTATTGCCGACGTCTGCAATGTTGACCTTAAATTTTAAGTTGCGGCCTTTTCAGCTCTCCATAGGGTTTTTGTAGCTATATGAAATTGCCACATTACGCCTCGTCACTTTTGATCAGCCCAGTGATGCTGATGATTGGCCAGGCGGTACTGGCGCAGCAGACGCCCTCGGCGGGAAATCAGCTACTGCAAATACCTGCCCCGTCGACCGTTCAAACGCTCAAACCCGACCTGCGGGTTGAGTCTGATAACCAACAGCCCGCTGCGAGTGCGGATACGAACACAGTGGCTGTTAAAGAACTTCAATTCACTGGGGCAACCTCAATTGCCGAGGCTGAACTGAATCGGGTGAGCGGATTTGCTGCGGGGGGGCGCTATACCGTTACCGATTTGCGTACTATGGCGTCCAAAATTACATCCTATTACCGCAGTCTCGGGTATTTTTTGGCCCAAACTTACCTGCCCGCGCAAGACATTACGGAAGGTGTAGTGCGGCTCACGGTAGTGGAAGGTCGATACGGTCAAATCAATTTGCGAAATCGATCGGGTTTGTCGGACGCTGCAGCCAACACCCTTTTGGAGGGCTTGAAGGGAGTAAACGCCGTTAGCGAGTCAGCGCTGGAACGTCGCCTGTTGATGCTCTCAGACCTGCCGGGCATCAATGTCAAGTCGGTTCTGACACCCGGTACTGCGTTCGGCTCCACTGACCTCTTGGTCGACATAACCCCAAGTCAACCCATCAGCGGCAGTGTGGAAGCGGACAATCAGGGAAACAGCTACACCGGATCCAACCGGATTGGCGCCAGCATCAACATCAACGAGCCGACCGGCATGGGGGATGTCGCCACGGCGCGCTTGCTGACTTCCGGCGAGGGCTTGGCTTATGGGCGGGCGTCCTACCAGGCCCTGATTGGATGGGTCAATGTCGGTTTGGCCTACACGACCCTGCAATACAAACTGGGCGGCGAGTTCGCGAGCACGCAGTCGAGCGGCACGGCACGTATTGGAGGCCTGTACGTGAACTATCCGCTGATCCGGTCTCGCAACAGAAACCTTAGCGCCATGTGGTCTATGGACAATAAGGAGTTCTCTGACAGGTCTGAAAACAGTTCCCCTGCGAGCGGGGTCGACAAAAATGCACAGATCAGCTCTGCCGGACTGAGGGGTGACTTTCGCGATGCCATGGGCAACGGGTTTAGCAGCTATTCGTTGGCGTGGACGCGCGGCAGCATCAACTTGCAAGACCCGATCGCCCTGCGTATTGACTCCCTTACTGCACAAAGCAACGGCACGTTCGAAAAAATTACCCTTGCCTTGGCGCATCAGAGTGCGATCACTGTTGGTGGTGATCTTTTTGTGAGCGTCAACGCGCAGTGGGCCTCCAAGAACCTGGACGCGTCAGAAAAGATCAGTCTCGGTGGGCCTGGTGGTGTGCGGGCATATCCTTCTGGCGAAGCAACTGGAGATGAAGGCGTTTTGCTTACGCTGGAGTCCAGAATAGGCTTGCCCAGCCTGACGGAGAGTCTGTCCGGTCAAGTACAACTGATTGGATTTGTGGACGCCGGCACCGTTACCCTGAACAAGAATCCATGGGACGCCATAGCATCCTCCAATTCCAATCGGCGGGTACTGACGGGTGGTGGCTTTGGATTTAGCTACATTGGTGCCCGCAATTTGATGATCAAAGCGTACTGCGCATTCAAACTTGGAGGGGAGGTCGCGACGTCGGCACCAGACGCCCCCGGACGTTTTTGGCTGCAGATGAATAGAACCTTTTAGGCTAACCAAGCAGGCCGTCGAGTTTTCAAAAT
>CAIYDK010000443.1 GCA_903924955.1 uncultured beta proteobacterium | reverse complement strand
GCCCTAGCGTCCCCAATGGTAATTGCGCTATTCCTCGTCATTGCGAACGAAGTGAATCCATGACTTCTTACTGCATGGACTCACGCGTGTGACAACGCCATGTTGCAGTGCGAGCTTTTCGGCTACACACCCGCGCGGGCAGCCGCCGCTGTCGTGCGTGTCGTCCAGGTGATCGGCGGGTGGCGCCAGCACTTCGCGGATTGTGGTGTTGCAGATGCCGACCTTCAGAGCCCGGCCGAGCGCATAGATGGGGACCACTTGCTTGGCCAGCGGCAGACTTTTGATCCCGCAGTCTATGCGGCTCCATCGCGCGCGCAGCGCCGCCAAAGCCCTTTCGCCAAGTAACGGGCTGGTGCGTGGATGTTGGCACCTGCTATCAACACGATAGCGCTCTGCGCAATCCCCACGGGCGTTGCAGGCCGTTTTGGCGTTAATCGACGTTTTCAGACCGTCAGCTGTCAGGCGCGCCTCGAGTTACTGCCCGCGCTTCGGGGCAGGTAGTAGATGTCGTTTCGGCTTGAGAGCAGCGGCTTGATACCTGACCAGGCCGATCTCAGGTCAGAAAGCAGCTTGACGACCGCATCCAGGTGCCGGATATCGTTGGTCAGGTTGGCCTGAGCGAGGTGTCGCGTAATGTGCAGGTAGAGGGAATTGAGTTGTCGAGCCATCTCGTCGCTGTCCCTGATGCGCAGGGCTGTGCGCAAGCCGTTGTCAACGATTTCGATGGCCTTGGCAATGGCTTCGCTGCGCCCAGCGGCATCGCCCGCCGCGATGTGCTGCTGAGCCTTCACGATAGAAATTTGCGCCCCGTTGAACAGCATCGAGATGAGCTTTTCAGGGCTTGCAGACATGACCGACGAGTCGAGCACGTCGTGGGCATAAAGCGAAATTGAATTTCCGGCGAAGCTCATCTGACAGACCATGTGCACCACAAAACAAGGATGCGCAGATTGTCAATCGCAGATGGCCCTGCCCAAGGGCCAAAAAGAGGGGGAAAGGCGGTGCTAATCAGTGCCTGGGTGCGGCCACAGACGCTGGTGCATGGGCGGCGCCTTCTTGGCGTACATCATATTGACGAACAGGAAACTGATGCCCAGCAGCCGCAGCACCGCGTAGACGCCCAGGGTCGACTGAATATTGATGGCGAGAGACACGATGAACAAAAAGTCTCGCACGAAACCTGCCAACTGAATGGAAAAGCAGATCATGGACACGCGTTCGAATTCCCAGTCGAGCAAGTAGCTGTAGCCATACAGCACGGTCACCATCACGCCAGACCATCCCACCATCAGCAGGTAGATTGCCAGACCCTGCGGAGCACCGGGGGTGATGAAGGTTTGAAATACTCTTTCAGGAAACAGCAGCAGCACCACGGCATCAAAAATTGCCAACGCCAGGAGAAATACGTTGCGGTACCAAAAGCGAACATCGCCCACTGCCGTTGTTCCCACCGGCGTGCGCAGGAGCAGTAACCGGAGTTCTTCGTCGGTAACGCGAGCGTCGTCGTTATGGAGTGCGGGCACGGGGTCGGTAAGGTTTAGGTTGGCGAATTTTATAGCAGGCCTATCGGAAGCGCCATGCAAAGATTCACACTGAATGTATGCATTACGACACGATGTCGCACGTTACTGTTGTTACGT
>CAIYDK010000442.1 GCA_903924955.1 uncultured beta proteobacterium | reverse complement strand
GTGTGCTGTTCGGTGGCATTCCATTGTTGAGATTGCGGTTGAAGATTCAAAAATCCAACCAATCATCGCGATCAGGCTTCGCTATTAGTCGGGCATTCTTATATGCCCAATCTAAAGGCATGATAGTTTCAACTGAATATCCAGCGCCCTTGCGCGCTACAACAATCGCCCGTATTTCTTGTTGATCAGTGCCGGGATAAAATGTAACTGGCAATAGCATCTGTATCTTTCTAACTCCCGGATAATAGAAGGGTATTGCTGCGCGAAAATTGCGCCTAACTCGTCTTTTGGTAACATCAAGCAATGTCATAAATGTCGATGCGCATTCCACATCACTAAATTTCTGCCAAGACCCAGGAAATCGCATTATTCGATCATCAAATAGATGTTTATCGTCACTGAAAATTGGCTTCGTAGAATCTAGAAGCAAGTTATCGCTGGGTACTCTCTTACCTGTTTCAAAATCAAGAAAATAATCCGCTGGCTCTGGCATTTCCGGGAAATTTATGCCAACATAGTTTTCATCAGAAAATTTCTCAAACTCGTACGGATTTCCAAAATCATTTTTGGTTGCTCTAAACACTGCATAAATGTCCTTATTAAACTTATTCCCAAGTCCAGTGTTAAAGACTGCTCCAGTTTCCGAGTAGACAATCTTCTTCTCCAATTCAATTCGCTGAAAGGTGCGTTCAAAATATGAGAAAAGAATTTCATATTTTTTCCGAGTGACCACCTTTATTATTTGCTCTTGAACAGCCAATCGGGCTGCTGCGTCATTTTTTTTATAATTGTTTTTTGCTTGCTTTGCCTGTTGTTCGGCAAACCAATTCTGTTCTACGGCCTTATTCGAAGTGCGCTCAAACAATTCTTTCTCATTAAAATTGCTTGACCACCATTTCTCCGCGACCGCATGTTCAGGATCTGCCAGTTCGGCAATGGTTTTTGGATAATTGCGAAACCATGCAAAGCGAAGAATTGCTGACCGAGAATCGTATTCGATGGATTCAGCTTTCAATCCACTAGGTGTGAAACTTACATCCTGCCCGATTTCCAAGCTGACTCTAATTGCTCGCGTCCTAAATTCTTGGAAATCCCTGAAATCGGCCTTGTAATTTTTCCCATCGACGCCTCGAATTACTCCATTTCCGTTATTCAGATTCCAAATTTCAATCGACCCATCCATAAATTCCTCCATTGCTAATTATCAAGTAAATCACTGCCATGTCCGAATTCTGACGACGTTCCATCAGGCGAATCAACTCTGCAATTCTGCTCTCGAATAGTCTGGTCCAGACAAAATATCCGCGCAGATCCGCAGGGGAAATGGAACTGTGCAACCACCAATCCATTCAATCAATATTCAATGCGCTGGCGCCGCCACGAATAACAGTAGCCTAGCGCCACAAAACACCCCGCAAACCGCGCGGTCGAGTCCTCTCAGGAACAAAAATAGCAGTTCTCAAGGCGACTAGACGCGCTATCACTGTCGGCGTACAGCGCCGGCCCTTGATTGTTCTCGTAGACCCAGATTGGTTCATGAGATTGCCTGTAGGTGTACTGATTCAATAGTACATCTACAGTCAGCGCCCCAACGATCGCGTTCAAAGTCTTTACGGCGGGTTCCTTGACCTCATGTCCGCTCACGTATCCTCTGCGAACCAGTTCGTCGCCAACGAATTCTCCTCTGTGTTCATGTGCTGCGACGGCGGTCGGATTTATGCGTCCGAGACAATTCAGGCACAAGCCATCGCCATTCCTTGCGGTGATGACTTCGCCGCTCATGTCTGTGACGTTCTGGCCTTCAACCGTAATGTTGACACCCGCCGAAATCAGCGGTGCCCCCAGCTGAATCGCGATGTTTTGGGCCTGGTAGCGGCTGAAATGGTTGTCCGTCGTAACAATGAGCCAATCGCATTGCATCAACGCCGCCAGAGCGGCTTCGTCCTCTACTCCTATTGCATGGGCGTAGACCACTGCAGCGGGGTTGATGCGCTGCAAGTGCTCTTTCACCACTGCGACTTTGAGCCGATTGGCCTCCGCGTCGCTGTAGTACGCGCCCACGATTCGATTGAGGTTTGTAACTTCCACTCGGTCCGGATCGATCAGGTGAATGGCGTGAAATCCGCTGTGAATCAGGTTTTCAGCGATGACCGACCCGAGGCCGCCGACTCCGATAATCCCAATTGTTTGATCGTTCGTCACCCTGCGCAGCGTTTCCAAACCCAGCGCAAGTGCGCTGCGCGCTAAGAAGCCGTTTTGAATTTTGAACGATTCCATTGCGACATCTTGGTGGCACTTGATTTCCGCGCAGGGCCAGTTCTCGCCTGCCGTTTGCGTCTTTATTCGAGCGGCGCAATGGACGGAGTTCTCGCCATCAATTTCCCATGTTCGCGCAGCGTAGTCGGTTTGGGACAGAACGATACTTGCATAGTGAAAGCCATCGAGCGTAGCAGTGAGCCACCGGTGGAAGGTGTCTTCGTCATGGTCATCAACCGCTGAGAAAGCAACACTGTCGCTGCAGAACGGATGTGTGTGCACATCAATCAAAGTATCGTTGTTACCGCTTTGCTGCAACTTGACCAGCTTGTCATAAATGAAGGAACGTTTCAACCGCAGACTGGAAATACTTTGCTCGTCGTAGTCGTCCGGTGAAGGATAGTAGGCATCGGTAACCTTGATCACGCAAAACCCGTCCTTCGTAGTGCGCTTTCCAGAAAGCAGCGCAAAGGCTTCGCGACTACTGTCTTGCAACAGTCGACTTTGAAGCTCATTGAACACTCCCTGAGGAAATCGGATGGTGGTCGGAATATCGTGCATGGCGCCTACTCCTGATTTCCCAAGGCTTCTCGAATCAATTGAAAGTATGTCCAAAGGTTGTCGCCATCGCGCCAGTTCC
>CAIYDK010000441.1 GCA_903924955.1 uncultured beta proteobacterium | reverse complement strand
CGAGGTGATGCTGGAGCCTGAGGTGATCACCACACGCGGCACCCTGTCGGCCATCACGCAGGCAGCTTTGGCCAGGCAGAAGTGACGATGCCCATTCTGCGCGTCGTCGATTCCATCACCGAGCTGGGTGCGCAGGATGCCGGTTGCCTGGCTGTCAGCGGCTCGCACGGCGGCATCAGCTCGGCGCGCTATGCGCTGGCGGCGCGCCCGCTTTTGAGCGTTTTCAACGACGCGGGTGTCGGCAAGGACGAAGCCGGATTGGCAGCCTTGCCTTTCTTGCAGTCGCATGGGCTGGCTGCCTGCACTGTGGCGCACCACAGTGCACGGATTGGCGAGGCGCGGAGTACCTTGGAAGAGGGCGTTGTCAGTCACGTCAATGTGCTGGCGCAGGATCTGGGCGTCGAGGCAGGACATCGGTGCCAGGCAGTGATCTGCAGACTCATCGCGCCACCCTGAGCACTCCCGGCGATACAGTCCGTCAGATTTCAGGGATGGCTTCCTGACACAGGATGTCAAACTTGCGCATCTTGCGCTGGTCAATAAAGCCCAGAAGATGCAAATCAAGCGCCGTTTCGTGCACTGTCTCAAAAATCGGGCTCTTGGCTTTGCTGCCCGCCTTTGTTTCGGTTTTGATGGTCAAGGCAAATCCCCTCTATTTTGATTCCCGGAAATTGATGACACTGATATTCATCATGGCGAGGCCGCAGGCCGGGCGATCCATGCAGTCAGTGGATTGTCGCGCCTCGCAATGTCAAATTTGGCTTGCATACTTGTATTATTGTTTATACAATAAATAATGTGAACTACAGTTTCGACCCCCGCAAACTGGCCACTAACGTGCAGCGGCACGGGGTGTGGTTCAGCGAGGCAGACGGCTTCGAATGGGAGACTGTGCAATTGCGGGTGGATGATCGAAAACGCTATTCGGAGCCGCGTTTTGTTGCTACTGGGCTGATCGAGCAGCGACTGTACGTGATGGTGTTTTGTTTGCGCGAGGTGTCAGTTCGCCTCATTAGCCTGCGCAAGGCCAATGACCGAGAGGTAAAAAGATATGTCGACAGTGCTTAAAACCCGTTCTGGACGCACGGTGAAACTGCCTACACCCGAAGAGAATGTCACCATCAATGCGGGTATTGCGGCAGACCCGGACTCGCCCGAATTGGACGATCAGTGGTTTGCCGGCGCACAGCCCGCAGCAAAGGGTTTGGATTCAAAGCTGTATGCGTCCCTGGTCGCGATGAAGCGCCCGCCTGGGCGCCCCCGTGTTGAGCAGCCCAAGGTTTTTACTGGCATACGGTTGGATGCTGAGGTGGTGGCATCGTTCAAGGCTTCAGGCAAAGGATGGCAGACGCGGGTGAACGAGGCGCTCAAGGACTGGCTTCGCACCCACTCTCCGGTTTAAGCTGTGACCAAAGTTCTGAGTGCCCGACACGGGTAGGTTCACGCGACGCTGCAGGCGTTGTCATGCTCGCAAGCAAGGCTCAAGGCATAAGCCCCTTGTATTGATCTCCCGAGTATTCAAGGCACCAACATTCACCATCGCTAGGCCGCAGGCCGTGGTGATCCATGTCTTCGGACTTCCTGGATTGCCGCGTAGCTACAGCCTGTCCTGAGCCTGCCAAAGGGCTCCTCTGAATGACGATCACGATTGTCATGATTCGCAGGCTCACGTCGTGAGAGCCATACGGAGCGAGATCGGAGCTTCGAAGCGTTTCGGTGGATGAAACGGGCCTATGATGCGAAGAAAATGAAATCAGGGAGATTTGCATGAACAAGCTTGTGACGCTGCGTTGGTACCAACTTCTAAGCTGAAGTTCCTCCCCGTTTGACCACAAGAAACCTCCATTTCTTGCTGATATCCTCAATGAAGACCTCTTATAACCGGTCTTTTTTTGGATTCCGTTTGT
>CAIYDK010000440.1 GCA_903924955.1 uncultured beta proteobacterium | reverse complement strand
TGTGCCCATTGTTGACTTTCAGTTCAGCTTCGCGGACTTCGGTAGTGCCGCGATTGCGGGCATACGTTTCCGGTTATGACATGCTGTAAATCGACTGACCAAAGCCGTTTCTGAACTTCGGCTTTGGAGCACCCAAATTGCAACTTACGCAGAGATCACTCCCTAATGAGCATCGCCGACACAAGGCATAAAGCTGGTGTAGCGGTTTGGAGTTTGTCCGCTCCAATCCCGACGTTGACACTCGTCTGTATCCCGTCATTTCCGGCTTTCTCATTGGGTCAGTGGCCTGGATGTGGGTGTTTCCTGACCGCCGTACTCAAAACCAGCTCAACTTGTAAGCCACGCCCAGCCTGGTCGATGGGGCTCGCAGCAAAGCTTCCTTAAGCCTTTTCTTTGATCGGAACTGTCACCCAAAGCGCAACCGAGGGTTTGCCCTGTAAGTATTCAGCTATCACCCGGCTGCCTCGCTTCGCCTCGATAATCTTGTTCCACATCTACCCGGCACGGGTGGATGTCAACAACATACCGGAGACAAACATGCGTGTGATTTTCATTGCCAGTGACAGCCCCGAAGTCGCGGGTTGCGGTGAAGAGAGCGGTGTAGTCCGCAAGGTGACCATGCCCCTGGCGCGCCGTAAATTCCTCAAAGGTTCCGGTGTTCTGCTGGGTACCCTTGCCACCGGCAGCCTGCTGGCCGGGCTTGCGCCCTCCACGGCATGGGCGCTGGAGCTAAAGACCCTTAGCACCGTAGAAGGCCAGACCCTCATGGCCATGGGCCGTGTGCTCTTCCCCCACCAGAAGCTACCCGATGCAGTTTATGCGCTCTTGTCCAAAGACTTGGACGCCAAGGCTTCGGGTGACGCCGGTGCAGCCAAGATGCTCAAAGACGGCATTGCATGGCTCAACACCTCGGCGGGCGGCAACTTTGCCAAGGCCAGTGCCGCCAAGCGCGAAGAGATTGTGCGAGGCATGGAAGGCACTGCCTTCTTTGCCACAGTGCGTGGCCAGTGCGTGACCTCGTTATATGACAACGACATGGCCTTTGCCGTATTTGGCTACCCGGGCTCGGCCTGGGAAAAAGGCGGCTATATCACGCGCGGATTTCAAGACCTGAAGTGGTTGCCGGCACCCTCCAAAGAAGCCAGCCCCGCCCCCTTTATGGGCTAAGGCGACGCGCTGCCTCACAACACATAACAGGAGATATAAACATGGCGAAATTTGATTTTTCCGACGACTCGGTGGTTCTCATCATCGGCTCCGGCGCCGGCGGCGGCACCTTGGCCAACGAGTTGTGCCAAAAGGGCATCAAGGTCGTTGTACTCGAGGCGGGAGCATTGCAATCGAGCGCATCTTTCATCAACGACGAATGGAAGTCGTTCAGCCAGCTCGCTTGGCTGGACAAACGCACCACCTCCGGTTCCTGGCGCGTAGCCAAGGACTTTGCCGGTCTGCCGGCATGGATCTGCAAGACCGTGGGCGGCACCACCACCCACTGGGCCGGGGCATCGCTGCGCTTTCAGGAGCATGAGTTCCGCATCAAGACTGAGTACGGTGACATCAAGGGTGCAAACCTGCTGGACTGGCCTATCACCCTCAAGGACCTGGAGCCCTACTACGCCAAGGCTGAAAACAAGATGGGCGTGACACGCACCAACGGTATTCCCGGTCTGCCGGGCAACAACAACTTCAAGGTCATGCACGCAGGCGCTACGAAGCTGGGCTACAAAGAAGTGCATACCGGCAACATGGCCATCAATAGCCAGCCGCGTGACGGCCGTGGCCGCTGCTTGCAGTTGGGCTTTTGCTTCCAGGGGTGCAAGAGCGGAGCCAAGTGGTCCACGCTGTACACCGAAATCCCCAAGGCCGAGGCCACCGGTAATTTTGAAATCCGTCCGCAGTCGCATGTCTCGCGCATCGAACACAATGCCGCCGGCAAAGTGACTGGTGTCGTGTACTTCGACAAAGACGGCAAAGAGCAGCGTCAGAAAGCCCGCATCATTTGCGTGGCCGGTAACTCGATTGAGACACCACGCCTGTTGCTGCTCTCGGCTTCCAATATGTTCAAGGACGGCCTGGCCAACTCCTCCGGCCAAGTGGGACGCAACTACATGCGCCACATGACAGGCTCGGTCTACGCTGCATTTAAGAACCCGGTGCATATGTACCGTGGCACCACAATGGCCGGTATCGTGCGCGACGAAGCGGGCAACAACCCCAAGCGCGGCTTTGTGGGCGGGTATGAGCTCGAAACACTCGCCTTAGGCATTCCGTTCATGGCGGCCTTCCTGAATCCGGGTGGCTGGGGTTCCGACTTCGCCTGGTGGATGGATCACTACACCAACCTGGCCGGGATGTGGCTGGTGGGCGAGGACATGCCGCGCGAAGGCAACCGCGTCACTCTCAACACCAACGTCAAAGATCAGTGGGGTAACTATGCACCCAATGTGCACTTCGATGACCACGACAACGATATTGCCATGCGCAACCACGCATTTACGCAGGGAGAGCGCATTTACCAGGCTGCCGGTGCCATCAAAACCTTCCGCACACCGCCGTATCCGTCTACCCACAACATGGGAACGAGTCGCATGAGTGCTAGACCGCAGGACGGAGTAGTGAATAAATGGGGTCAGACGCACGACATCCCCAATCTGTTCATCAGCGACGGCAGCCAATTCACCTCCGGCGGCGCGGAAAACCCCACGCTGACCATCGTGACACTGGCCATCCGTCAGGCCGATTACATTGCGCAGCAGATGACCGAGCGCGCCATTTAATGCAACCGATGAAGCCGGAGTCCCACCATGTGTGAATACTTTGTAAAAGCCGACCCCATCCAGTACGAGCAGCGCTCGCGCACGGTGCGCATCAGAAATGTGCTCACCAGCATCCGGCTGGAAAACATGGTGTGGGACATCCTGGCCGAAATGGCCGAAGAAGAGGGCCGCACTACCAACGCCCTCATCTCCAAGTTCCACGAAGAAATCCTGGCGCACGGAGGTGAGGTGCCCAACTTTGCCTCTTTCCTGCGCGTCACCAGCATGCGCTATTTGCGCCGCTGCGTTATGGCGGTGGAGAAACAGCGCCAAAGCACCCAACCCGCCGAAATCTTCCCAAAGCCTTTGGTGGCGGTGGGCAGGTAATTGCACTTCCTATCGCGGTGTACCGCGCGGCTCTCGGGCAGCGCGGGGAATCACCTTTTTTGATCACGAAAGATTTTCCTGCCATGCGTTTTACGACCGAGACCCATCCCGGTGTCAGCTCCGCCGTGCCCGAGGCCACCAAAGGCTTTGTGTTCAACCACTCGATGCTGCGCGTTAAGGACCCGACAGTGGCGCTGGACTTTTACACCCGCATCATGGGTATGCTGTTACTGCGCAAACTCGACTTTCCCGAGATGAAGTTCTCGCTGTATTTTCTGCACCGCGCAAGCGACGATGCCGTGCCGCAGGACGCGGGCGAGCGCACCGCCTATACCTTCGGCCAGCGCGGCATTCTGGAGCTGACCCACAACTGGGGGACCGAGTCGGATCCAGACTTCAAGTACCACGACGGCAACGCTCAACCGCAGGGCTTTGGACACATCTGTTTTTCCGTGCCGGACCTGGATGCCGCGGTGGCCTGGTTTGACGAGAACAAGGTGACCTACGTTAAGCGCCCCGATCAAGGCAAGATGAAAGACGTGGCGTTTATCAAAGACCCCGATGGCTACTGGATAGAGATCGTAGAGCCCGCACGTCTGAAAGCCCTGGGATTGTGAGCATGCGCCTTTTTGAAATTGCCGTTTTCAGTGCTGCCGTATTGGCAGCGCAAAGCAGCGAGGCCAGCGAAGCGCTGGCGCGTAAAAGCGACTGCATGGGTTGTCACGCGGTGGCCACCAAACTGGTAGGTCCCGCCTACAAAGACGTGGCTGCCAAATATGCAGGCCAGCCCGATGCGGTGGCGCAGTTGTCTCAAAGCATTCGCAACGGTGGTGTGGGCAAGTGGGGAGTCTTACCCATGCCAGCGCATCCAAAGCTGCCGGAGGCAGACGCGAAAAAGCTCGCAACTTGGGTGCTGAATCTGAAGTAAGAGGGTGGTATGCAGTATTTACACACCATGGTCCGGGTCACGGACCTAGACGCCTCGCTGCGCTTTTACCGCGACGCACTGGGTCTTGAGGTGCTTAGCGTGCGCGACGTACCGCAAGGCCGCTTCACGCTGGCCTTTCTGGCAGCGCCCGGCAACCACATCGCGCAGGTGGAACTGACCTACAACTGGGATCCCGAAAACTACACTGGTGGACGCAACTTTGGCCATCTGGCCTATGCGGTGGACGACATTTACGGCACCTGCGAGCGCCTGCAAGCGCATGGCGTGACCATTGTTCGCCCGCCGCGCGACGGCTATATGGCCTTTGTGCGATCGCCCGACAATATTTCCATTGAACTGCTGCAGCGTGGCGCGCCCTTGCCTGCGGCGCAACCCTGGGTTTCGATGCCCAATATCGGAACATGGTGAACGACAACGCGAGACACACCCTGGCCTGGCCTGGCCTGGCCATCATTCAGTAGCCCATTTGCCAGGCTCGCTGCCGATGGGCGGCGTAGTACCCATGACGCCCATCCACGCGTTTGACAGCGCGCCTGCGGCACTGGCGCTTTGCGATGCACCCACACTGCAACCCACACGCCACGACATTGACCTGGATGGTTTACTGGCTTTTGTGATCGACGGGGTGGTCACACCGGCCGAGGCAGACGCCATCGTCGCCGCCACCGAACAATTTGGCTACCGCGACGAGGCCCCCGGCATCTCCACACCACCAGGCATGCGCATGAACAAGTCCGTGCATTGGGTGGCTGACGCTGCCTTGATGCGGCCAATGTTCCAGCGCATGGCCCATTTACTGCCGCAGACTCTGGACGGTGCGCCGCTGTTCCCGGCGCTGAGCCACCGGCTCAATATGTATCGCTACGACGACAACGACGTGTTCAACATCCACACCGACGGCAGCTGGCCGGGCTATGGCTTGTCTGAAGACCGTGCCGACATGCTAGAGTGGCCAAAGGATGTGCACTCGTGTCTGACCATGCTGCTCTACCTCAATGGCCCGCAAGACGGCGTGCAGGGCGGCAACACAAGGCTTTTGCGCCCTGATGGCAGCGCGATGGAAGTGCAGCCGCGCAAGGGCTCTGCCTTGTTCTTCCGCCACGGCTTCGGGCCGCACTCCGTGCGCCATATCGGCTGCCGGGTACACGGCGACGTGTCCAAATACGTGGCCCGAATCAACGTGATATTTGGCGCGGCTTAAGCAGCACACTTGCAGTGCGGTTTTCCCTTGCTGTCGTCCCTGGTTGCAGCGCATTACTGCCGCTGATGCGCGTAAAAAAACTCCGATGCAGATGCAAACCCGGAGGCCAGCCCCACCTCAATCTTGCTCACGCTTGTTAAATACAGCGGGTGGCGGGTACCCATCGGACTTCTATGAACCTGCCGTTCGCGACTGACTCCTTGCGCTGAAACCCAGTCAGCCCCTTCGACGAAAGTAAAGCTGTTTTGGATGGCAGCTTTACGGCCGCGAGAACGCACACATTTTTAGACGTCATGGGCCAATTTTTGAAGTTTGACTTGGCAAAACGGAACGGCGGCTTCCAGCCCTGTGGAGTCATTTCCAACCGAAACTCCAATGACTCCTGACGCTGCCCTGTCAACTGGGTCTCGGCCGCCAGCGTCAGCAATGTGGATTGGCCGCCGCCAACCGGGCGGCAGCTTCATGGAGAGCCAACAGGCTAAATGAGCGACGCTCCACAAAGGTCGAATGGAACGTCCAATGTCGGTTAACGGG
>CAIYDK010000439.1 GCA_903924955.1 uncultured beta proteobacterium | reverse complement strand
CTTCGATCACTCTGAATCCGGCCTCATACAGTGTCAGGCCAATGGCCGCGACTTCATCCGGACGAATCCCCCGCAGAACTGCGATCAGTCCACAGTGTTGCAATGCATTCTTGAGCATGTGATGATCCCTTTGTGAGCTATGCGACAAGCAGACCGGCAGACATTGCCAGCTTCCATAAGCCAAGTTCCGTTGCCTGCACTGCTATTTCGACCTGATCAAGGCCATAGGCGCTGAGGGCACGACTGTACCGGCCACACAGCGCTGCATCGCCGACCAGCAGGATGCGCGCAGGCTGAAAACCTTGTTGCGCCAACAAGGCTTGCAATGCCGCCATTTCATGGCCGATCAGCAGACCTGAAAGATATTCACGCTGGGCGGCGCCATCAAGTACGCCGGTCAGGCCCAGTGTGCGTGTGCTGAAGATCGTCGACAGGACGCCGGCACGTCCGGCAGGGGTCTGAGCCACCAGGACACCGCGATCGAACGCAGCATCACCGTCTCCCTTGACATCGCCGGTCTGCATACTGCGCCCCAAAATTGTGTGCTCGCACAACGCCGCGTAGACCTCGCCCGTCATGAAGGTGTGGAAATGCTCGATGTGACTCTGTTTTTCCTGATGCTGTAGCCGCACCTGTACCCACTTGGAATGACTGCCAGGCAAGCCGATCAGAATCTCGTCCTGTTGCTGCTCTGCGTGGCACGGCGTCTTAGCGAAATCGAGCATGCTGAGTGCACCAATCACCTGGGTTTCTTCGCCACGCATGACATTGGGCAGCGCCGAGTTCTCGATAAGACCGGGGACGATGTATAGGATCTGGCCGCCTCTGGTATGCACTGTGCTCAACGTGCTTCCGATCCGATCTACCGCAATCGGTACTGACAGATAGGGCGCTTCGCGCCAGCCCTGGCGGCTGCCGACCATCCCGGCCGCGATCACAGGGGCGTGCGGTGAGGCACGCATCCAGTCGCCGCAAGCCTCTTCAAAGGCAAACTCAAAGCGCGCCGTTTCATCGACGCCGAAATTCTTGGGTAGCACGACCTGCGGCAGCTTCATCACACCCCACGGCAGTGAGCGCAACTCCAAAACCGAACTGTCGGCACCGAGACGATAAGCCCGCAAAGAGGAAGTGCCCCAGTCGAGTGCGATGAGCTGTGTTTGATTCTGTGCCTGATTCATCGGTTTGTTTGAATCTGCTGCAACAGTCAGGATTCGACATGGATGAAGACCGTCCGCAAACAATTGTAGGTCACCAATTCACCGCAACGGCTTCGTGATACATTGAAATCACACGCCTTTGGAGCAGTGCTTTGAAAATGACCTTTCGCTGGTATGGCGAGTCTGATCCCGTCACGCTTGAATACATCCGCCAGATCCCCGGCATGTACGGCATTGTTTCTGCCATTTACGACGTACCGGTGGGTGAGGTATGGCCGCTGGACAAACTGCAGGCACTGCGCGCCCGCATTGAAGAAGCGGGGATGAAGTTTGAAGTGGTTGAAAGTGTGCCGACCCACGAAGACATCAAGTTGGGCAAGGCAACGAGGGACCGCCTCATTGCCAACTTCCAGAAAAACATCCGCCATTGCGCGGCGGTGGGCGTGAAAGTGATCTGCTACAACTTCATGCCCGTATTTGACTGGACCCGCACCGAAATGGCCAAGGAACTACCTGACGGCTCGTTTACTCTGGCGTTTGACGCCAAGGCGGTGGCCAGGATTGACCCGGAACAAGGCATCGCCT
>CAIYDK010000438.1 GCA_903924955.1 uncultured beta proteobacterium | reverse complement strand
GGCATTCCCTTTTTTGCAGCCAATTCGTACCAATGCAGGGACTGCGCCTGGTCAAAGGGTATGCCACGTCCGTTGGCATAGGCCAAGCCCAGGTTGTACTGGGCCAGGTAATCACCTTGCTCCGCCGCCAGACGGAACCATTGCACACCTTCGCTCGGATCGAACGGAACACCGCTGCCCGTTGCATAGTGAAAACCCAGTTGCCGTTGAGACGGTGCGTCACCCCAATCCGCCGCAATGCGCAAGCGCCTAACGCCTTCTGCTTCGTCTTTCTTGATACCCCGTCCGTGCAAGTGGGCAAAGGCGAGGTAGCGCTGCGCTTCGATGTGTCCGAGGTCGGCGGCGCGCTGGAACCAGTCGGCCGCCATTGCATCGTTTTTCGCAACGCCCATGCCTCTGGCATAGCGCTGTCCCAGCGTGAACTGCGCCTCACAGTCAGGCTTGGCAATTAGGCTTCCCTCGGCTAGGTTCCTTAGCTCGGTGACAGGTAGAGTTCGATAGGACATGTCGTTGGGTACCGGCGAGTGCGTCAAATATGCAACTCGGAACGATTTAAAACCCCGGATATTTTCGACTAATAATATATTATTTGTTAAAATTTATCACAATTTGTAAAATTAATATCAAATTTATGAACTTGGACGCCACCGTTCCGGTCAATGATCGGGCAAAGGTGCGGTGCATAGTGTCATCGGGACGGGTTACTTGGTCACATGTTAAGGGATGCGCGATGGTTCCACGAATTTATGCCAACGTCGGCATGCTACTGGCCAGTTTGTTCATAGCGAGCTGCGCTTTTGCTCAGGAAACGGTTTATCGTTTTTCGCCGGTGAACCAGTGGGACATCAACAAAACCGCTGCGTACTGGAACCCGATCATCCAGTACGTTTCCGAAAAGAGCCATGTCAAGCTGCAATTGAAGATCGGGCGCACTTCGGCCGACACCACCAGCTACGTGTTGGCCCAGGAAGTCGAGTTCATCTTCTCGAATCACCTGTTCAGTCCCGAGCGCGAGGCCCTGGGCTGGAAGGTTTTCGGCAGACGCCAGACACCCCAGCTCATGGGTCAGATTGCCGTTCCCGCAGATTCTCCGACAACCAGAATAGAGCAACTCCAGGGGCAGGAAGTGGCCTTTGCCGGGCCGGAGGCGTTTTTCGGCTACAAGCTGCCCTATGCCTATTTGCTGTCGCAGGGTGTTGACATCAAGGTGGTGTTCGCAGGCAACCAGAATGCGGCTTTTGCGCAGATGTTCGCCGGAAAGGCCCGCGCTGTCGGCAGCAACTCGATGCTGATCGACGGCTACACATCACGCGAGGGCAAAAAGTTTCGCGTGCTGTGGACATCGCCAGGCTACCATGACTTGGCGCTGATGGCTTCGGGCAAGGTACCCGAGAGCGACGTTCGGGCGGTTGCTAGGGCATTCCTGAGTATGCACAAGGACCCCATTGGGAAGGACGTTTTGCGAAAGGCCAGCGAAGAAGTGGGTCTGGAGCAGGATGCCCATTTCGTCCCCGCCAGCGGCAGCGACTACGGCAACTACCGCAAGTTCTATTCCACCGCGCCGGCCACCCTGCGCTGAGGCTCGGATATTCTGGGCATGATCGACTTGAAGAAGTTGCTCCCACAATCGCTGATTACGCGGTTGTTTCTTCTGTATTCGACCAGCCAGTTGCTTTTCCTGGGCGTGGGTGTAGCGCTGTTTTACCAGTACCAGTTTTTGCAGGCAATGGAAGATGCACAGCAAGCTGCAGTCATGTTGATCGAGGTGACGGCCCAAACGGTTACAGACAGCGCTGTCATTGGCGACTACGACACCATCCGGCGTGTGCTTGAAAAATCTGTCTTGCGCTCGTCGTTCGCCACTGCCACCTACATTGACATCGGCGGCGGAATGATGAGTACTGCGAGCAGTGCGAGCGTTGCAACGTCGCAGTCCGTCGCTCCGCGTTGGCTTCAGGACACCGTGGCAGGGACGCTATACGATGTCAATCGCAACATTTCGGTTGGGGGGCGCGACTACGGCGTGTTGCGTCTGCGTTTTGATATAAACAAAATCGCCGCTGATTTGTGGGAGATGTTGCTCACGGCGATGGCTTTGTCTTTGATCAGCCTGGCCGTCGGCATGGTACTGATCTGGTTTCCGCTCAAACGCTGGCTCGGCACGCTGGACCGGGTGCGCCTGTACGAGAAGGCGGCGCATCAAAACCAGGATGCGGCCTCTGCGGCGCTGATCGCCGACGTGCCGGTCGAGTTTCGATCCACCTTCGAGATTCTCAATCGCACCGCAACCAGCCTGCGGCACGAACTTTTGGCGCGCGAAAAGGCCTTGGTGTCCCTGCGCGGGGTATTTGACGGCCTGGCACCTCACGCCGACCAGGACACTGCGGTGAGCGAACGCGATATCGCCACACTTTCGGCCAGCGTCGCCCGGCTTGTACAGGAGCGGGAGGCGGGTCGCCGCGATCTGGAGCAGGCGCGCGATGCCGCCGAAGCTGCAAACCGTGCCAAGAGCAGCTTTTTGGCGACCATGAGCCACGAAATCCGGACCCCGATGAACAGTTTGCTGGGCATGGCGCAAGTGCTGCTGCGGCCCAACGTGCCGGAGCTGGACCGGTTGCACTACGCACGCACCATCCTGAGCTCCGGGCAGACGTTGCTGGCACTATTGAACGACATTCTGGATCTTTCCAAGATCGAGGCTGGCAAGGTCCAGATTGAATCACTCCCTCTGGAGCCGGCACAGATCATCGGTGAGGCACGCGCCCTGTTTGCTGAAATCACCGCCTCCAAGGGCCTGCTGCTTGTATGTCACTCCAGTGTGCCGCCCGGATACTATCTGGGCGATCCGCACCGCCTGCGCCAGATGCTCTCGAATCTGGTGGCCAACGCAGTCAAGTTCACTGCGAAGGGGCAGATCCGTATCGACGTCCGTGAGGTGGGCCATGGCAACGCGCCAACGCCGCAGGCAATCGGGCAGACCGCGGTGCTCGAATTCAGCGTAACCGATACCGGCATCGGCATTGCGCCAGATCAGCACAGGTTGTTGTTTCATCCGTTCACACAGACCGACGGCAGTATCACGCGCAACTACGGAGGCAGTGGCCTGGGCTTGTCCATCGTGGCGAATTTTGCCGCCATGATGGGTGGTGAAGTCGGTGTCGACAGTACGCTGGGGCGCGGGTCGCGCTTCTGGTTCCGCATTAGCGCCGCACGAGTGGCGGTCAATAGTCCAGCTTTGCCAGTCAGCGACACGGTCGTCGAAACGCCCTCCCCACTGCAAGTGGCCGACAAACCTTTCGATGCCTCGAGCATTGCAGCGCTGGTGAATGAGTTATTGCCTTTGTTGGCACAAAGCAAGTTCACTGCGATCAGCCGTTTCCGGGTCTTGCAGGAGGAAACTGCCGGTACTGTGCTCGCCGCCGAAATGAACGAAGCGGCCCGGCTAATGGATGGGTTTCAGTTCGCGACGGTGTTCGATCGCCTGCAACACCTGGCGGCAACGCACAATTGGGAGATACAACAATGATCGGTGCGCAAACCACGATATTGGCGATAGATGACACGCCTGCCAATCTGCTGACACTGGGGGCAGCGCTGGAGTCTGACTTTGATCTGCGGATCGCCACCTCTGGCGCTGCAGGACTGGCCCTTGCGACGGAGATCATGCCGAGTCTGATTTTGCTGGACATCATGATGCCCGACATGGACGGTTATGAGACCTGCCGTCGCATCAAGGCCGACCCGCTGCTGCGCAACATCCCGTTGATCTTCGTCACTGCCGCAACCGAACCCGGTGCCGAGAACGCCGGCCTGGCGCTGGGTGCCGCAGACTTCATTACCAAGCCCATCAACGTTGCGGTGGCCCGCCAGCGCATCTGCAATTTGATCGAGCGCGAGCAATTGCGCATGGAAGTCGAGGCCCAGCGGGACCATCTGGAGCAACTCGTGCAGACGCGTACCCAGGGGCTCTCTATTGCCCTGGAGGCGGCAGAAGCCGCCAATCAGACCAAGACAGCCTTTCTTCACAACATGAGCCACGAACTGCGCACACCGATGACCGCCATTCTGGGTATGGCCGAGCTGGCGGAACGCCGTGGCACGGACCCCAAGCAGCTGGCCCAGCTGGGCAAGCTCAAGGGCGCGGCCACGCAACTGCTGGCACTGATTACCGATATCGTCGACACCACAGCACTGCAGGCCAATCGGCTTACCCTCGCCAACGGCAACTTCACCTTGTCCAAGGTTCTGGACAAAATGAACAGCCTGTTTGTCGACATGGCTACAAAAAAAGGGCTCACGTTGAGCGTCACGGCCGCCCCCGCGCTGGAAAATTTACCTGTGCTTGGCGATGCCATGCGCCTGGAGCAGGTTTTTCAGAGCCTGATAGGCAACGCCATCAAATTCACTGCGCAGGGCAGTGTCAATGCAACGGCATTGGTCATCGAAGAAAGTGCGAGCCACATTCTGATTCGCTTTGAAGTGCGCGACACCGGAATGGGTGTGGCGCAGGCGGATCAGTATCGGATCTTCAACCTGTTCGAGCAGGTCGATGCTTCGCCCACCCGGCGGTTTGGCGGCACCGGCCTCGGCCTGTCACTTTGTAAGCAAATCGTCACCCTGATGGGCGGCGCCATCGGAGTAGAGAGCGAACCCGGCTCGGGTTCCCGGTTCTGGTTTACGGTGCGACTGCGCAAGCTGGTGTGATGACATGAAGACCCCGAACCGGATAGATTTTGTATTGCCCCGAAGGACAGAAAATGCTCAATGATTTGCGTATCGGCGCCAGATTGGCACTCGGTTTTGCCTGTGTGGCAGGCGTTTTTTTGGCTACGCTGCTGGTCGTGGGGGTCATGCTGTCGGGACTGAAAGAAAACGTCATTCAAATCAATGACGAAACACTGCCCTCTATTTTGCTGGTGAGCGACATGAATCTCAGTCGCTCCGAAGTGCAGCAATTTTTGACCGATGTATCCGCCACCCGCGACCCTGCCGCACTGGCAGAGGCCCAAACCTCTGCAAAGCGGTTCCAGGACGGCGTGGCAAAGTTCAAGCACACGTTCAGGCAAGCAGGCGATACCGCCAACTACCAGCGCATGGAGTCGCTCGAAGCTGATTTCAATGTCTTTTATGCCAGCGGCATCCGTATGGCGACCGCCTACATTTCCAGTGGTGTCGCGGCCGGCAACTTGCTGATGAAAGGTACCGCCAGCGAACGCGGCTTTGACCAGACAAGCGAAGTCATCATGCACAGCCTGAACGCATTCCAGCAATCACAGATCAGCCAGGCGAGTCAAGTGTCAACCGGGGCTGTCAAAAATGTAAATGCTCTGTTGACCGGGATCAGCGCGGGCAGTGCAACTGCGGCGGTGCTGGCCATTTTGCTGGCTCGATGGATTGTTCGCTCCATCACCCACCCGGTTCGCCAGGCGGTTCAGGTGTTGAATACGGTTGCCACAGGTGACTTGACTCCTCAGTATGCAGCCAGTGGGAGCAGCGAGACCGCACAACTTTTGAGTGCCATTAAAACCATGCAGGGCAACTTGAGTCAGGTGGTCAGCAGGGTGCGTGAAGGCGCCCAGGAAGTCTCCACCGCCAGTGCCGAGATCGCCGCGGGCAGTCTGGATTTGTCGGACCGCACTGAATCCCAAGCCAGTGCCCTGGAGCAAACCGCTGCATCCATGGAACAACTCAGCGCCACCGTCAAAATCAATGCCGACAGCGCGCGCCAGGCAAACCAGCTTGCGCAAAATGCCAGCAGTGTTGCCGTCAGGGGCGGCGCGGTGGTGTCCCGGGTGGTGGATACCATGAAGGGCATCAATGATGCTTCATACAAAATTAGGGACATTATTCAAGTGGTCGACGGCATCGCGTTTCAGACCAATATTTTGGCCTTGAATGCTGCAGTGGAGGCAGCGAGGGCGGGCGAGCAGGGCCGTGGCTTTGCCGTGGTTGCCAGCGAAGTGCGCTCGCTGGCTGGGCGCTCGGCATCTGCCGCCAAGGAAATCAAGGTGTTGATCAACGCCAGCGTCGAACGGGTGGAGCAAGGCTCGGTACTGGTCGCGCAGGCAGGCACCACCATGACCGAGGTCGTAAGCAGCATTCAACGCGTGACCGACATCGTGGGCGAAATCAGCTCCTCTAACGCCGAGCAGGCTGCCGGCGTGTCGCAAGTCGGTGACGCCGTCATACAGATGGACCAGGTGACGCAGCAAAATGCGGCGCTGGTAGAAGAAATGTCGGCTGCCGCTGCGAGCCTGCAGTCGCAAGCGAGGGAACTGGTGCAGGTCGTCGCCGTGTTCAATCTGGGCACTGCCTAATTGCTCAGGGCGGCGCTAGCCTGAGAAGAAGGTATTGGCATGCTGCGCGCGTGCCTCGATACGGCCAAACAGGGACTGGCTGTTCTCACCCCAAACCAAGCCGAGCTTTTTGCAGGCTGCGCTCGAAACATAGGACACATGGTTGGAATCGCCGCCGCCTGACAGTTCCAGCGCATTGCTCAATACCTCGGCCACATGTACCAATGGAACCATGAAGCCGCCCGCGACCAAGTCGGGTGCGTGGTGTCCTCCAATCGCGACACAAATGTCCTCCGGCAATTCCCAGTGTTCTGCCAGCCACCGACCTACGGTGGAGTGGTCTACACCGAAATGCGCCCGCTCGACCTGCTCGATGCCAACATTGCGTACGCCAGCCTCGAGTCGGCAGGCCCGGAACGCCTCGGGCTCAATCGCTTGAAACCAGAACTGTCCAATGTCGTGCAGCAGTCCGGCAATCAGGCTTGAATCGATGGAAATGGCCGCGTCAACATGGGCCGCAATTTCCTCGCAGCACACGCCAACAGCAACGCTGTGCTGCCATAGCCGGACCCCGCGGTCATCCGAAATCATGCTGCCTACAAATTCTTTTAAAGCGCTGATGAGTGTGATTTCGCGTACGCGCGTCATTCCGATCAATGACGTGGCGGTGTAAATATCCGTGACGTCCGTGTCGCGCCGGGCCCGCGCCGCCGCCCGGTTGGCAACGGACAGAACTCTGGCGGCAATGATGGGGTCATGGTTGATGCAGCCCACCAACACATTGAGGTTTCCGTCGGGGTCGTCAATGGTGGCCAGAATTTCGGACACCGTGCGAGGAAAGCTCGCCAGTGCATCACTGCGTTCGATAACCCGTTTGCGTTCAATGGGGAGCGCTGCCATCATGCACTCCGGTAGCACAGCACCTGATCAAACAGGGCGGCCGTGTTGGCATCTGAAAAATCGGCTGCTTCAAAAATCTTGATGATGCGCCGGGCGGCCATGGCCGCGTCAATGGCCACCTGTTCGTCCGAGCGCGTGTCGGGCTTCAGGACAAAAATAAATTCGACATGGTGGGCCTGAAGCTGGTGAAGATTTTCTTCGGTCAGGGCATGACCCGCAGGCAGACTGAAGCTCATTGAACCGCCTCTGACCGCATTCGACGGTGCGCCCAGCAGCATACCCTCTCGGGCGTCGACGATAGGGATGTAGAGGTGACGGGTTCTCATCGGTGGTCTCCTATCAGGCCGTTGGAAACTGCAGGGTGACGGTGGTTCCCTTGCCGGGCGTGCTGGCGACGAGCAGGTTGCCGTGGTGCAACTCCACTATCTCTTTGACAATGCTCATGCCCAAACCGGTGCCAGGAATGTTGCCTGATTTATCGGCCCGGAAGAATCGCTCCGAGACGCGCTTGACTTGCTCGGCATTCATGCCGATGCCCTGGTCTACCGTGTGGATGGCAATCAGATTGGGACTGCTGGCAACTTCGATGATGATCTCCACACCATCGCCGAGTCGGGAGTACTTGTACGCGTTGGACAGCACATTCAAAATTGCTTGTTGCGCCTTCTTGCGGTCGACCATGATGTGCCAGACTTCGTTCTGACTCGTGACCACAGGGGCCTGACGCCCCGCCGGAAGTCGAAAATCGTTCACGGTTTTTTTGACAAGTGCCGCAACGTCTGTTGACACCAATTCAAAGTCCTTTCCCCTGCGCGCCTCGATGCGTGCCAGATCCAGCAACTCGTTCAGAATGGACGCCATCAATTCTGACTGTCTGAAAATGATGCTCGTAAACTCTTTGCGGCTGTCGTCATCCAGTTCCTGCGTGAGCAATACCTCGGCAAACCCATAGATGCTGGCCATGGGCGTGCGCAGTTCGTGGGCTGCGGTGGACAGGAAGTCGCTCTTCATCTGGTCCACTTCGGTTTCGTGGGTCACATCCCGGAAATACAGGATTTGTGATACCGCACTGGATGTGCTCGATCGGAAGCCCACTTCCAGCACGCGCCTGACCGGCAAGGTCAGTTCGATCAATTCGCGCTCATCGGTGTGGCCTGCCGCCGCTCTCTCACGCAGTCGCCGCACACCGTGGAACGTGCCGCTGGGCAAACACTGCTGGGCCAGAAGGGCAGAGAACGCCTGTTCGCTGACTCCGATGAGCGCTGCAGTCTCGATCTGGGTCAGGCTGGCAAATGCGGGGCTGGCGTAGTTGACTCTCCACTCTGCATCGAAAGAAACAAAACCGTCCGGGCTCAGTTGAAAAATAGCGTTGAGCAGTTCGGTGCGAACGCCCAGGGCCAGTTCGTCGGCCTTGCGTTCGCTGATGTCGGTGAAACTGCCCACCATGCGCAGGGGCGCCCCTGCGGCGTCGCGCTCCACCACGTCGCCCCGGTCCAGTACCCACACCACGCGGCCGTCGATCAATCGCATGCGGTGCTCGCTGCGATAGACGCCTCCACCATCGAGACATTTTTGCAACCGCTGCATGACCGTGCCCTTGTCGTCCGGGTGCAGCAAATCTGAGAAAAACTCAACCGGGTGTTGCAGGTGTTCAATGTCCAGCCCGATAATTTCGCACCAGCGGCTGTTGTGGGTGACCAGACCGCTTGCAACGTCCCAGTCCCACACGCCTTCACCCGTCGCGTCCAGCACGTAGCGCAGGCGTCGCTCGCTTTCTTCCAGCCGGGTTTGCGTGCGTTTGAGCTCGGTCACATCATTGGCGATGACGAGGATCTGTTTTTTCCCTTCCCGGGTGATCAGTGGCTTTTTAATGGACTGGTAGTAGGTCACCTCACCGGTTGCCGCATTGGTTGATTCTTCCATCACGATTTGGGTCTGCGACTGTGACATGACCTCGCGAACGTTCTGCAAATAGAAGGCAACCTGCTCGGTATTGGGGTTGAATGCACCGTCATCCTTGCCAATTAGCTCATCCGGGGTGGTTCCATACAGATTGGCCAGGGCCCGGTTGCCTATGAGGAACTTGCCATCCCAGTCCTTCATCAGAATGATGTTGGGGTTTTCATCAATCACCGTACGCAGCAGCGTGTTGGGATCAATGGTCGGAGTCTGCGCGTTGTCGGTGCTGCGTCTCATGGGATTGTTTTGGCGGTAGGTTGCGGCAGGCTTTCGCCGCCATCACAGGCGGGCAACCACAGTGTGACAGCCGTACCTTCTCCAATAGTGCTGTTGAGGTCAATTTTTCCCCGGTGCAGCGTGATGATCTCCTGCACGATGCTCATGCCCAGGCCCGTCCCCAGGAACTTGCCAGAGCTGTCGGCCCGGTAAAAGCGCTCAAAGACGCGGGCCAGTTGCGCCGGCGTCATGCCGATGCCATGGTCGGTAATGCGAATGCCAACCAGCGGCGTCGTGGCCACACCCACAACAGGCTCAATTATTTCAATCTCCACCACACCACCGGCGGGAGAATACTTGTAGGCATTGGACAGCACGTTCAGAATCGCTTGTTGTGCCTTCTTGTGGTCAACCAGCACGTTCAGCGGCGCACCAGTGGCCATCAGAGTTGGCGCCGGGCGTCCCGCAGGTGGCTTGAACTCATGCACTACCTCTTCGACCAGTGCTTTTAAAGGGGTGGGTTCAAACACAAAGTCCTTGCCCTTGCGGGCTTCAATGCGGGCCAGATCGAGCAACTCATTCAGGATCGAAGCCATTAATCCAGACTGTTTGTAAATGATGGCCAGAAATTCATGTTGACTCGGCGCATCGAGTTCCTGTGTCAGCAGGACTTCTGCGAAGCCGAAGATGCTGGCCATTGGGGTGCGCAACTCGTGTGCAGCGGTGGACAGGAACTCGCTTTTCATGCGGTCCACCTCGGTTTCGTGGGTGATGTCGCGCAGATAAAGAACCTGCGATACATTGCCCGTCTGAGCTTCGCGCAACCCCACCTCGATCACGCGTTTGCTGGCATCAGCCAGTTCGAACACCTGTCGCTGCCCGACACTTCCGTCAGACCCCACGGCCCGCAACGTAGTCAGACCAGGAAAGAGGGAGCCGGGAACGCAGAGGCCGGCCAGGCGTTGCGAGAAATCGGTTTCGTTCAAACCCACCACCTCATGTGCACCCAGCGTGGTCATTCGGGTAAAGGCGGGGCTTACATATTTCACACATTGGGCGGTGTCGAAGGACACAAATCCATCCGGGCTGAGCGCGAAGATCGCCTTGAGCTGCGCGGCATGTTCACGCTCACGCTCTTCGGCGGCGCGGCGTTCGGTGACATCGCTGTGCGAGCCCGACATCCGCACAGCCAGACCCTGGGCGTCGATCAGTGCACGACCACGATCCAGAATCCAGATGTAGCTGCCATCCTTGCAGCGCATGCGGTGCTCGCATTGGTAAAAGGTCGTCTCGCCGCGCAGGTGGCGTTGCACCTCGGCCATGGTTTGTTCCAGATCGTCCGGGTGCACGCGGCTGATCCACTCATCAACGTGGCTTCCAATTTCATCGCTGCCGTAGCCCAGCATGGACTTCCATCGGTCCGAGAAGAAAACTTCGTTGGTCTGTGGGTTCCAGTCCCAGATGCCATCATTGGCGCCGCTGACCGCCAGTTCCCAGCGCTGCTCGCTGTCCGCCAGCGCTTGCGCGGTGTTCTTGAGCTCGGTGATGTCAATCCGGTTGCCGACAATATAGCCGCTCGGTGTGCGGTGCTCAACGATCAGCAACCAGCGCCCGTCAGCCAGCCTTTGCTCCACTACCTCGCCACTGGCCGCCAGGTGTTGTGCCACGCGTTGCTTGACCCAGGCATCCACATTGCCGATCGCCTCCGCATACTGGCCGCGCTCGGCGCCGGTGCGAATAATCATTTCAAAGGTATTGCCTGGAACAATCAGGTCGCGGCTGGTCTCGTAAAAGCTTTTGTATGCCTCGTTGCACTGGACCAGGCGGTCTTCCTCATCGTAGATGGTGAACCCCTGGGCGATGCTGCTGATCGAATCACGGAGCAGGTTGCGGGACTTTTCGGCGGCCTGCTGCGCCTGCACGCGTTCAAAGTTTTCTGTCTGTAGCAATTGCCGGTCATCGCCAAGTTGCTGTGCCATTCGATTGAAAGCCAGGGCCGTTTGCGCCAGTTCGTCATCGCCGGTCACAACGATCCGATGCTCAAAGTCACCTGCGGCGTAGCGCTTGCTGGCCCCCTGTAGAGCCACCAAATGGCGCGCCAGATAGCTTCCCAGCAGCCATGAAAATAGCGCGACCAATGCAATTTCGATGGCGGCAATGCCGGCCGCCCAACGCCGGGCCGAGGCCAACAGCACTTTCAGTGGGTCAACGGACACGCCAACCCGCACCTCGCCATGGCGAATTCCGCCGGCCAGCACCGGTGTTGCCCACTCGAAGACGCCATCGTCGACCTGGTCGATTCGGACATCCGAATGGAACGGGCGCGACAGCAGTGCAGCATCTCCCTGGCTGGTCAGTACCCGACCGCCGGCATCCAGAATGCTCACAAACGCAATCTGGCCAGAAGCCATGGCCTCCAACACCAAAGAGTCCAGTGTGGCAAGGTCTTGCGAGATGACTGCGTCTTTGGCGGCCACTGCCAGCAACTGTCCACCGAGTTGCACCCTGCGGGTTAACTCCGCCTCGTTGGAGTCGCGCAGTATGGACAGGGCGCTGCCTACCAGCACTGCCAGCAGTGCAAATTCGATGACGGCTACGCCAACAATGGTTTTGGTGCGAAAGCGCATGGTCCGCTCATTGTCGGCTGTACCGCTCCAGCAGATCAATATCCAGCGCGCGAATGTCATTCCACTCTTTGTCCTGGGCGCCAACCAGCCCTTTGAAGGCGAGCGGCAATAACAGGTGCTGACCGGTCTCGTCGCCGGCCAGCGAGACCATTGCCGCCAGCACTTTGGCCACCGTGGCAGTCGGCACTTGCGGGTGAGCGGCAAAAGCGTGTGGCGTGTAGGCAGGGGTCTCGGTCAATACCCTCAAGGTATCCCGGACCTCGGCAGGGCTTGCTTCCAGGGTGCGCTGGATGCCGCCACCGGCTTCTTGCAGGCCCGAGGCCACGGCGCGGTAGACAGAGTCATGGGAGGCGACGAACTTGGCGTCGATTGCGATCTTCAGGCGACCAAACTCCGCCTGGGGCAGGATGCTGGCGGCAAAAGCGGCCGGAGCCGGAAACACCACGGTTTTTCCTGCCAGATCAGCGGGTTTCCGGTAGGTACTGTTCTTTCTGACCACCAAAATGCCCTTGAGTCGACGGTCCTGCTCTTTGGCAAAGGCCAGGTAACCGGAGGCCTTGTGAAAGACGACGTAGTGATAAGGATTCATGTAGGCCAGATCGTAGGCGCCTTTCGCCAGGCGCTCCTCAAACACGGGAATGCTGGGCGCCGTGCGAAACGCAAGTGGCACGCCAGAGCGCCGACTCAATTCGGTCAGCAGGGGGCCCCATTCCTCGGCCAACCGGCTTGCCGACTGTTGTGGAACGATCCCAAATGTCAGGGGTTGTGGTGTCACTTGCGCCTGAACCTGCACCATCAGCAGTGCAACCAGGCAACCTGATACCAGGGCACGCAGGTGCGAAAAAAGTGGGGCCATGGGATAGTCTCCGTTGATCATGGGGCTGACGGGTTTGTCGAGGGTAACCACAAGGTCACGGTGGTGCCTACTGCGGGTTGACTGCTCAGATCAACCCGTCCACCGTGCAACGCAATGATCTCATGCACGATGCTCATCCCTAAACCAGTGCCCGGTATTTTGCCGGAGGTATCGGCACGGTAGAACCGCTCGAAAACGCGGCTCAGTTGTCCGGGTGTCATGCCGACTCCGTGATCGGTGACGCGAATGCCGACCTGGGGCGTAGCGCTCGCGTCGGCAGACGGTTCGAGCAGCTCAACCTGTACCGCGCCGCCTGCGGGTGAGTACTTGTAGGCGTTGGACAGTACATTCAACACGGCTTGCCGTACCTTCGCTGCGTCCCCAATGATCGACAAAGGGCGGTCAGGCAGCAGCAGTGCGGGCGGTGTTCGCCCGGGCGGTGGCAGGAATGCGTCGATGACTTCTTGCACCAGTGCCCGCAGGCTGTGGGTCTCCAGCACAAAATCCTTGCCGCGTCGCGCTTCGATGCGTGCCAGGTCCAGCAGTTCGTTGAGGATGTTGGCCATCAGCTCGGACTGTTTGAATATGATGCCCAACAACTCCTTGCTGGTCACTTCATCCAAGTCCTGCGTCATGAGAACTTCGGCAAAACCATAGATGCTGGCCATCGGTGTGCGCAACTCGTGTGCCGCGGTGGACAGGAATTCGCTCTTCATGCGGTCCACTTCGGTTTCATGGGTGATGTCACGCAGAAACAGGATGTGTGACACCCCGGGCGCACGCGACTCGCGCAGCGCGACTTCCAGTACCCACTGTGCGGCGTTGGCCAGCTCGATCACATGCCGCACGACTGGCCCAGTGCCCTCCATCGTGGATAAGGCGGGCAAGCGCGCACGCGGCAAACATATGCTGGCAAGCAGGTTCGAAAATTCGCTGTCCTCCAACCCCAGCAATGCGTCGGGTGTCAGACCGGTCAGCTGTGTAAATGCCGGGTTGACGTATTGAACCCGGTGCCGGTCATCAAAAGTGACCATGCCGTTTGGGCTGAGACTGAAGATCACTTTCAATTGGTCCGCATACTGCTGACTCTCCTGAGTCAGGCGCACGGCAATGCGTTTGGCGGTGACGCGGGTGTTAATGACCGATAGCATCAGCCAAAACAGCAGGCCGCTGAGTACCAGTCCGCCCGCCAGGGTAAACCAGGCAGCGATGTAGTTCAGGCCGTTGGTGGGGTCCAGCACGAGCAGCCATGTGCGCCCGTAGAAATCGATCACGCGCCGCTGGTGATGCACAGAGGCCGCTTGCTCAGCGTGGCCATCTTCCTTGTTGTCAAACAACAGTGCGCTTTCAATAGGCTGCTGGCCATCATAGATATGCAAGGTCACGGAGCTTCCATGGTCGCTGTTCCATTCGGTCAGAACGTCGGTCATCAGATCGTTCATGCGATAGGGGCTGTAGGTCCAGCCGATAAGCGATGCACGCCGTTGCTCCTGCGTCTGCACGGCTGCGCCATTGCGATAGACCGGGAAATACATCAGCGTGCCAGCCTGTACGTTCTTGCCGGTTTCCTGCACCAGCTCAACTTTGGCGGAAAGGCTGATGTCGGCGCTGTCGCGCGCGCGCTCCATTGCGGCACGCCGCAGTGGTTCGGAGAACATATCAAAGCCGAAGGCGCGCAGATTGCGGTCTCGAAACGGCTCCAGGTAAATGATGGAGGTATAGAGGTCGCGTGCACCGGGTGGCCGCACCGTGTAATCGGGGAAGCCCTCTGCACGAACAGCGGTCACATGGTGAGTCAGTTGCTCCGGCGCAATCACCTTTGAGAACCCGATGCCCTGCACGCCGGGCACCGTCCGAAGGGCGCGCAGGGTCTCCACATAGGCGCGCCACGCTTTGCGGTCAACCGTGTCATTCGCGGCAAACAAGCCCGCTGCACCCCGCAGAATCAGTGCATAGGCGTCGAGCCGATCCCTGACCTTGACGGCCACCTTGTCGCTGATCAAGGAAAATTGCTCCGCTGCATCGGCCTCCAGACTATGCTTGACATGTAAGCTGACGTAGGCCGTGGCCAGCAGGCCGATACAAAGCATGCACCAGGCGACCCAGGTTCTTGCGAAATTGCTGGTTTTTAAAATCGGATGCACGAAGTTTGTCACGGCGCTTCAAATGTCACTGTTAATGGCTGCGATGGCATGTTCCTGAAACTGCGGCAACCAAAGCGTGACAGCGGTTCCAGTCCCGGGTTGGCTACACAGTTCCACGCGACCGCCGTGCAGCTGGATAATTTCATGCACGATGCTCATACCCAAACCGGTGCCCAGAATTTTGCCCGATGTATCGGCACGGTAAAAGCGTTCGAAGATGTGGCTTGACTGCTCGGGCGTCATGCCAATGCCTTGATCCGTGATGCGAATGCCAACCAAGGGCACCTCATCTGTGCTCGCCGGCGATAACAGCTCAATTCGGACCGCGCCACCACTCGGTGAATACTTGTAGGCGTTGGCCAGCACGTTCACCATCGCCTGCCGTATTTGTTTTGGGTCAGCCAGCACGCAAAACGGCGTTTGCTGTGGCACCAGTGTTGGCGCCCCGCGTCCGGCAGGCAACTTGAAGTTGCCTGCCACCTCCTGGATCAGGTCCATCACATCGACCGGTTGGAACTCAAAATTCTGCCCCCGACGCTGATCAATTCGTGCCAAATCCAGTAGATCATTGAGGATGGAGACCATCACCTTTGACTGCGAGAAAAGTACGAACAGGCATTCCTGTCGACTCGCCTCGTCCAGTTCACGGTTCAGCAGCAGCTCGGCAAAACCGTAGATGCTGACCATGGGGGTGCGCAACTCATGTGCGGCGGTCGTCAGAAATTCATTTTTTAACCGTTCGACTTCAGTCTCCAGCGTCACATCGCGCGCGTAGAGCATTTGTGAT
>CAIYDK010000437.1 GCA_903924955.1 uncultured beta proteobacterium | reverse complement strand
GTCGGCAGCTTCGCTTGCGCAGGACGTGTTCGTGGCCGCCGTTGTGGAGCAAGTGGAAATTGCCGCCAAATACTCCGGCTACATCGACCGCCAGAATGACGAAGTGCAGCGTGCGGCCCATTACGAAGATCTGCGTTTGCCAGACGAGTTGGACTATATGCAGGTCACGGCCTTGAGTATCGAAGCGCGCCAGCGACTGAGTAAGCAGCGCCCTGAAACTTTGGGGCAGGCCTCGCGCATGTCGGGCATTACCCCGGCGACTATTTCTCTGTTACTCATCCATTTGAAGAAGGGCAAGTTCCGGGGGTTTGTGGGGAATCCGGTAGTGGATGCTGCCTCTGCTGTGGAGGTGCCTGTCTGATGCACGCGCTGGAATCAGGGTTGCGCCAGGGCCTGGCGGGGCTGGACCTGGTGCTGGATGATGCCCAGATCAAGCGCTTGCTGGGCTATCTGGATCTGATTCAGAAGTGGACCAAGGTCTACAACCTGACTGCGGTGCGGGACCCGGCTGAGATGCTGACCCACCACTTGCTCGACAGTCTGGCTGCCATTGCCCCCTTGCGCAGGCAGCTTGAATGCGTGGCGTCGCCTGCGCGTTTGCTCGATGTTGGCTCGGGTGCCGGGTTGCCGGGTATTGTGATTGCGATCTGCTGCCCGGATGTCGCCGTGCATTGCGTGGACACGGTTGGGAAAAAGGCCGCCTTCATTCAGCAGGTGGCCGCAACCCTGAAGTTGCCAAACCTGAAGGGGGTTCATGCGCGGGTGGAGTCTTTGACTGACAAGTACCACGTCGTCAGTTCGCGCGCATTTGCATCACTGGTCGATTTTACGAATTGGTCGGTTGGGGCGCTGGCGGAGCAGGGTGTCTGGATGGCCATGAAGGGCAAACACCCCGGGGACGAAATTGCAGCGTTGCCGGTTGGCGTAGAAGTGTTTCACGTGGAACAACTGAAGGTGCCGGGGCTGGATGCGGAGCGGTGCATTGTTTGGATGCGGACTTCAGTCTGACCTTGCTTGTGGGGGTTCCGGATCGGTCGGGCTACGCGTTTTGCTCCGTGTCCCCCGGCCTTTGGCCTCCTCCTTGACCTGCGCAAAACACATAGCCCGACCAATCCTGCGAAGGACTTGTTAATTGCGCATTGGGGCGCGACATTGCTCCCAATGGTTCCAGCAACAGGCATGGGGTGTGCGTTTTGCGCAGGTCCAGGAGGAGTCCGCATAGCGGGCGGGGGACACGGAGGAAAACGTGCACCCCACGCTTGTTGCGAGCGAGCCAAGTGTTTTCAACGGGAGAACATCACAAAACCGGCCCACCAAAAATCCAACGTAAACTCAACCCCTTACCCCGAAAGAAGATTCCATGCTTGGCGTTACCGACTACGGCACTTTTGTCGTCACCATCATCGTGTTCCTGCTCATCCCCGGCCCCGGAAATCTGGCGTTGATTACATCGACCAGCAAGGGTGGAGTCGTTGGAGGCTTGGCTGCCACCATGGGTGTCATCGCCGGTGATCAGGTATTGATGTGGTCGGCTGTGGCGGGTGTGGCTGCCTTGCTGGCCGCCTACCCCGATGCCTTCAGCGCCGTGCAATGGTTCGGGGCGGCTTATCTGGCATGGCTGGGCGCCAGGATGTTGCTGGCCAAGCCCGGCGCCGCTCCGGTGCTCAATATCACGGCGGGTCACTACTTTCGCCAGGCCTTGATGATTACCTTGCTCAACCCCAAAGCCATCCTGTTCTACATGGCGTTCTTCCCGCTGTTTGTTGATCCGGTGCATCAGCAGGGTTTACTGACCTATGGCTTCATGGCCGCCACCATTGCGGCCATCACCTTTCTCTATGGTTTGACATCGGTGCTGCTGACCCACTTTCTGGCGGAACGCATTCGGGCCAACCCCACGATTTCGCGGGTGCTGGAGAAAGTGGCCGGGCTGTTCCTGATCGGCTTTGGGATCAAGTTGGCCGTGTCGCGCTAAGTGGACGCTCCTAACCCTTAACGCCCAGATCATTTGTTCCACGTGAAACACTGCGCTGTCCTGCTCAACTAACTTTTCCACCAAGTCCCACATGGCCAAAATATTCTGTGTTGCCAACCAAAAAGGTGGCGTCGGCAAAACTACCACCACCGTCAATCTGGCGGCT
The DNA here is from genome assembly GCA_903924955.1 of uncultured beta proteobacterium. Taxonomy (GTDB): domain Bacteria; phylum Pseudomonadota; class Gammaproteobacteria; order Burkholderiales; family Burkholderiaceae_C; genus Allorhodoferax. Next base: position 6,655 of record CAIYDK010000437.1, on the reverse strand, counting down.
GGTTTGGCCAAGGTGGGGCAGCGGGTGCTGATGATTGACCTCGATCCACAGGGCAATGCCACCATGGGGTCGGGAGTGGACAAGCGCAAACTGGAACTCAGCGTGTACGACGTGTTGCTCGAATCCGCAACCATCACCGAAGCCCGCGCGCAAAGCCCAAAGCTCCAGGACGCCGGTTGCAGCTACGACATCCTGGGTGCCAACCGCGAACTGGCCGGTGCCGAGGTGGAGTTAGTGGAAGTGGAGCGGCGCGAAAAACGACTCAAGCAGGCGATCGCCGCCGTGGATGCCGAGTACGACTTTGTGCTCATTGACTGCCCGCCATCCCTGTCCATGCTCACGCTCAATGGCCTGTGCTGCGCCCATGGCGTCATCGTGCCCATGCAGTGTGAGTACTTTGCCCTCGAGGGCCTGACCGACCTGGTCAACACCATCAAGCAGGTCAAGGCCAATCTCAATGACGATCTGCAAATCATTGGCCTGCTGCGCGTCATGTTCGATCCGCGCATCACCTTGCAACAGCAGGTCAGCGACCAGCTCAAGGCCCACTTCGGCGACAAGGTGTTTGACTCGGTCATCCCGCGCAACGTGCGCCTGGCCGAGGCGCCCAGCTATGGGCTGCCCGGCGTGGTGTTTGATCCATCGTCCAAGGGTGCGCAGGCTTTTGTCTCCTTCGCTCAAGAGATGGTGACCCGCATCCAGACCCTGTGAGTGCCACCACATGAAGCCCACCGTCCTCATCTTGCCGGGCTGGCAGAACTCTGGCCCCGACCACTGGCAAAGCCGCTGGGAAGCCCTGCACGGTTACACCCGCGTGCAGCAGCACGACTGGATGCTGCCGTTGCGCGGCGACTGGATGACCCAGCTGGAAGAGGCCGTGTTGGCCGCATCGGGCCCGGTCGTCCTGGCCGCCCACAGTTTGGGCTGTGTACTGACCGCCGCCTGGGCCTCGCATTCGCGTAACACCCACCGGGTACAAGGCGCGCTGCTCGTAGCACCCGGAGACCCGCAGCGCGACGAACTACGCGCTGCACTCAAAAGCTGGTCGCCGGTACCGCTGCAGCGCCTGCCGTTCAAGAGCACCCTGTTGGGCAGCCACACCGACCCGTATTGCAGCTTTGCGCGCGCCCAGCAGTTTGCACACGCCTGGGGTTCAGAGTTTGTGGACTACGGCAACCGGGGTCACATCAATGCCGAGTCCGGCCTGGGTGATTGGCCCGAGGGCTTGCAGCTATTGAATCAATTCATGAAGAAAGAGAACGCCTGATGGTCACCAAAAAACCCAAGGGACTCGGCATGGGACTGGAAGCATTGCTGGGCCCCAAAGTCAAAGACCGTGCACCGGCCGAAGACGCCGTGGCCAACTCCGGCCTGCCCAGCACGCTGCTGCTGGTCGATATGGTGGCCGGGCAATACCAGCCCCGCACCCGCATGGACGAGGGCGCGCTGTACGAGCTGGCCGAGAGCATCAAGGCCCAGGGCATCATGCAACCGATCCTGGTTCGTCGACTGGCCGACGGGGTGAACGCCGGCAAATTTGAGATCATCGCTGGCGAGCGGCGCTTTCGGGCCGCCAAACTGGCCGGGCTGGACAGCGTGCCGGTGCTGGTGCGTGACGTGCCGGACCAGGCCGCCGCGGCCATGGCCCTCATCGAGAACATGCAGCGCGAAGACCTCAACCCGCTGGAAGAAGCCCAGGGCCTGCAGCGCCTGATCAAGGAATTCGGACTAACGCATGAAACTGCCGCACAGGCAGTCGGCCGCTCACGCAGCGCCGCCAGCAACCTGCTGCGCCTGCTGAACCTGGCCGACCCGGTGCAAACCATGCTGATGGCGGGCGACCTCGACATGGGACACGCCCGTGCCCTGCTGGCGTTGGACCGCGCCACGCAAATCACCGCAGCCAACCAGATCGCCGCCAAGAAGATGTCCGTGCGCGAGGCCGAGAGCCTGGTCAAAAAACTCGGCGCCGAGTTTGAGCTGACCGCCTCCAAACCCAAGAAAGACAAATCGCGTGACATCAAGCGGGTCGAAGAAGAACTGTCGGACCTGCTCATGGCGCAGGTCGAGATCCAGATCAAAAAGCGGGTCAAGCGGGCCGGCCGCATCGAGGAAATGGGCGAAGTCATCATCCAGTTCGGTTCCATGGACGAGCTCAATGGCCTGATCGAGCGCCTGTCGCCCGGCACGCAACGCTAGCCGGAATCTGCTTGTGTGTTTGCTATCAATACAGGAGCTGCCTGCGCAATGTTGACGGGGGCTAGAGGCCAATTTCACGCAAAGGCCCCACGGTGCGCACCCGCCTGACAGTCTGGCCGCTGCCGGCGGTACTCACCTGGGGTGCAGCATGGATTCTGTTCAAGCGCCTGGTCGAGCAGGGCGCAACACCCGAGGTCGCCCTGGGTGCCGCCTGCGCGCTAGGTGTGCTGGCCAGCGTGTGGGGCAATACCTGGTGGCGCCGCGTGCTGATTGCCGGGGGCTTTCCGCTGTCGCTGGCCTTGACCTTCCCCACGCTGGGGCTTGCGGCGGTGCCGGCATGGGCGTGGCTGGTTCCCTTGCTGCTGCTGTTGCTGGTCTACCCCCTCAATGCCTGGCGTGATGCGCCGCTCTTCCCCACGCCCGTGCAGGCACTGGACGATCTGCCCCTGCACGCCCCGCTGCCCGAGGGCGCCCTTGTGCTGGACGCCGGGTGCGGTCTGGGCCACGGGCTGACGGCCTTGCGCCGCGCCTACCCGCAGGCGGCACTGCACGGTCTGGAGTGGAGCTGGCCCTTGCGCGGCTGGTGCGCCATGCGCTGCCCCTGGGCGCGCGTGCGCCAGGGCGATATCTGGCGCGCCGACTGGGCCGGTTACGACATGGTGTACCTGTTTCAGCGCCCGGAGAGCATGGCGCGTGCTGCCGACAAGGCGCGCGCCGAACTGCGCCCCGGGGCGTGGCTGGTCAGCCTGGAGTTTGAAGCCACAAGCCTGAATCCCAAGGCCCAATTCAGCGCACCCGGTGGCAAAATGGTATGGTTGTACCAAGCGCCCCTGATTGAGCCCCAAGGAGATTGAATATGCCATCTGATTCCACCGCAGTCCAAGCAGCTGTGACCGATGCCAATGAAATCCCGCACGCCCGCCAGGTGCTGGTGCTGGCATTCGCCACACTGGCCGAGCAGCGCGAGTCGGACTCTGAAAGCCACATCCTGCGGGTGCAGAACTATGTGCTGACCTTGGCCAAGGCGCTGTCCGCCCAGCCCAAATTTGCGGAGCTGCTGACGCCGGCCTATATCGAAACCCTGTACCTCAGCGTGCCGGTGTACGACATGGGCTCCATCGGCATCCCGGACCGCATCCTGCTCAAGCCCGGGCGCCTGTCCCCCGACGAGCTTGCCATCATGCGCACCCACCCCGCCATCGGCCATGCGGCCATCGAGCGGGCCGAAAAAACCCTGGGCCGCGGCTCACCCCGGCTGGCAATTGCCAAAGACCTGGTCTTGTGCCACCAGGAAAAATGGGATGGCACCGGCTACCCGCAGGCACTGGCTGGCACCGATATTCCGGTGTCCGCGCGCATTATGGCCATTGCCGATGTGTATGACGCACTGATCAGCAGCAAGGTCTACAAAGACGGTGTGTCGCACGACAAAGCGGTGCAGGTCATCTTCAGCGAGCGCGGCGCCCATTTCGACCCCGACATGGTCGACGCCTTCATTGAAATTCAGGACACATTTGCCGAAATCGCGCAGCGCTACGGCGATACCGATGCCGATATGCAGCACAAGATCGAGTACATGGCCAACGCGATCGCCGAGATCGCGGTCATGTAACGCGCTGCCTTTCAGGAGGCGTCAAGGGTTTGCAATGCCGTTTCGAATCGCGGCTGCTGCTTCGCCAAACCCGACGTCCAGCCCCGCAGCCAGATCGCGACACGCTCCTACGCCCCCGGCGCGACCGGCCGTCTCCAGCGCTTGACACAACGCGCCCAGGCGCAGGGCGCCCACACTGCGTGCGCCGGATTTGAGTGTGTGCGCCACGTTGGCCAGGGTCGTGGCGTCGCCGGTGGCCGCGGCTTCTGTGATCTCGGACACCTGCTTTTCGGCGCTTACCAGAAACTTCTCCAGCAAGCGCTTGTGGATGCCCGGGTTGTCTCCGACCAGCGCAGTCAGCGTGGCGGGGTTCCATATGGCAAAGTCCGGCTCCGGCTCCGTGACCGGCTCGCTCGCTTCGATGTGCGTTGCGTCAGCAACCTGGCCATCCATGGGGTCTGGCAGCCACTTGTCCAGCATGGGCGCCAGCTCGCTCATGCGCAGCGGTTTGGATAAATAGTCGTCCATGCCGCGCTCGCTACAGCGCTCGGCTTCGCCCTGCATGGCGTTGGCGGTAATCGCAATGATGGGCATGCGCGTGCCCGCAGGCTCAAGCGTGCGAATGGCCTGCGTCAAGCCAAAACCATCCAGGTTGGGCATGTGGCAGTCGCTGAGCAACAGGGCATATCGCTGGGGGTTGGCTTGCCACATCTTCAGTGCGATGGCACCGTCATCGGCCATTTCGCAGGTGTAGCCCAGCAGGCGCAGTTGCTCCTGAATCACGTCGCGGTTGGTTTCGTTGTCCTCGGCCACCAAAATCAGGCGACCGGTGTGCGCCGCGTCCTCCAGGGTGGGCGCGCTGCGCCGCTGGCGACTGCGCCGCTCGGTCGTCGCCTGGGCAGGCACTTGAATGCGCTCGGGCTCGCAGGGCTCCAGTGGCAGCTCCACGACAAACTCAGAGCCAACGCCCACCGTGCTTTGCACCGAAATGCGTCCCCTCATCAGCTCGACCAGACGCTGGCTGATCGACAGCCCCAGCCCGGTTCCGCCAAACTTTCGTGCGGTGCTCTCATCGGCCTGGGTAAAGGGCTGGAACAATTTGGCCACCACTTCGGGCGGCATACCGATGCCGTTGTCCTGCACGCTCAGGCGCACGCCGGGGCTGCCATCGGCGCGGGTGCAGGCCGTTGCCCGCAGTTCCACCCGCGCTGCGACGGTGCTTGCCGTGTTGATGAATTTGACGGCGTTGCCCAGCAAGTTGAACAGCACCTGGCGCAGGCGCACCGGGTCCCCCAGTATCCAGGTGGGAAGCTGGGTGTTCACAAAGATCAATAGTTCAACCGCTTGCGCGCTGGGCGTTGACCGCATCAGCTGCGTTACGCCCTGCGCCACCTCATACAGGTGCAACGGCACATGCTCCACCTCCAGCTTGCCCGCCTCGATCTTGGAGAAGTCCAGAATGTCGTTCAGGATTTGGAGCAAGGCCATGGACGACTGGTTGATCGTACCCAGCATCCGGTGCTGCTCGGAATTGAGGGCGGTCTTTTGCAGAATGTCGACCATGCCGATCACGCCGTTCATGGGCGTGCGAATCTCGTGGCTCATGTTGGCCAGGAATTCACTCTTGGCGCGACTGGCTGCCTTGGTGGCCTCTTCGGCCATCTTGCGTTCGGTGATGTCCTTGGAACTGCAAATCACCCGGGTCACCTGGTGCGCATCGTCAAAAATGGGCTTGGCCGTGGTGATCATGAAGCGCACGCCCTGCGGTGTGGGCACCCGCACCTCAAACACCCGCTCAATGCCTTGCTGAAAAATTGTCTGAACGCCGGAAAATCGCTTGTCGGCCTCGTCCTTGGGGAATACATCCCACACCGTTTTTTCAATGATGTCGTCTGGCGTTTTGCCAAACGCCTTGGCAAAGGCCGCGTTGACATAGCTGTAGCGGCCATCCGGGTAGAAACTGAAGATTGAGTCGCTCGACTGGTCCAGCAGCACGCGGAATTTTTCCTCACTGGCGCGCAGGGCTTGTGTCATTTGCCTGCGTTCGGTGATGTCGCGGATCACGCACATCATCACCGACTTGCCCTGATAGACAAAGGGCGACAGGTTCAAATCCACCGGGAACGCCGTGCCGTCCTTGCGCAGGTGCAGCGATTCAGCGAGGTGGGTGTTCCCGACCTCGATGTCGGAGAGCGCCTGCGCAAAAATACTCAGCTTGTCCGGGGCAATAAATTGGGTCTGCGGCTTGCCGACTATCTCGTCTTGCGCGTAGCCATACAGCTCACAGGCGGCGTTGTTGGCTGCCACGATAAGGCCTTCCAGGCTGACCAGGACCATGGCATCGCGGGAATGCTCGAACGCACCGAGAATGCGCTGCTCCTGTTGCCTGGACTCTTCGGCTTTTTTGCGCTCGGTGATCTCATGGGCAATCCCCAGCACGCCGATCATCGTACCGTCGGGCGCAAACATCGGCGTCTTGGTGGTTTCAAACAAACCTTGGTGGCCATCCACCGCAAAGGTCAGCCACTCCTCATTGCGGCTCGGCCCCCCCGCAGCCATGGCGGCGCGGTCATGGTCGCGGAAAAAGTCGGCCTGGTCGCGCCCGACAAAGTCGTAGTCGGTTTTGCCGACGATGTCAGCGTGCTTTGCTCCAAAAAAATGCTCGAAGGCCTGGTTGCAAGAGAGATACACGCCATCGGCATCCTTGACCCAGACCAGGTCAGACAGGGTAGCCATCAGCGTCTGCATACGCCCATGCTCAAAATCGAGTTCCTGATACGGCCGCTGCACCCCGGCGACAAAGAGTGCCCGGTAGACCATGACGTAGGCGATGGTCTTGTAGACATGGCCCAGCAGGTTGTGCAG
>CAIYDK010000436.1 GCA_903924955.1 uncultured beta proteobacterium | reverse complement strand
CCCAGAGATGCGCGAGGCCATGGGCAAGGACGCTGTGGCCGCTGCCTTGGCCGTTGGCTACCGAGGAGCAGGCACGGTGGAGTTCATCATGGATGACAAGCTGCACCATTACTTTCTGGAGATGAACACGCGCTTGCAGGTGGAGCATCCGGTGACCGAAATGGTCACGGGCTGCGACCTGGTGGAGTGGCAACTGCGCGTTGCAGCGGGCGAGCCACTGCCGGCGCAGCAGGCCGACATCACCCTCACCGGCCACGCCATTGAAGCACGCTTGTATGTGGAAGACCCCTACTCTGGCTTCGTCCCGCAAACCGGAACCGTGTTGTGGTGGCAACCCTCCAATGCCGTGCACCAGGATGTGGCCAAACCCGGCGTGGCGCATGGGGTGCGTGTGGACGACGGCATCGTGCAAGGCAGTGTGGTTTCTCCGTACTACGACCCCATGGTGGCCAAAATCATCGTGCATGGGCGTGACCGTGAAGACGCCATTCGCCGCCTGCGCGCCGCATTGGCCAACACACCTTTGCTGGGCTTGAAGAACAACGGACGTTTCTTGAGCGATCTGGTGGACCATTCCGCTTTCCGAAAGGCGGAGATGACCACCACGCTGATCGATGAGTGGCTGGAGCGCGGCGAGCCCCTGCTGCAGGAGCCCGTGCCGACTGATGACGTCTGGCGTGTGGCCGCGATGGCTATCGCCATGCGCAATGGCAGCAGCTGGCGTGCCAATAGCGTGGCCGCTTTTGATTTGCGATTGCAATCCGGTGAAACGGTTCGCAGCGTCCGTGTGCAGCCGGACCGCCACGGTGGCGTTGCGATCAGCCTGGAAGGGTCAACGGTGCGAGCCAGCGTGCTGGGCCTCAGTGAAGGCAGACTGCGCTACTCCATTGATGGTGTGGTGCGAAGCGCCATCGCAGTCTTTGCCGATGCGCAGGTGCATCTGGCGCTGGATGGCAACACGTTTGTATTCTCCGAGGTGTCTGCCTTCCCCGATGCCGACGCACTCAAAGATGCCAGCAAGGCGCGCTCCCCCGTGGCAGGCAAGGTGACCCAGGTTCTGGTGGCCAGCGGCGCCGACGTGCAAGTGGGCCAGCAACTGGTCTGTGTGGAAGCGATGAAGATGGAAATGTGGCTGTGCGCAGAAGCTGCAGGTGTGGTGCAGGCCGTACACGTCAAAGCAGGCGACCAGGTAGAGTCTGGAGCCCTGCTGGTCGAGCTGAAAACCTGAAACCTTACGGGACAGACCTTTAGCTCTGTCCTCAATTGACTAGAGGATTCGACATGGAAAAAGCAATACTCACCTGCGCGCTGACCGGCGTGCTGACCAACCCCAAGCAGCACCCGGTGCCGGTGACCCCGGCGCAAATGGCGGCCGAGGCGCGCGATGCTTTCAACGCCGGTGCGTCCATCATGCACGTGCATATTCGCAACCAGGAGCCGGGCATGGGCCAGATGCCGTCCTGGGACCCGGACGTGGCCCAGAGTGTGGTCAATGCCATCCGCGACGCATGCCCAGGCGTCATCATCAACCTGACCACGGGTGTGGTCGGCAAGGATATATCCGGCCCGCTGGACTGCATCCGGCGGGTTAAGCCCGAGATTGCGGCCTGCAATGCCGGAAGCCTGAACTACCTCAAGATTAAGGAAGACGGCCAATGGGCCTGGCCGCCCATGGTGTTTGACAACCCGGTGTCCAAGGTGCAGCAGTTTTTGGACGTGATGCAGGAGTGCGGCACCCATCCCGAGTTTGAATGTTTTGATGTGGGCATCGTGCGTTCGGTAGGTATGTATATCAAGGCGGGGCTGCTCAAACCTGAAATGGGCCGGGCCGAATACAACCTGGTCATGGGCGTGGCCTCGGGCATGCCTTGCGATGCCGATCTGCTGGCGCTGCTGCCCCAGTGGATGGCCCCCAACAGCGTCTGGCAGACAACATTGATTGGCCGCGCCGAGATATGGCCCGTGCACCAGAAGACTGCAGATTTGGGTGGCATGCTGCGCACCGGTCTGGAAGATACCTTCTATTTGCCCAACGGTGATCGCGCCAGCGGTAACGGTGCGCTGATTGCTGAATTGGCCCGCTGTGCTGCCAACGCCGGCCGCTCCATCGCCAGCCCGCAGGAAGCACGGGCATTGCTCGGCCTAAAGGCTTAAATTGAACAAAAAGCCTGTGCTATAATTTTTAGCTTAGCGGCTGTAGCTCAGTTGGATAGAGTACTTGGCTACGAACCAAGGGGTCGTGGGTTCAATTCCTGCCAGCCGCACCATATGAAT
>CAIYDK010000435.1 GCA_903924955.1 uncultured beta proteobacterium | reverse complement strand
CCCAAATATGTGCAGGGTGAGCGTGGTTCGCTGGAGCGCAACGTCATGCGCAACTACCTGGCATTGAAGGCCTATATCGCGGTCCAGACGGGTACACCGCAGGCGCAAATGGAGAGCCGACTACGCGCTTGGTTTGCGCTGACCGAGCGACACGCAGCGCAATTACATGAGTTGGACCTGGATCAATATCTCAAGGAAAAGCACGCAGACCTGGCCCGCATGACTGCGCACGGGCAATAGCGTGCTGCTCAGGCCGTCGGGCTCTCCAGCCGAAAATCCTCGTTCACCGGAAGACCCGGAAAGTGAAAACGCACGGGTCCATCTGGTAGGGCGTTCAGGTACTGAGTCACCATGGGATCGGCGCTGTTGCGCACGGTGTCCACCGCCCCTTCGGCGGCAACTCGGCCATTGGCCAGAATGATGACGTGGTCCGCTATCTCAAGGGTCTGCTTGAGCTCGTGTGAAACGAATACGCTGGTCAAACCCATGGAGTCATTGAGTTGGCGAATCAGGCGGGCCGCCGTCTTGAGCGAGATGGGATCCAGCCCTGAAAATGGTTCGTCATACATGACCAACTCCGGGTCGAGTGCGATGGCGCGTGCCAGCGCAATGCGTCGCGCCATGCCGCCCGAAACTTCGCTGGGCAGCAAGTCACGGGCGCCGCGCAGACCGACGGCGTTGAGCTTCATCAGCACGATGTCCCGGATCAGTCTTTCGTTCAAATCGGTGTGCTCCCGCAATGGAAAGGCCACGTTGTCAAACACAGTCAAATCCGCAAACAGCGCCCCGAACTGGAACAGCATACCCATGCGCCGGCGTGCAGCGTAAAGCTGCTCCTGGGCCATGCGGCCCACATCGCGGCCGTCAAACAGCATTTCACCAGATTGTGCGCGTTGCTCGCCGCCCATGAGGCGTAGCGCAGTCGTCTTGCCGGCGCCCATGGGGCCAATCAGTGCTGTGACCTTGCCGCGCGGAATGTTAAGCGACACGTTTTCGAGAACCTTATGTTCCCCGTAGCTGAAACTCAGGTTGCGAAATTCAACGAGGGAAGAAGGTTGCGGAGTTGCCATAGGTACAAAAAAGCCTGAGTGCTGCTTGCGTCCCAATGTTACCTCGCCGCAACATCCTGCACGATGGCATTGACCAGCAGGTCCCGCAGAGGATGCGGGGCCGCCACTTGCGGTAACAGCAAACTCACGTTGAAGGGGATAGCCACACTCAGAGGACGCACGACCATTTGAGGTCCAGCCATGGCGGATGCGGTCAACGGGTTCACGATGGCCAGGCCCAGGCCCTGTTGCACCATGGCGCACACGGCCGCGGCGCTGGCGGTCTCAAATGGCGTCACGCGCGGTACCCCGGCCTCCAGAAACATCGCGTCTATGGCGCGGCGGTAGGGGTCGCCCTCGGCCAGACTGATAAACCGTTCATTGGCAAAGTCTTGTGGTTGCAGCACGGTTTTTTGGCAAAGGCGGTGACCAGCGGGCAGCACCCCCACTTCATTGACCTGGAGCAGGGCACGCAACTCCACACCGGTGGGGGCGTCGGTAGTTTCGCTCAGACCCAGGTCAAAGCGCTGTTCACTCAGGGCTTGCTCCAGCCAAGGCGCCTCCAGCGGCACAATGCTCACGCTGACCTCGGGGTGGGAATTTTGTAGCCGCAACAAGGCTGGGGGTACCAGTGCATGCGCCAGCGCAGGCAGGCAGGCCAGGCGCAGGCGCCCCGTGGTGAGTGTGCGCAACTCTTGCGCGCGGGCCGAAATCTGCTCCAGGCCCACAAAGGATCGTTCCACCTCCTGCAACAGAGCCAACGCCCGTGCAGTGGGGCGCAGACGCCCTCGCACGCGGTCGAACAGCGCAAAGCCCAGCAAGTACTCCAGTCGCGCCAGTTCCCGGCTCAGGGTGGGTTGGCTGGATGCCGTCACGTCGGCAGCACGACTCAGGTTGCCTTGCAGCATGATGGCCCGAAACATGCCCAATTGGCGGTGCGTCAGCAGCGGTGCGTTGTCTGGGCTTGCTCGGAGCCTGGGCGCCAAAGCGTTCTGCTCCGTGTCCCCCGCACGCTGTGCGGGCTCCTCCTTGACCTGCGCAGAACGCTCT
>CAIYDK010000434.1 GCA_903924955.1 uncultured beta proteobacterium | reverse complement strand
ATGCTCGGCCACGCGCAAGCGCGCAGCGAATTGGGCGAACTCGGTCGCGCCTACGCGAATGAGTGGTCGGCTGCGAAGCAGGCGAAAAAGATGCTGGCCTTCTACGACACCGTCATGGACCCGGCGTAATTTTCAACAGCCGCTGGTTGTGTGTCGGCACAAAAGTGCCACTCCAGCCGCTGCTGGCAATGCGCAACTGATCTGCAGCCAGTCTTGTCAGGGTGAATTTACCGCCCTGCCCCAGCAGGCTGCGCAGCAGCCAACCGCTGGCCGGACCCATGCGAAGCTGGTCTTTACCAAAGTTGATTTCGAAGTTCGCTCCAACGCTGCAGACTGCGCCGCTGCCTTCGGCCCACAAGCCCTCGCCGGTCTTGACGAATTCCAGCGCCAGCGCGCCGCGCCGCTCCACAATGGAGACCAGCAGCGGCTTGCCATCGTCCATCGTGGTCTCCACCCATTGCAGGGCATCACGCCGGTCGCCCAGCAGCGTCCTGAGTTCGCCGAGCGTTGTCACGCAGTCTGGCGCGGTCAATGCGTAGCTGCGCCAGGAAAACAACAGCATCAGCAAGCAAAGAAGGGTTTTGCGTGGCATGGTCTATTGATGTTTCAGAGATTCACGACAACACCGCGCAAATGCAGACGTAGCGTTTCATTGCACCCTGAAGTGTCATTGCGGGCGTGACCCGCAATCCATGCATCGCGTGGCACTGGATCCCGGATCAAGTCCGGGATGACAACGCACGTCATGATTTGTCGACGTCGCATCAGTACCAATCCTGCAGTGCCTGTGCGTGCTGCTGGGCGCGCGTCTCGGCACCGGGCAACCACAAGCGATGACCGCAGGCGGCGCGCGAGAGAAAGTCCAGCAGCAACTGGTGTTGGCGCAACACGCGCTGCTGGCGGTGCTCGATCAGCGGATTGAAGATGCCGTGGCGCGAAAACAGTTGGCGCGGGTTCTTCTTGACCCAGAGCCAGGAGCCCATCTCCAGCGTCAGCGGCAAAAAGACGCGTTGCGCCTGCGCACAGGACTGCAGGTACAGGTAGTCCCACAGGTCACCATGCGCGAGGTACTGCTGGCTTTGCGGCTCAATGGTGTAGCGGTGGTGGCTGTTTGAGTCGACAAAAATATTCTTCAACGCGTGCATCTCGGCCAGGTGCGTGATCGGCGCACGTTTGTGGGCGAAGGGGAACCAGATGCGGTCGCTGCTGCCAAAGCCCGAATGGCAGTCCACACTCAGGCTGAAGTCGCGGCTCAGCAGTTCGCTGCTAACCACTTCGCAATCCGCGTTGTTCTCGATTTCCATGGGCCGGTCTTTGAGTCCCCGGTACCAGGGCAGTCCGGCACTCAGTCGCTGGCCTCCGACCAGGAACGGCACCGGCTCCTGCGCCTGCACTGGCGCGTTGCGCATCAGGTCCACGCCCTGCGGGTTGGCCCGGGTTCCCAGCGCCATGCCGCCGGGGTTGACGATGGGCATGAAGACCAGGCGCACCGACTCCAGTTGCCGATGCAGGGTGCTGTCCCATTGCAGGCGCATGACCAGACTTTGCAGATAGGCCAGCACCACACCCGAGCCAATGCGCTCGAGCCCGTGCACGCCACCGAAATAGCCCACCGCTGGAACATCAGGTGACGGGTTGCCGAGCGTGACAACATGAATCGGGCAAGTCCCGCCCAGCGGCATGTTGACCTCGCACACGACACGCGACGCAAGCTGCCCAGCGCCGAGTTCGATGATGCGCTCCAGGGCCTGCAACTCAGGCAATGGGGGCAGGCTCATGGGCAGATCGAACGCAACAAGACAATCAT
>CAIYDK010000433.1 GCA_903924955.1 uncultured beta proteobacterium | reverse complement strand
TCGTTTAGGGAAAACCCCTTGTTGGCAACTGAGTTGTAGCCTTAGTATCAAAGTGGATACTACATCGGGCTATCAAGAACTGCAGTGGCTGCGGCGGTTTTCCTTGTGTGGTTTTCTACCAAAGTCCGCCCGACATTGTTGATCTATTGATGGAGGAAGACATTAGTCGGGATGAAGTCGTATTGAGCCGCCGATATGACCACCAAAGTGCTGAAAAGGTACGCCCATGAGCGCTTCATTTGATATCGAATTCGGGCAGGAGTTGTGCGAAATGCTCTTTGCTGAGTTGGGCCTTGCCTGTAGTTTTATGGGGGCTGAAGGGCGCATCGTGGCTTCCAGTGAGCGCAATCGTATCGGCAGTATCCATGCCATCGCCGCGCAAATCATGCAAGGTGAGTTTGACGAATATGGCGTTTCCCGCGAAGAGGCTGCCAAATCCAGCGTCATGCGCGAAGGCTTCAATATGGCGATCGACTGTGATGGCAAGCGGGTGATCTGTTTTGCTATTGCTGGTCCGCTGCAGGTGGTTCGACCCATGGTCCGCCTTGTGCGTTTTAGTGTGACTTCTATGCTGCGCGTTTGCCAGGAAGACGGCTTGCTGGCTGCCCCAACTCGTAGCGCTAAAGCCGGGTCCAATTTAACCCAGATGCTTAGTTACGCCAGTGAAAGCATTGAGCGCAGTCTGGCGCGATTGCGCAATGCGGTGGACAACATTGATCAGGGCATCACGGTGTTTGACGTCGAGATGCGGCTGGTTGTGTGGAATACGCGCTTCCTGGAATTGATAGAAATGCCTTTGCAAGAGGTCCACTTTGGCATGCCCATTGAAAGCATATTGCGTTATTACGCTGATAGTGCGGGCTACACATCTGCCGAAGCCGACGCAATGGTGCACGGTCGCATCGCGCTGGCCCGCACCGGGACCCTAAATCATTTTGAACATTTCCGACCCAACGGCAAGGCGATTGAAGTAGTCGACCGGCCCCTGTCAGGTGGTGGCTTTGTCTCCACCTATACCGACGTTACACGTCGCCGCCATGCCGAAGCGGCACTGCGCGAGGCTTACCTGAAGGCAGAATCCTTGGTCGAAGAGCGCACCCGTGATCTCTCGGATTTTGCCGAACTGTCATCAGACTGGTTTTGGGAACAAGATGCAGAGTTTCGATTTACCCGATTCTTTGGCCAGGCGGCGGAGAAACTCAAGCGCGGGCAGAGTGATTTCTTTGGCAAACGCCGATGGGATATGCCCATATGCGGCGTCAGTGCTGAACAGTTGGCGCAGCACATTGCGACCCACGAACGGCACGAATCCTTTCGCAATTTTGAGTACCAGATACCCGACGCTGAAGGTGCTATTCAACACTTCTATATCAGCGGTATGCCGGTTTTTAATAAGGAAGGTGTGTTTGCGGGATACCGGGGCATTGGAAGCAACATTACCGATTTGCGGCACGCGGAGGAGAAGATCCTGCGCAGTGAACGTAACCTGTCCCAGATTGTTGATGGCAGCTCAATACCGACTTATGTGATAGACACAGAGCATCGGGTAACCCACTGGAACCAGGCCTGCACCAATTTGACTGGCCACAGTGCGCAGCAGATGTTGGGTCAAAATGAGTCCTGGCGGGCGTTTTATTCCGAGCGCAAGGCTACATTGGCTGATATGGTGATTTCTGGATTGCAGGACCAGGGCACCGATACCCGGTACCAGAATTTCGTGCGATCCACCCTGATTGCCGGGGCCTTTGAAGCAGAAGGTTTCTTTCCACAGATGGGGGGCAGTGGCAAGTGGCTGTATTTCACTGCAGCACCACTGCGCAATGCCCAAGGCGAAGTGCAGGGGGCCATAGAAACGCTTCAAGACATTACGGAGCGCCGCCGTGATCAGCAATTGCTGCAAGACCGAACGCAGGCATTGCTGGCTTCCAATGTCGAGATGGAAGCGCGGGTGACTGCACGCACCGCAGAACTGTCCCAGCAGCTGCACTTCCAACAGCAATTGATAGAAGCCATTCCCAGCCCGTTGTTTTACAAAGACACGCATTCGCGCTACCTGGGCTGCAATAGCGCCTTCGCATCTTTTATAGGGGTCGATGCCGTTAGCCTGATCGGAAAGGGTCCGCACGACATCTCCCCCGCTGAACTGGCTGACAAGTACCTGGCCGCTGACCGAGCATTGCTGGACAAACCGGGATCGCAGATTTATGAAAGCTCGGTGCGCAATGCCAGCGGTGAAATACGCGATGTGATGTTTCACAAAGCCACTTATACCGAGCCGGACGGCACGGTCGCTGGCATGGTGGGTGTTATGCTGGATATCAGTGAACGCAAACGGATGGAAGACAACCTGCGCCAGGCGGCAACCGTTTTTGATAACAGTGCAGAGGGCGTAATTATCGCGAAGCCCGATGGCTCCATCATCGCGGTCAACCGCGCTTTCACCGAAATCACTGGCTATGAGGAAACGGAAGTCGTTGGCAATAACCCGCGCATGTTCCAGTCTGGGCGGCATGACAAAGCTTTTTATCGCGAGATGTGGGACTGCATCGCCCACAGTGGTCGGTGGCAGGGAGAGGTCTGGAATCGCCGCAAGAACGGTGAAGTTTTTCCAGAATGGAGCTCCATCACAGCAGTGCATGACCAGCAGGGTCGATTGACCAATTATGTTGCCACGTTTTCTGATATCACGCAGCAAAAACAAAATGAGGAGCGCATCCAGCTTCTGGCTTTTTCAGACCCATTGACTAGCCTGCCTAATCGCAGACTGTTGATGGATCGGCTACAGCATGCCTTGATTGTCAGCGCCCGCACCATGCGCCACGGTGCTCTCTTTTTCATTGACCTGGACAACTTCAAGGAACTTAACGATACGCGTGGTCACCATGTGGGCGACCTGTTGCTCAAGCAGGTTGCAAAACGGATTGAGAGTTGCGTGCGTGAGGGTGACACCGTGGCACGCCTCGGTGGCGACGAGTTTGTCGTGATGTTGGAAGGCCTGGGTAACACCACGATAGAGGCAACCAGTCAGGCGGAGATTGTGGGTATAAAAGTCCTTGAAATGCTCGGTCAACCATACACCGTTCAGGATCAACAGCACCACAACACTGCAAGCGTTGGCGTAACCCTTTTCGGCGACCAGAAAAATTCATTGGAAGAACTGCTCAAGCAAGCTGATCTGGCCATGTACCGAGCCAAAGCGTCGGGTCGTAACGCTTTGCGATTCTTCGATCCTGAAATGCAGTCTGTGGTGGCAGCCCGATTTGCCATGGATGCCGATCTTCGCGAAGGATTGAGGGACAACCAGTTTTCACTTCATTACCAGGCCCAGGTCGATCACCTGAATCGGGTAACCGGTGTCGAGGCGCTGTTGCGATGGACTCATCCCCGCCGGGGTCGAGTTTCGCCGATCGAGTTCATCCCGCTGGCGGAGGAGACGAGGCTGATCTTGCCTCTGGGCTTGTGGGTATTGAAGACCGCTTGCCAGCAGTTGACTGTTTGGGCAGGCGCGCCCGAAACCGCAGCGCTAACCATAGCAGTCAACGTCAGTGCCCACCAGTTCCGCCAGCGGGACTTTGTGGCACAGGTTTTGGATGTGCTACGGACAAGTGAGGCGGATCCTACAAAGCTCAAACTGGAACTTACAGAGAGCCTTCTGCTGGACGATGTCGAGGAAGTCATTGCCAAGATGGCGATGCTTAAAGCAAGTGGCGTATGCTTTTCTCTGGACGACTTTGGGACCGGTTATTCGTCGTTGTCTTACCTCAAACGACTGCCGCTGGACCAGTTAAAGATAGATCAATCCTTTGTCCGCGATGTGATGGTTGACCCCAATGATGCCGCGATTGCGCGCACCATTGTTGCGCTAGCCCATAGCCTGGGCTTGGGGGTTATCGCAGAGGGAGTTGAGACTGAAGAGCAACTCGTGTTTCTGGCGGATCACGGCTGCCACGCGTATCAGGGTTACCTGTTTAGTCGACCAATGCCGATTGATGCCTTCACAGCATTTATGCGCGACCGGGGCAGTGCTTGAAACTTAAGCCGCCGCGTTAACGGGAATGGAGCCCCCCGTCACGCGAGCGTTCAGGTCCTGCAGTCGCTGCGGAGTGCCCACATCGGTCCAGCGCCCGGTGTATAGCTCTGCGCTGACCTGTTGCCGGTCCATGGCAGAACGCAACAGGGGTGCCAAGGCGGCTTTGACACCTTCTGGGTTGCCAGCGGGGATGTCGCACCATGGCTGTTCGAATAGGCCTTTCCGATACAAACCGATTGTGCTGTAGGTGAATCGAGGTCGCGGGTCTTCTCCTTTCAGATTCAGTGCGAGCTGGGTTCCACTGATATCGTTGGGATCGGGTGCCAAGCCAAAGTCCCCCTGCGGCTTGTGTTCAGGGTTGGGAACCAACCACAGATGGGCCAGCTTGTCGCTGGCGGCAAAGCGGTCTACCGAGGCCTGCGTAAACACAAAATCAGGGGCAAAAACGTCCGCCGCCAATACCCAGAACACGTCGCTCGGAATGCCGGTATCGGCACTGCTGAGTGCGTTTCGTGTCGGGCATAGTAGGGGTAAGGCGCGCGCAATGCCTCCTGCGGTTTCCAAGGCTGTGCCAAAATCGCGTCCCTCATGGGAGTAGCGGATCTGTGTAGTCACACGAGGATGCTCCTTATTTGGTAGCGGACTACGCATATTTGACGGGGGCTGGATGGCTAATTCGCCCCCATATTTTTCTGAAATCTGCTCTCCCAGCCAGGCCGTGTTGATTGTCACCTGACAGAATCCGCCACAGGCCAGGGCTTCTAGCCACCACTGAATCAGCGGCTTGCCGTGGACAGCGAGCAAGGGCTTGGGGATGGTGTCGGTCAGTGGGCGCATGCGCTCGCCCCGTCCCGCGGCCAGGATCATGGACGCAATCGGTATGGCAGTCATGGCGGCAATCTCAGCGGACGCCAATCGCCACTTTTCCGAAAGCCGCCTGCGCTTCGCGTGGCAGACAGCGCCAGTAGTTCGGCTTCGCTTGGACTTCGCCGCCTAATGCGACCGCGGCATGCCAACCCCAGCGCGGTTCGTACAAAAATGCCCGAGCCAGCGCAACCAGGTCAGCGTCACCCGCCTGGAGAATGGCTTCAGCCTGATGGGGCTGTGTAATGAGGCCGACGGCGGTGGTCGGTAACCCGCTCGCCAATCGCACCGCCCGGGCGAATGGAACCTGGTAGTTGGCGCCCAGCGAAATCTTCTGCGCCGGA
Source organism: uncultured beta proteobacterium (assembly GCA_903924955.1). Lineage (GTDB taxonomy): Bacteria > Pseudomonadota > Gammaproteobacteria > Burkholderiales > Burkholderiaceae_C > Allorhodoferax. The sequence continues at coordinate 4,296 of CAIYDK010000433.1, read as the reverse complement.
GACACTCCGCCGGATGAGACATGGATGAAGTCGCAACCCAATGCTTTGAGTTGTTTTGCGAACTCGGCACTTTGTTCCAGATCCCAGCCTCCTTCGACCCAGTCACACGCCGAGATGCGAATGCCCAATACGCCTGAGTAGGCGGTGCGCATCGCGGCAAACACCTCCAGCGGGTAGCGGATGCGGTTCTCAAGGCTGCCGCCGTACGAATCTTTGCGCTGGTTGGACAGGGGTGAAACAAACTCGTGCAGCAAATATCCGTGTGCGCCGTGCAGCTCGATGGCGTCGACACCCATGCGCTCCGCGCGCTGTGCCGCCGCTACAAAGGCGTCGCGTACCTGGACCATGTGGTCGCGTGTCATTTCGGTGGGTGGCGCTTCATCTGGCAACTGTGGCAGCGCTGAGGGGCCAAACGTCTCCCAGCCACCCTGGTCGGGTGGCAGCAATTGCGCCCCCTCCCACGGCAGGGCGCTGGATGCCTTGCGTCCAGCATGGGCGAGTTGAATGCAGACTGCAGTGCTTGGCGCCAGTGCGCGTGCCCGTCGCAGGGTGTCGGTCATGGCATCTTCGGTACGGTCGTCCCAAAGACCGAGGCAGGCCGGGGTGATGCGCCCTTCGGGTACCACGGCGGTCGCTTCAATAGTGAACATCGCCGCTCCACTGTTGAGCAAGTTGCCCCAGTGCATCAGATGCCAGTCGCCAGGCGCGCCGTTTGTCGCGGCGTATTGGCACATGGGTGCGACCACGATGCGGTTGGGTAATGTCAGGCCACCTCGGGGAGATGGAAGGTGAAAGGGAGTAAAAAGCAGGCTCATGGCAGCAGCATATCCCATACGTAATATGGGGTGACACGCAAAGTGGCTTGCTGTGTATCATTGCCTCCGGTTCACCCAATCACCACTTAGGAGATGCGCACCATGGCTCTGATGGATTTCATCAAAAAACAATTCATTGACATCATCCAGTGGACTGAAAGCGGCGATGGCACATTGGCCTGGCGCTTTCCGATGGCCGACATGGAGATTCAGAACGGCGGGCAACTGGTGGTGCGCGAGTCGCAAATGGCGATCTTCGTGAATGAAGGCAAGGTGGCTGATGTATTTGGCCCCGGTACCCACAAGCTCACGACACAAACGTTGCCCGTTCTGACCTATTTGAAGAACTGGGACAAGCTGTTTGAGTCGCCCTTCAAGAGTGACGTGTACTTCTTTAGTACCCGTCAGCAGATCGACCAAAAGTGGGGTACGCCCCAGCCTATCACCATCCGCGACAAGGACTTTGGCGCCGTGCGCCTGCGCGCTTTTGGCAACTACGCCTTCCGCGTGGCCGACCCCAAGCTGTTTCACACCGAAATTTCGGGCACGCGCGAAACCTATACGGTGGCCGATGTGGATGGCCAACTGCGTGGTCTGGTGCTGCAAAACATCAGCACGGCTATTGCCGCCAGTGGCATTCCATTCCTTGACCTGGCATCCAACCAGATGGAATTTGCCAAGGCCCTGACGGCGCAGCTCGACCCTGAGATGGCCAAGCTGGGCCTGAAGCTGGAGAGCATGACGGTGCAAAGCGTCTCGCTGCCCGAAGAGTTGCAAAAGATTCTGGACCAAAAAATTGGCATGGGCATGGTTGGTAACGACATGGGTAAGTTCATGCAGTACCAGACTGCTCAGGCCATTCCAAAATTTGCGGAGGGCGCAGGTGGTGGCGGTGGCATCGCCGCAGATGCCATGGGCCTGGGTGCCGGGGTGGCGCTGGGCCAGGTTCTGGCGCAAAACCTGCAAGCCGGGTTGCAAGGCAACACCAACACGGCAGCACAGGCGGCGGCGGTTCAAGCAGTTGCCACGCTCAAGCCAGATGACATCATCGCCACGCTTGAAAAGCTGGGCGACCTCAAAGCCAAGGGCATTCTGACCGCAGAGGAGTTCGATGCCAAGAAGGCCGAGTTGCTGAAAAAATTGGTCTAGTGGCCATTGACACTGCGCAGCGCAAATACACCGCGCCCTGTCCGGGTTGCGGTGCGCCGGTGGAGTTTCGTTCGGCGCAGTCTACGCACGCGGTGTGTGGCTACTGCCAGAGTACCGTGGTGCGCCAGGGGGATGTGCTGTCGCGCATCGGCAAGATGGCCGAGCTGTTTAACGACCACAGTCCCCTGCAACTTTTTGCCACCGGTACCTACAACAAGCGCAATTTCACGCTGATAGGACGCCTGCAATACAAAACGGCAGAGGGTACCTGGGCCGAGTGGAATGCCCTTTTTGATGATGGTCAGTCGGGCTGGTTGGCGGAGGACAACGGAGCCTATGTTTTCACCCAGCCCGACACGGTGCAGCGCGCCATGCCACCGGCTGACCGCTACGTATTGGGCAAACAGGTTGGCGTCAACGGCAAACCATTCAGCGTGGCCAGCAATGTTTCGGCCGTGCTTATCAGTGCGCAGGGTGAGTTGCCAAAACTGCCGCCACTGGGTCAACCTTTCGATGTGGTGGAGTTGCGCAGCGCCAGCGGTGAAGTGCTCAGCATTGACTACACCGCGACTCCCCCTGTGGTCTCGCAAGGAACGGCCGTTCTTCTGGACGACTTGGCACTCAAGGGATTGAAAGAGGAATCGGTTAAGGACGAGAAAGGCCGGCAGTTCAATTGTCCGCATTGCGGCGCGCCAGTGTCCGTGGCCTTGGCCACCAGCAAGAGTATTACCTGCGGCAGTTGCAATAGCCTGATAGACCTGAGTCAGGGCATAGGTGGTGAGTTGAAGTCGGCTATTCAGGATGAACCGATTCAACCCTTGATCCCGTTGGGTGCGTTGGGGCAATTGCAGGGCACGCAGTGGCAGGTGGTGGGTTTTCAGCACCGCATGGGCGTGGCGCCGGGTGATGACGAACACTTTGGCTGGAGCGAGTACTTGCTCTATAACCAGAAAAAGGGTTTCAGTTTCTTGGTCGATTCTGAAGAAGGCTGGAGTTTGGTTCGCCCCACAACCGGAGCGCCCAGCATGGCGAGTTCCAATGCGAGCAGTGCCAGCTACATGGGCACCAACTACACACTGAAATACAGTTACGAAGCCCAGACCAATTACGTCTGCGGTGAGTTCTATTGGATGGTTGCACGGGGCCAGAAGACCGCCAACAAGGACTTTGCCAATGGCAAGCGCCTGCTGTCGCTGGAGCAAAGTACCGACGAATTGGTGTGGTCCAGCGGCGACCAAATCGCCAGCGAGGTGGTGGCCAAGGCCTTTGGCCTGGAGGGCAAGAAAGACCTGCTCAAGCGTGATGACGCAGCGCCCTTCAGTGCTGCACGCAGCATCGGTATTGGCACCATCATCGTGGTGCTGGTCATCACGCTAATTTTGTTGTCGCTGCTCAGCCGTTGTTCCAGTTGTGACCCACGGGTTGAGAACTGTTCTTCGTCCTCGAGCTCGCGCAGTTCGGGTGGTTCGTTTGGCGGATTTTCAGGTGGTGGAGGTCACAAGTGACGTATCCCAAATATTTGGTTTTTAGGAGAGTCTCATGGGATTTGAAATGATAAAACCCGGCGCGGTTCTCGCCTCGTTGGTGTTTGCGCTGATTGGCGTAGCGGTTTTCTGGCTGTGTTTTGTCATCATCGACAAGATCACACCCTACGATTTGTGGGGAGAGATTGTCGAAAAGCAGAACGTGGCGCTGGCGCTGGTGGTGGCCGCCATGAGTCTGGGCATTTGCGTGATCATTGCAGCGGCAATCCATTAGCACTGACGAGCGGTTTTGCGTTACACGCTTTCTGAACGTAGTCCGAAGCCGCTGGAAGTAACGCTGCTAGCCAGCGTCTTCGTGGTCGCTGCCTGCGGTTTGGTCTACGAGTTGGCGGCGGGTGCACTGGCATCGTACCTGCTGGGCGATTCGGTTTTGCAATTCTCTACCGTCATTGGTTGTTATCTCTTTGCCATGGGTGTGGGTTCTTGGCTGTCGCGTTTTTTTGAGCGCCAGTTGCCCGCGCATTTTTTGCGCATCGAGTTGCTGGTTGCTCTGGCGGGTGGCGCATTGCCGGCGTTGCTATTTCTGGCCAATGCCTACATGCCGGGCGCCTTTCGCTTCCTGCTCTACGCCATGGTGGGTGTGGTGGGCATTCTGGTGGGGCTGGAGATTCCACTGGTCATGCGCATCCTTAAGCGTGAGGTGGCGCTCAAAGATCTAGTGTCGCAAGTTCTCACCTTTGATTATCTCGGCGCGCTCGCGGTTTCAGTGGCCTTTCCATTGCTACTGGTGCCGCAGTTGGGCCTGATCCGTACGGGGTTGATGTTTGGCTTGCTCAATGCGGCGGTGG
>CAIYDK010000432.1 GCA_903924955.1 uncultured beta proteobacterium | reverse complement strand
CCGACCTAGTGAAAAGTTCTCGGAAGACATTTTCGCAATTGAACACATGCTGGGATACTTGTTTTCGCTTCTTTCAGAACACTCATGATCTCTCTCTTACGCGTAATTCGGGCAATCTGTGGATACAGCTTCGTTGTCTTGACCCCCTTAGCGATTTCAACTGCGTTTTCGTTGCTGGATCCAAGCATGGCAAAGTTGACAGAATTTGGAATCGTCACGTCCTTAATGATATCCCCGATGGCCACCCCAAACTGCTCCACTTATGGCCACCCAAACTGCCCCAGGCAGGACGGCTGAATTATCAACTTTTTGGCCTGTCTGTTTCTGACTTCCTTTCTTGGTGGTTTCTCCCTGACTTTCTGATTTTTTTATCAAAAGGCTGTTTAGCAAGCGCAGCGCGTCAGGCCGATGGCGAAACGCCGGGGAGCGGTGGACAACTGTCGCATCGGTGCGCGGCACCGACTGTCCACAGGCTCGCCCTGTGGACAGGACAGTTGTCCACGGCGGGCGAGTACTTCGCGAACCTCCCGGATAGAGGATTTAGGGATCAGTCGGAGGCTGGTACTGCAATTCGAGCTGCCGCCTGTCTGAGTCGATAGCTCTTTCCTTCAAAGTCGAGCATGCTGCAACGGTGCATGAGGCGGTCCAGGATGGTGCTGCCCATGGTGGTGTCGCCCAGATATTTACCCCAGTCCTGGACGACGCGGTTTGACGTCACAACAATGGATCTGCGCAGTTTGTAGCGCTGGTGGACGATTGCCTGCAACAACTCTGCACTGACTTCGGCAATGCGCCGGGCCAGAAAGAGATCGTCCAGGACGAGCAGATCTGGGTCTGTGTAGGTGAGCAAAATCTTGGCTTGTTCCGCCTGGGTGGCCAGGCCGAACTTTGCAAAGTCGCTGTCGGCCTCGACGTACTTGACGCTGTAGCCTTGCAGTGTTGCCTGGTAAGCCACGGCTTTGGCCACGTGGCTTTTACCGGTTCCGGGTTTGCCAATGATCAGGGCATTTGCGCCCTCGGTAATGAACTTGAGGCTGTGCAGCTCGAAGCAGGCTTGTCTTGGAACCTTGGGGTTAAAGCGCCAGTCAAGGTCAGCCAGGCTCAAGCGTTCATCGAGTCCGGACTGTTTGAATCGCCGCTCCGTTACACGCGAGCGGCGCCTATCCAGTTCGTCCTGCAGCATGGAGGCGAAGGTGTCCAGGAACGGCTCCTGGGAGCTTTGGGCCTGCATGACGCGGGTGTTCAAGGTGGCGGCAATGCCAGACAGGCGCAGTTCGCGCAGGGCGCGTTCAATCTCAGTGAGGGTCATGGAAATATCTCGATCAAAAATGGAAATGGATGGGTGGGGGTTATGACTGGGCACTGCAGCGGGCAAAGAGATCTGCGTATTCATCCGGGCTGCGGATGAGGGGGTGCTCCTGGGTCAGGGGCAATTCGGCCTGTGCGGGGGGAGTCTCTGGCGAAGCGTCGATGGCGGCCAGGGCGTCGGCCACGAGCCGCTCGGTGAGCGCCTTGACGTGCTTGTAGCTATAGACCCCATCGCTCATGGCGCGCTCGCAGGCGGAGTTGACCAGGCGATGCGGGTAGGTCCGGCCCAGGCCAACAATGCCCCAGAGCTTGCGCTGGCCCACGCGCCCCTCAATGCCAAACAGCATCTCGCACAGCCGATGTGCCTGTGGGCCAATGTCCCGAGCCTGGTTGAGGATGTACAGGGTCTCTCGCGAAGGGTTGAAGACGCGCTCTTCATTGGGCAATACCACCGTTCCTGGGCGCTGGGCGCGCGGGTGGGTACGCAGCAGGGATTTGGACTGGAGGTCGCGAATCTCGATGCGGTGCTCGAAGAGGCGCACCAGAACCATGGAGCCGATGGGGGCCGGGCGCGCGGCGTAGCTACTGTGGTCAACGCGCACGCAGGTGTCGTCGTAGACGGTGCGCTGGGACTCGGTGAAATACTGCATACCCACGATGGGCAGGGCTTGCAGGTGGGGCTTCTCTTCTTCGAACATGGCCTGCACCTGGCGGCGTTCAATGCCGTGGATACGGGTGGCGGCCCAAGTGACTTCCCAGTGCTCAAGGAAGTCGTTCTGTTCCTGGATGGTCTCAAAGCGCCGCCCCTTGAGAGCGGTGGCCTGGGTGTGGCCGATGGCGTTCTCCACCGTGCCTTTGCGGTTGGGATCTCGTACGCGGGCGGGGTCACCCACGACGTCATAGTGCTTGAGCATGGCAGCAAAGACCGGGTTGAGTTCTGGTTCGTGGATGTCGGGCTTGAGCACACCCTCCTTCAGGTTGTCCAGCACCACGTATCGGCAGGAGCCACCGAAGTAGCGCCATGCCTGCTCGTGCAGTCGGGCCCAGGTCTCTTGGCTGGACTTCCAGACTACACGGCGAAAGCTGCGCCGGGAGTAGCGCAGCGTTGCCACGAACAGGCGGGGTTTACGGTAGCGGGCGGTACCCAGCACGCGGGTGGGGGCGCCCTCGCCGTAGTCGACTTGCATCTCCTCGCCGGGAGAAAACTCCAGGCGGTCGAACTGTTCGGGCTCTCGAAAACGTAGTTTGGCGGTAAAGCGTTTGACGGAGTTGTAGGCGCCCATGAAGCCGAACTGATCGACCAGGTCCTGGTAGATGGACATGGCGTTGCGTTTGAGGCGCAACTGGACCTCGACGTAGTCGCGGTAGGGCTCGCAGATGGAGGCGCCGGTCAGTTGTTCTGCCGGTGGAGTCGGTGGCCAGGGTGGGGCAGTTTGAACTGGTGCACTGGCCTGATCAACAGACGCGTCAGGGCTCTGGCTGTCGAACTTCCTCTTGTAGGCCCGTATCGTGTGGCGCGAAATGCCTGTGGCACGCTCAATCTGGCGTTGGGTAGACCCAGCTTTAAGCAGGGTCCAAATGGTGGTTTGCAAATGCAGTTTCAAGACGTTCACTCCGGTTAGTCCCTCAAAGGTGAGGGGGTGAAAGTAACGTCCTGCCAGTGGCCTCCGAGCTACTGGTGCGCCGAGCTCAGCACATCAATTTACGGTGACCGGGGTGGAGCAGTTTGACTGGCCATAAGTGGAGCACTTTGAGTGGCCATCGGGGTTCCAAATGGCCACCCTGCCAGACCATCCTCTTTAGATGAATGGGTTATTTGAAACCTACAAAGTTAATAGATGTTTTT
>CAIYDK010000431.1 GCA_903924955.1 uncultured beta proteobacterium | reverse complement strand
TCGCAAATTGCGTGCAACCATGTTGATCGCATCAATGACATCATTGGACAAAACGGTCTTGGGGAACTTGTCATTGACCATATTGCCAATTTCTTTATTCAGCGTACCGAGTCGCGAATAACTGGTAGCGGCGATGACCACCAACAGGATCAGGGTAATGGCAAAGCCAATTCCCAGCCTGACTCCGAGTTTGAGATTGTTCAACATTGCATTACTCCCGATGGATAAAAATAATAAGACTAACTAAGCTGTTCATGCTGCCTGCCCCTCCGGCGCTCGACCGACGTTACCTGCAGCCCTGGGCTGGTTGTTGACCGAGCGCCTCACCAACTGCGGCACATCCAGAATCAGCGCCACATCGCCGCTGCCCAGAATGGTCGAGCCACTGATGCAGGTGACCTGGTTGAACATTTGCCCCAGTGGCTTGATGACGGTCTGGAACTCACCCAACAGCGTGTCGACCACCAGCCCGGCCTTTTGCCCGGCGTACTTCAGCACCACAATGTTTTCGCCCTTGAGCGGTGGTGGTGCCTTGACCGAAAACAACTCGCGCAGCCGAATGAAGGGCAGCACCTGGCCGCGCAGGTTGGTGTAGTCATGGTCGGGCTCGGCCGTGTAGGCCACGCACTCTTCGATCATGTCCAGCGGAATGGCAAATACCTGCTTGCCCACCTCGACCAAAAAGCCGTCGATGATGGCCAGCGTGAGCGGTAAGCGCACGGTGACCGTGGTGCCAACACCCTCTTCGCTGGCCAGGCTCACCGTGCCGCGTAACGCAGTGATATTGCGTTTGACCACATCCAGCCCGACACCACGGCCAGACAGGTTGGTTACCTTCTCTGCCGTGGAGAAACCGGGCTCGAAGATCAGTGCATAAACCTCGGAGTCGCTCAGGTGGTGGCCGGCATCAACCAGACCGCGCTCAATGGCCTTGGCCAGAATGCGCTCGCGCTTCAAACCACCGCCGTCGTCCTGTACGGTGATGACAATGGCGCCCGAGTCGTGAAAGGCGTTGAGCTTGAGTGTGCCCTGGGCCGGTTTGCCGCGCGCGATGCGCAGCTCGGCACTCTCGATGCCGTGGTCCATGGAGTTGCGCACCAGGTGCATCAGCGGGTCGCCAATCTTCTCGACCACCGTCTTGTCGAGCTCGGTATCTTCGCCATCGACGATCAGGGTAACGTCCTTGCCCAGGTCACGCGAGACGTCATGCACCACGCGCTGGAAGCGGCTGAAGGTGGCACCGATCTTGACCATGCGCAGTTGCAAGGCACTGTCGCGCACGTCTTCGACCAGCATGGAGAGTTTGGAGGTAGCCTCCTCCAGTTCAATGACCTTGGCGCGGTGCGCAATCATGTTCACGCTGGCTCCGGCAATGATCAGCTCTCCCACCAGGTTGATCAGCTGGTCAAGCTTGTCGGCATCGACCCGCACCGATCGGCTTTCCTGTGCCTGCACCTCTTTAACCTGTTTTTGCTTGGTCAACGCCGCATCAACCACAGCGGCAGGTACCGAGCGTTGCTCCACCAGAATGGAGCCTAGCGGGCGTTGCGGAATAGTGTCGGCCTGGGCATTGAGTGCGTTGTCAAGCTCCTGGCGGGTCAGCGCGCCGCAGCGCACCATCATTTCGCCCACGCGCTCCGTGATCTCGGGGGAGTCCTTGATCAGGCGGATGTAATCTTCGATACGGCTGTTAGGGGGCAGAATGCGCAGGCGCACATCGCCCTGCACAAACTCAAAGGCGCGTTCAATCGCAGCCTTGTCGGCCTTGGTGTCCAGCGACAGCTCATAGGCCAGGTAGCAGAGTTCGGGCTCCATGTCGGCTGCTACAGGCAACTTATCGGGAATCGTCAGGATGTCAACGATGCGCCCCAGTGTGGAGAGGTAGCGAATGAAGGACAGTGGGTCCATACCCATGCGCAGCACTTCGGCTCCAAACTGCATGGAGATGTGCCAATGGTCTGAGCCGCCGTCTTTGCCAGCAATGCGCTGGGTCGAATCGATATCTTCCTTGGCGACCAGGGCTGCACTGCCGCCGCCCGGTGTGCCCAGCACAGCGTGCAATTGAACCAGCAGCGGGGCACCCGCTTCGGTGGACGCCTCATCGGCCTCGGTCTGCCCGGCCTGTACGCCGTCGATGAGGGACTTGATGTGGTCGCAGCACAGCAGCAAGGTGGCCACCAGGTCGTCGCCAATGGTCAGGGTACCGGCACGGACTTTGTCGAGCACGTTTTCTACCACATGGGTAAAGGCCACCACATGGTCCAGACTGAACAGCCCGCTTGAGCCTTTAATAGTGTGGGCGGCACGGAAGATGGAGTTGATGAGTTCGGTCTTGTCGTCGGTTTGTTCCAGAGCCAACAGAGAGCTTTCCATGTCTTCGAGCAACTCACGGCATTCGGCAATAAAAATCAGCAGGGCTTGGTCGAGGTTCATAACGGGCTTCTTTGCTTCAAGTTATTCGGGCGCTTTGGCGGGCTTCAGCCCCGACCAGGCACTATGACCAGGTGGTCGCCAAAAAATGCCGCTACGTTGAGCAGCTCAAATACTTCCAGCACGGCCGGGCTGTGGCCCACCAGTTGCAACTCGCTGCCCAGCGCTTGCGCAGTGCGCTTGGCCAGCATCAGGAGCTGCAGGCCGCAGGTATCAAACTCGGTTACTTCGGCCAGGTTGACGACCAGCTGCACGCCGTGCCCCAGTGGTTCGATCAGGGCATGTTTCAGTTCGTCGGCCCGATAAATGCTGAGCTCGCCTGCAATGGTCAGGTCAACTTGGCGCATGGTTGTTTCAGTAGTCATGGTGTGCTCCGGGTTAAGGCAGGCAAAGTCTTTGCACGGCCGCCAGCATTTGCTCGGGCTTGAAGGGCTTGACTACCCAGGCACGCGCCCCCGCGGCCTGGCCTTCGCGTTTTTTGGACTCATCGGACTCGGTGGTGAGCATGATGATGGGGGTGAAGCGATAGGCTGCCATGGTCTTCACTTGCTTCACAAAGGTGATGCCGTCCATGATGGGCATGTTCACGTCGCTGATGATCAGGTTGACCTTTTGCCCGGTGAGCTTGTTGATGCCGTCTTGCCCGTTGATGGCTTCTATGACTGCATAACCCTCACCCCGCAGGGCAATGCCGACCACCGTGCGGATGGAGGCTGAGTCGTCAACGATCATGATGGTTTTTGCCATGTTGTTACCCTGATTTAGTTCGGTATGGGTTGATATTGCGTTCGAAAATGCGGTGGATCGCTAACGGGCGTGCTTGCGAACGTAGGCAGCAATCTTGGTATCTTCCCTTGCGATGTGTCCCAGCAACCACCCCGACATGAATTTACGGATGTCGTCGTCGGTAGCCTGGTTTTTTCCAATGGCCACACTTATGGAGTTCATGCTCGCCAACATGTCATTGTGCAGGTGAACGTGGGACTTGTACTCAGGAAAATTTACTTCCCGCATCAAAGCCTCTTCATCCGCAAAGTGCGAACGAACATGGGCGTAGAGCTGAATGATGGCCAGTCGCTGCCCCGCCTGTCCGGTCAGCGCAAACACGGCATTGGCGTGCGCAAACAGCTGCTGGTGCTGCACGTCGATGCGGTCGTTATCGATGCAGTAGCTTTCTTGCCATTCGATGTTCATGGTGTTTCTGCCTGTTTGTCAGTTGGCTTAGAAGAAAGTGATCTCGTCGTCGTCTTTGGGGGCCCCTGTTCCCCCGTCGTGGGTGACGTGCTGGTCTTTCATCACATAGGTTTTTTTCAGCTCGTCCAGAAATTCATTCGGATCCAGAGGGGGCACATGACCGTCTTGCGCGTACCGGTCCTGACGGCGCTGGAGGTAGTTGGGCCAGTGCTCAATATTGGTATGCAGCAGATTGAGAATTTGGCTCACGCGGTCCTGAAACTGCAATTGCACCAGCGACTGGCCGATCTCGGACTGAATGGCAACGCTTTCGACCTTGAGCAGTTCGCTGGAGCGTTCCAACCCACCGGCGATTTCGCGGATTTCGGTCAATACATGCTGGATCGTACCTTCCGTTTTTTGCACCCGACTCTCGCGCTGCTCCACCGAGTCGCGCACCACATCGCAGGCTTCGGCAATGGCGGCACTGATGACACCCACCTTGGCAGCAATATTGCGTCCGGTATCGCCCGACTGATTCGCGAGCATGCGGAATTCTTTGGCAACCACGGCAAAGCCGCGGCCCAGATCACCAGCGCGCGCTGCCTCGATGGCGGCGTTGAGCGACAGCAGATTGGACTGTTGCGCAATTTTGGCCACATCGTGGGCCATATTTTGCAGTTCACTGGTAAACCGGTCGAGGCCCTGGACTTTTTCCAGCATGATGGTCATGCTGCTCATGGCGGCCTTTTGACCCTGGATGATTTCACTCAGCTCCTGCTCCGCCCGTCCAAAAACCTCAATCAGACTGGCGTCACTTCCCTGACCATTCTGGCTGGCGGTCTCCATGCTGGCATTTTGCAAGGTTTCACCCAATTTATCCACGATGCCGGCAAACCGCAACGACAGTTCCGAAATGGCGGTTTCCATTTGTGAGCGCGACGACTCAATATGACCGCCCCACACCGGCGCAACCTCTTCGCCAAAGCGTTGCTGGTCGGCCATGAACTGGTCTTTGGCCAGTTGCGCTGTTTTCTGATGTCCCAACTGGGTCAGGCCTACCGCGATGCCAGCCGCCACCAGAATCACGGCGCAAATGATGGCTTCCAAATGGCCATCGCCAACCACCAGCATCGCGATGGCGCCACCCACCGCCAACCCGTTGGGGTAGACCAGCGCCGCCCTGAATGCATGCATTTGCTTCATAGTGATGACTCTCCCACTGCCCCAGGTTGCCCCAGTGCTGAATCTGTAAGACGGTCAATGATGGGAATCAGGTCCGCCACAAAATCCCCTTTGCCCACGTAGCCAAAGGCGCCGAGTTCCCGCGCTGCCGTGCGATAAGACGCACTATCGTGCATGGAAAGAAAGACGATGCGGGGTGGTGGCAGCGAACCCTTCAGCGCCTGCGCGACCTCCAGGCCGTTCATTTCCGGCATCACGATGTCCAGCAAAACCAAATCAGGGTTCAGTTCCTTTGCCATTTCCACTGCGGTCCAGCCGTCGTTGGCCTCGCCAACGATTTCAATATCTGGGACCATCATCAAGAAGTTGCGCACCGCTGCGAGAAAGGTCTTGTTGTCATCCACGAGCAGGGTTCGAACTGTCATGGCTTGACTGTAGTTCGGGTCAGCCCATCTTGAAATCAGGCCAATACCCTAATCATTCGGGTGAAATACCTGAGAAGGCCGCAAACGAATACAAAAGTCACAAAGACTATGTGACATCGACCGGGAACGTTACCGAAAATACAGTACCTGGACCCGGTTCAATGACCAGTGAACCACCGATCTGCCCCGCTAGGTCCGACACCAGCTGCAGGCCCAGCGAATGGGAGCGCCGTTCTTCAAAGTCAATGGGCAAACCCACGCCGGTATCGCTGACGCGCAAGCACCAGCGGCGCGCCCCGGCCGCAGAACTGTCAGAAGCCTGCAGCGCCACACGTACTTCGCCGCTTCCTCCATGCCCAAAGCCGTGCTTCACACAGTTCGATATCAGTTCATTGACCAGAAGCCCACAGGGCGTCGCAAGGTCCATGCTCGCGGTGACGGGTTCCAGTTCCAGCACCAATCGGACATTGCCGCCAGTGCTGGTCTGTGCCCGAAACGCCCCAGACGCGACTTGTTGAAGGTAGCGATGCAACTCCACACCGGCAAAGTTACCTGAGCGGTAAAGTGTTTCATGCACTAGCGCCATAGAACGGATGCGACCCTTCATTTCCTCCAGTACGGACCGGGTCGCGGATTCAGTAGCTCTACCCGCCTCCAGACGCAGCAAACTGGTAATCACCTGCAGGTTGTTTTTGACGCGGTGGTGCACTTCATTGAGCAGTGCGGTCTTTTCTTGCAGGGCGGATTGCAGTTCGTTCTGGCGCCGCATTTCGTCGGTAATGTCTTCCTTGAGCGCCACAAAGTGGGTCACAGCACCCGTGGAGTCCAGAATGGGGGCAATCACTGCGTGCTCAATGAATAGCTCGCCGGTCTTCTTGCGGTTGTGGAACTCCCCCCGCCAGGTTTCACCCGCCTGAAGGGTTTTCCACAAGTCAGCGTACACCGCAGCAGTCGTCTGGCCCGACTGAAGAATGCGTGGGTTGCTCCCCAGCACTTCGTGCAGCGCGTAACCGGTGACTGACTCAAACTGCGGATTGACGTATTCAATGGTGCCATTGCGATCGGTAATAACAACCGCAATGGGTGACTGTTCGGTGGCGCGCGAAAGCTGGCGCAGCCGCTTGTCAGCAATGTTGCGCTCCGTAATGTCATAAAAGACCATTTGACTTGCAGGTTTTCCCTGATACGGGATGGCGATGCCCTGCCCCTCCACATCAATCAAGCGGCCAGACACGGTCACAAATGTGTATTGAATCAGGCTTGAAATATTGCCTGCTATGACCGCCCGTTGCGCTCGGCCACCCGCCAATGCATGAAAGCTGGGGTGCACGAGATCCATCAGTGGTTTACCCACGACATCGGTGGCGCTTTGCGCATCCAACATGTGCAATGCGGCGGGGTTGGCATACAAAACCGTTGTTCCGTCATGAACAACCATCGCTTGGGGCAGCCACTCCACCAACGCGCGCGCACGTTGTTCGCTGTCGACCAGCGCACTTTCGCGCTGCTGCAATACCCCCAGCAATCGGTTGAAACCGCCAATCAGGTCGCCCACTTCGTCCCGACGGATGACCGGCAGGGCGGCGGGAAATTCATCGCTTTGGCTGAACCTGGCCAGCGTGCGGGCGGTGGAAATGACCGGGTCAAGTTCGCGGGCCAACATCCACCGGATCAGCAAGCCTGCCATTACGGTCAGAACGCAGGCAAGTGCCACCAGGCGGTTCTGCATGCTGCGGATGGGGGCAAATGCCTCATCCGCGGGCAGCGTAGCCACCATGTACCAACCGGGCACCTTCAGGCGGTCAGCCACCGCGATGTGCTCAACCCCCTGCGCGTCCACAAACACATCTTCGCCCTCAAATCCCTGGGCAAATCGGTCAAACACCGCGCTACCGCTAACCGACAGCAGCGGCTTGAGGTTGAAACGCTTGTCGGTGGCCGTCACAATGATTCGGTGCTTGGGATCAACCAGCAGATAGCCACCCGCCACACCGTACCGGTGGCCAATGGTGAGATCCAGAAAGTTGCTCGTACTCAGGTCGACCACGCCCACAATGGCCCCAATCACCGCACCATCGGCTCCCCGTATGGGCGCCGCCAAAGACACCACCGGTAGCTGTAGCACTTTGCCAATGACCGCCTCACTCACCGATGTGCGGCCCTGCTGTAACGCAGCGATGATGTGGTCCCGCTCTGCAAAGCTCACACCGATGCGGTCCACTCCCGCCGGCACCGATGCAATGGCGATGCCGCGACTGTCAGTGACATAGTTGCCTGCACTGAACAAGGTATGCAGCAATGGACGCTGTTCAAATAAGTGTTGAATAGTCGCGGGGTTGGCGATGTCGGCCGCAGTGATCGACCCTGCAACGATTTCCAGCGCCTGAGTTCGCTCTAGAAACTCCTGGTTCAACTGGTCCGCCACGATGCTCGCGGTGGACGACAGTTGCTTGCTCGCCAGACGTTGCAGGTCATCATGCAGGATGAGCATGGCGTAAAAGGCCATGGCCCATACGCTAGCCAAAAACACCGTCAACGCAATGACGATAACGCGGGTCTTGAGCGACCTCCATTGAGGGGGGCGAATTTTCATGCGTGAACTTTCTGCACAGAATGCTACTATAAATATAGCAGCACACGCAACATTTACGGGGGCTAGAGACCCATTTCTTCAGCAGCCAAGGCCAAATCAGCGGCCGCGACCGGGCGAGCGAAATAGTAACCCTGAAACGCATCACAATCGATGTTGGCCAGCATGTCACGCTGCGCCAGGTTCTCCACGCCCTCCGCAATCACTTGCAGGCCCAAGCTATGGCCCAAGGCAATGATGGCCTGCGCGATCACCGCATCATTGGGGTCGCTCAGCAGGTCGCGCACAAAAGACTGGTCGATTTTGAGTTGATCCAATGGAAGGCGCTTCAGGTACGACAGCGATGAGTAGCCGGTCCCGAAGTCATCCAGCGAGAACTTGACCTGGTGGTCTTTGAGCGCGTTCATCTTGGCTATCACGTCCTGCACATCATTGACCAGCATGCTTTCGGTCAATTCCAGTTTCAGGTTCAATGGGTTTGCACCCGACTGGCGCAGTGCACGCAGCACGCTGGCAACAAAATCGGGTTGCCCAAACTGCAGCGCACTGACGTTGACGGACATGGTCCAATTTGCCCTGCCGGGCTCGTCTTCCCATCGTGCCAGTTGATCGCAAGCGCGCTCCAGCACCCACTGGCCCAATGGAAGGATCAAGCGGGTTTCTTCAGCCAAAGGGATGAATTCCGACGGAGAAACCATGCCCCGCAAGGCATGATTCCAGCGGACCAGCGCTTCGGCTCCTATGGGTTCCCCGTTGCGGTTGAACTGTGTCTGGTAGTAGAGCAAAAACTCCCGCTGCTCCAGTGCGCGCTGCAGGTCAGACACCCGTTCGGTGCGCGCCGTCGCCGCCGTCTGCATGGCGGCGTCAAAAAAACGCAAGGTGGTTCGCCCGGCTGCTTTGGCCTGGTACATGGCGATTTCTGCGTTTTGGAGTAATTCGTCGGGGGTGTGCTCGTGTGCCAGAAACACCACGATGCCCATGCTGGGCGTGTTGCTGTGTACGTGGCCATCCAGCGTGTAAGGTCTTCCCAGCTCCAGCAGCAGTTTGCTGGCCGCAACTTCGGCTTGCGCAGCCGCCTCGTGCTCCTCGTCGCTCAATGTACTGAGCAACACCACGAACTCATCGCCACCCAGCCTTGCCACGTGGTCACTCTCGCGAACACAGGCTTTTAACCGAGTCGCAACCTGGCGCAATAACTCGTCACCGACCGCGTGACCCATGGAGTCGTTGAGTTGTTTGAAATGATCCAGGTCCAGCAAAATCAATGCGCCATGCTGGCCGCTACGCGCAGATGTACCCAGCGCTTGCCTGAGGTAATCCAGCAGCAGACGCCGGTTGGGTAAATCTGTCAGCCGATCGTAAAAGGCCAGATAGTAGATTTCTTCCGCAGCCTGGTGTTGCCGACTCAAGTCATGCGTCAGGGCAATGAAGCCGGTTCGCCCGGCGTGGGCGATTTCGGAGAGCGAGAGGCTCAAGGGGAAAATACTGCCGTCCTGTCGTTGGCCTGTGAGCTCGCGTGCTTGCCCCGCCATGCGTGGCTCCGGGTCGTGTTGAACATGGAGCAAAAACTCCGCCAACTGGTGTCGCAGGTCCGGCGGGGACAGCATGGCTATATGCATCCCCAGCGCCTGTTCGGCTTCAAACCCAAAAATTTTTCGTGCTGCCTGGTTGCAACTTTCAATCAACCCATGGCTGGTGAAGGTAATAACACCATCCACCATGTTGTCCAGAATGGCTTGGCTGTACAGCGCTGTTTCGCGCAGCCTGGCCTCGGCCTGGAATTTATAGATCGCCATCTCCAGTACGGTGCGTAACTCCCGTTCGGAAAACGGCTTGAGAATGTACCCAAATGGCTCCGTCAATTTGGCCCTCGCCAAGGTGTCCTCGGCATCAAACGCGGTGAGAAAAACAATCGGCACGCTGTTTTGTGTCAGGTCTCGAATCGCGTGGGCTGCGGTGATTCCGTCCATGGCGCCTGCCAGCTGAATATCCATCAATACCAGGTCTGGCCTGGACTGCTCGACCATTGCGACTGCATCTTCCCCCCGTATGGCATGGCCTGACACCTCGTAGCCCAGCGTGCGCAACTGGTCCTGCACATCTCGGGCAACAATGGCTTCGTCTTCAACGATCAGAATACGGGATCTTTTTTCAACTAGTGCGGACATTGGGGCCAACGATAGCGCCATGGCCCGTCAAACTGAATCAGGCCAATACCTGAATGCCGCCAGGGAAATACCCTAGACGGTCCCAAAAGGCCTCATTCCGTCGCGGAAACCAGGCCTTCGCGGATGGCGTATCGCACCAAACCGGCCACTTCGTGGATATCAAGCTGCTTCATAAGCTGGGTTCGGTGGGTTTCCACCGTTTTAACCGAGAGGTCCAGTCGGCGGGCGATTTCTTTGGTGCTGTGGCCTTCGGCGATGCGTTGCAGCACCTCGCGCTGGCGCGGGGTCAGCGCTTCGGTGGGCTGCTCTTCACTGCGCAAGCGTTGTACATAGTCACTCACCACACCCTTGGATACTGCGGGGCTCAGGTAGGTTTCCCCCCTTAAGACTGCACTTAGAGCCCATTCAAGCTCCAGCGGTGCCGCATCCTTCAACAGGTAGGCAACAGCACCCTGGCGCAACGCCTGGCGCACATATTCAGCGTTC
>CAIYDK010000430.1 GCA_903924955.1 uncultured beta proteobacterium | reverse complement strand
GTGCGTGAGTGTGCCCGCATGCAGGGATTCCCCGAATCCTTCACCCCACACGCCCGCCCCGGCATCGCTAAACGGCAGTTCGGTAACTCCGTTGCGGTGCCCGTGGTCGCGGCCATCGCCCAACAACTCAGCAAAGCCATTCGCTGACCGGATCAACCGCAGGCATTCCGCCTGCGGCCACCCCCGGTCGCGAAAAAGGGCTAACGCTCGGGGATCAATGAGCCCTTGTTTTGAAAGGACTGATGAAATGTCAACACGAGATGTGAATTTATACGGAAGCTTCGAGGACTGGTTCCTTGCCAACATGGACGCCGACACGGCGCGCGACTTGCGTGAGCACGGAGCCAGCTGCGGAGTCGGCGGGCTTTGCTATTACGGTGAAACCGTTGAACTGTTCAATGCCTTTGGCAATGAAATTGAGCTGCTGGTTATTGATGACGGCGACATGGAACTTTGGGAAATTGCCAAGGCATCCGATGCGTGCGGCATCACGCAGCTCATCAATGCCCTTGTGTGGATGGCCGCAGAGCGACTGGCACATAACTTGGAGGATCAATTAGATGATCAGCCAGAAGAAGAGGTGGAAGAAGACGAATCCGATTGCAAACAAATCGTTGCCGACTCGTCCATTCGCTAACCGGATTAACCGCAGGCAGATTGAAATCAACAAAAGGCCTTTTGACGGCCAAATGAAAGGAATTAAAAATGGGAAAAGCATCACGGATGAAAAAAGAGCGTAAGACAGATTGGTCGAAACACACCGCTGCGCGCGAAGGCGTTCAATTGAAACTTTCTGGCACTGCGAAGCAGAACCAAGAAGGAAGAACGATTTGGAAGGGCCACGGCAGCGTAGCAGACCTATTTGATCAATTCAAAGGTGACAACTTGATTGTCATAGACGGCAATGGTGTCGCCCACGGAGAGCAAGATAGTCGTCGGATGTATTGGGAAGATGTCAACTCGGCGTTGATCGAACGTGGTGCCTCTTGCTTGTCGGAGATGGCGGGTTTAGGCACATTGCTAAATCAGTCGATTTTCGATGTCAAGATTCCAGTGGTTGACTTGGCCACCGGGCAACAAATTGACGAAAACATTTTTGCAGCGGTGTTCTTGTTGGACTACGTTGATTGTTTCCAGTGGCTCCTGAGCCAGGCGTTCCCAATGGGATGCAACCACGCTTTGTTGGGTAATGTGTTCAAGCTCATTGTGGCGAACGTTCCGCGCATTGAGATCGGGTCGCCAAAAATGGTCATGGCGAACATGATCGTGCGTTTCATGGCCGAGTGGCTTCACAGAGAGGGCGTGCTTGACCGTGCTATTGCCGATAGCAACTCGGTGATGGGTCAGCCTTTCGCACGCCAAATCGCTAAGGATTACCTAGCGGAACTAGCAGCGGTCAAAGAACGCGCTGCATTGAACGCTCTTATTCCCGATCTGGGTCGCGCGGGCGAGCCCAACCCAAACGCCGTCGAACCTGGCAATGCCGTTTTCGCGCAACCGCGTGCAGACTGCAAGTCCATGCGTATCTGATAACCAGTTGCACTTGACTTCGAGTTGCCGGTTTGAGAAGACATAGATACCGGGAGGAGCAAGACATGCACTCGCCCACCGGTAAACCGGTGTAATCGAGCGCGCTTGCTGCCTTCCGGCAGGGGAGTAATACGATGGGAAACAGACTGCTTTCAGCAGCCGAATTGCGAAAGAAATTTGACCTCTACCTGACCGACGGCGAGCGTGCGGCGTTAGAGATCAAGGCGCGCTCTGCGCGTTTGCCGATGTCCACTTTCTTGCGTCGCGTAGCGCTCTCAAAAAAGATCGAGCAGCCACCGTCTGAAATCAGCCGAAGTCAATACGCCGAGCTAGCCCGCGTCGGCGCAAATTTGAACCAGATAGCGGCTGCCATCAACGCGGGCATCGCCGACGGCATTGATGTCGATGTCATCAATGAACTCGCTGCGCAAGTGCGGTTGCTGCGATTGCAGCTTGTCGGTGCCACCGGCGATGAACCCGCCCAGAACCGGGGGCGGCCATGATTTCCAAGATCATCAAGGGCACCGGCATGGAGGGCGTCGTCTCATACGCCATGGATGGCGATCACCGCGTCATCATCGGCGGCAACCTTGCTGGCCGCACGCCGCGCCAGCTATCCAAGGAATTCGGACAGTTCCGAAAACTTCGCCCATCCTTGGAACGGGCCGTGGCCCACCTGATGCTGTCGGCGGCACCCGAAGACCCGCCCCTCGATGCACAAGCATGGAACCGCATCGGCGACATCTTTCTGAAAGACCTCGGCTACCAGTCGTGCCCCCATGTCATTTTCAGACACAACGACACGGGTAATGACCATATTCACATCGCATGCCTGCGCATTGGGCCGGACGGCAAGACAGTGCCTGATAGCAACGACCGCTTCAAAGCGGAACGCAGCCTTGCTCGCATCGAGGAACAGTTCGGATTGCGCCGGGTCAATCTTGTCAAGAATCCACGCGCCAGGCGAAATAGGGGACCACCGCCTGTGCAGGAATTCAGTGAGTCAGTCATGCAGGCAATACCAACGACAACAACAACCAAGGAGGATGAAATGAAAAATGAAGAAATCACGGCAGCCGAGGGTGAAATGCCAAGGCCGATGCCGGAGCCATTGAACATAGGTGCCGATATGTCACAGCACGCCTTTGCAATCGCGCACGGTGCCACCGTCATGACCGCCATGGCGGGCGACAGCCCCAATGAACGCCAGCGGCGCGAACTAAAACGTGTCATCCGTCACCCTGACTACGACCGGATGGTCAAACACTTGCTGGACCCGGACGTGAGCCACATCTTTCACCACCAGCGGGGCAGTGTCATCTATCTCAATCGCCCCGAGCGTCTAGTGGATGACGGCGACCGCCTGACTGCATACCACATGCAGCACACGAAGGCGGCCAAGGCCATCGTGGCGCTCGCCTGCGCACGCGGATGGACATCCATTGTGTTTGACGGTCCAACTGACTTTTTGATTGCTGCAATGACAGAGGCCATTGCGCAGGGCATCCCCGTTCACGCCCGTAACGCAGGGCAGCAGGCGATTCTTGACCAGATCATGATGGCGGGCAGCATGGGAGCGTGTGGCACTGTTGAGTCACCTACGGCCTTTCAGCCTCCGGTGCCACCCATGCCCCACGCACCCTTGCCGGAGCCAGAGAAGGTGCCACAACCGGCACAGCAAGTGCCTTCTGCGCCCGTTGTGCCCCCAATTGAATTCAATACCAATCTCGCATCGAAGCTCGGACAGCGCCGCCAGTCAAGCCCGCCAGATCAACAACCCCATGTTCGCGGACCGATGCGCCCGTAATCAAACACCAAGGAAGGAGACAAATGAAAACTACAAACCAGAAATCGACCGCACCAGCCAACGACAAGAAAGAGGCTTATGTCAGCATGGACCGCGAGGAGCGAGACATCTTGCGCACGCTTGGGCTTCGTGAACGCGCGCTGTATCCGGAATTGAAATGGCTTGCATCGTTCAAGTCG
>CAIYDK010000429.1 GCA_903924955.1 uncultured beta proteobacterium | reverse complement strand
GGCTTTCGTGGGCAATACGGGCGGTAAGGTCGCCACTGGCAACGGTCTTGGCAAACTCAACTGCCTCGCCTATAGGGCGGGTCACCGAGCGGGTAATAACCACTGCCAACACCCCCGCAAGTACCAACGCCAGGAGTGTGACCGACAAGATGACGGCCGTGCTCGTCGAGTTGGTTTTCCTTGCGTTGTCAATATCTTCTTTGGTCATTGCCTCTTGAAGATCAATCAGCTTGCCCAAAAGGTCAAAAAACTTGGGTGCCAACGGGCTCACTTTTGTCTTGTAGAGCACAACTGCCTCGTCGGACTTTCCTGCCAGTAACGCGTCCTTTGCCGGATTCAATCCCCCAGTGCGGTAGGCCACAAGCGAAGCCTCTATCTCTGTCGCCAGGGCCTTTTCTGGTGGCGCCAGTTCAGTGGCCAGAAAGGCCTTCCACCGCGTGTCAATGGTTATGGAGTTTTTGTCCATCTCGGCTGACCGTTTGGAGACGTTGGTCGGGTCAGGGTTGATGAGCATGTCCATCAACAAAATCCGATTGCGGCTGGCGAGGTATTGCACATCGCTAATGGCGCCCATGGGAACCACGCTGCCCTCGTGCATGTCGACCGCTACGGCATACATCTTGCTAATGCCCGTCCAACCTGTATACGAAATGCCTAACAGCATCAATATCACGGCCAGAAAGGCGCTGGCAAGTCGAGTTCCAATTTTCAAATTATTTAACATGGTTATCTCTGCCTTGAAGGGGCGTTGTGGTGCAGCCAACGGGTTGCCGACATCTTACTGATTGTTGGACATTCACGAATTGGAGTCAATGCGAGTCTTAAGCTGAATCTTGCAGGAATAGTGGTAAATCGGCACGTTGGCGTCAATGTGGCGCCATACCGCCCGATCGCAGATGGAGTACCCGGTCAGCGCGCGCAGTGGCAGCTTCGGAGTGGGTGACCAGCACCAGCGATGTGCCCTGCGCACGGGTCTGCGCCACCAGAGCGTCCATCACCTTTGCGGCAGTCGTGGGGTCCAGATTGCCGGTTGGCTCGTCGGCCAGCAGCAGGGTGGGGCGGTGCACCAGCGCGCGGGCAATGGCTACGCGCTGCAACTGCCCACCGCTGAGTTGCTGGGGCAGGCGTGCCCCCATGCCTTCCAGCCCTACTGCTTGCAACATGGATTGAACGCGGTCATCGTCGGGGGTGTTGAGCAGCAGCAGGGGCAGGGCTACGTTTTGTGTCACATCCAGGTGCCCCAGCACGTGAAATGCCTGAAACACAAAGCCCACCTTTTCGCGCCGCAACAAGGCGCGTGCATCGTCATTCAACTGGCCGAGGTCGGTGCCGTCCAGGTGCACGGTTCCGCAGTCCCAGCTGTCTAATCCGGCCATGCAGTTGAGCAGAGTCGATTTGCCCACACCGGACTCACCCACAATGGCCACAAATTCACCTGGCTCCACGGTCAACGAGACGTTGGTGAAGACGGGCGTTTCGCCATAGTGCTTGCTGAGGTTTTGAATGTGAAGGTTCATGATGAATTGCGCCATGATAGAGGCACAATGGCGAAATGAAGCGCAGCACCTTTCTCCTCACCAGCCTGGCCGCAACGGCCACCCTTGCAACCTGTGGCGCCGTCTGGGCGCAAACCCGACCCATCCGGCTCATCGTGCCCTACGCAGCCGGAGGCCCGCTGGACGTGACAGCACGCGTGCTGGCCGAGCGGGTGAAAGACAGCCTGGGCCCCGTCATCGTGGACAACAAGCCCGGTGCCGGTGGCAACATTGGTGCCGATGCGGTGGCCAAGGCAGCGCCTGATGGTTTGACGATTGGCATTGCCGCTACCGCCACGCATGCGGTCAACCCCTGGCTCTATGCCAAGATGCCGTACAACGCTGCCACTGACTTTGCCCCCATCACGCAGATGGTGCGAGTGCCCAACGTGCTGGTGATGAATGCGGAAGTGGCGCAGCGCCTGAAGATCAACAGTGTGAAGGACTTGATCGCCTACGCCAAGGCCAACCCGGCCAAACTGAACTACGGTAGCGGTGGCAACGGCAGCGCGGGCCATCTGGCGGGTGAAATGTTCAAGGCACAAGCCGGTATCTTTGCCGTGCACATTCCCTACAACGGCGGCAACCCGGCGCAGTTTGCGCTACAGAGCGGCCAGGTCGATTTCAACTTTGACAACCTGGCCACGGCCGCGCCCGGCATCAAGTCTGGCAAGCTCAAGGCGCTGGCTGTGACCACGCTGGCACGATCACCCGCCTTGCCGGATGCCCCGCCTGTGGCCGACACGCTGAAAGGCTTTTCTATTGACACCTGGTGGGGGCTGGTGGCACCTGCCGGCACGCCCAAGGACGTGATTGCCAAACTCAATGCCGCCTTTGTGACCGCGCTGAATTCACCCGAAGCACAGACGCGTTTTGCGGGTCTGCTGGCGGAGCCGGTTCCATCGACGCCCGAGCAATTTGGCGCCTTGATGAAGAGTGAATTGGCAAAGTACCAGATGGTGGTCAAGGCGGCCGGTGCCACGGTGGATTGAACTGATGGCAGAGGTGCAAAGCACCCACATCACCAGGAGACAGTATGTTCGGATGGGGTTCCAATTCGGCGGCTACATCCGCCACCATTAATGCCCAACCCATTCGGGTGCTTGCGGGCGAAACCCTGCTGACCGCCGCCTTGCGCGAAGGCGTGGACTTTCCGCACAGTTGCCGTGTGGGGGGCTGTGCCACCTGCAAGTGCCGCCTCATTGAGGGGCAGGTGCGTGAGCTCACGGAGTCGAGCTATCTGCTCTCCGAAGAAGAGCTGGCGCAGGGCACCATCCTGGCCTGTCAAAGCGTGCCCATGGGGCCGGTGCGCATTGAAGTGGAGCAAACCAAGTCGCTGGTGGTGCGGGAGTGCAGTGCCATCATCGTGGCACAGGATGCGCTCACGCTCGACATCCAGCGCCTGCGTCTTCAACTTGACGCCCCATTGCACTTCAAGCCGGGGCAATTTGCACAAATCAGCGTGCAATCCCTGCCGGGTGTGACGCGCAGCTATTCGTTCGCTACAGCGCCCGACACCCACGGCGTGGTCGAGTTTTTTGTCCGGCGCGTGCCTGGCGGTGCCTTTACCGAGCATGTGCACAGCCACAGCCTGCTGGGGCAAAAGGCGCATTTGCAGGGCCCGCTGGGGCCGTTCTGGCTGCGCGAGTCCGATGCGCCGGTGTTGTTTGTTGCCGGGGGCTCCGGTTTGGCACCGGTCATGGCGATGCTGCGCGGTATGCAGGCGCAGCAGTTGGCGCGTGCTGTCACGGTGCTGTTCGGTGCCCGCACCCAGGACGACCTGTACCTCATGGACGAGCTATGCGCCATGGCCACCAGCTGGGCGGGCCAGTTTCGGCTGGTGCCGGTGCTGTCGCAAGCCCCGGGCGATTCAAGCTGGGAGGGCGCGCGCGGGTTGGTAACCGAGCAGCTTTCGCAGGTATTGGAGCCCGGTATGCACGCCTACCTGTGCGGCCCACCGGCCATGATTGACGCCGCCAGTGCGCAGTTGCAACTGGCCGGCCTGCCCAAGGCGCATATCCACGCGGATCGGTTTATTACTCGCCATGACGTTGCAGCCCCCGTAAATGCTGCGTACCCAGCTACTGAAAGCATAGCGCCTGCGCAGTCACCGGGCGAGTGGCTGGCTGCCCTTTGGCATTACCTCAAGTTTTTCCTTTTTCACGTGGAGGGCCTGACAGTGTCCGCCGCGCTGTTTGCCGGTGGCGGCTGGATTACGCTGGCACTGGTAGGCTTCAGCCTATTCAGCACCTTTGGCGACATGCTGCTGGGCGATGACACGACCACCCCAAAATACCGCCACCCCTGGGTGCTGACGGTGCAACTGTGGATGGCATTGCCAGTGTTGCTGCTTCTTTGTTTTGCGGCGGTGTGGAGCGTGAGCACAGGCGACCCGCTGGGTGTCGGTGCCACGCTATCGCAATGGAGCGGGGTGAACTTGCTGGCGGCACGCGAGGCCACCCATTGGGGACACCATGTATCCGCATTTTTCATCACCGGTTTGATGATCGGCATGGTGGGCACCATACCCGGCCACGAACTGACGCACCGCACGTGGGAACCTGTCTCGCTGTGGGTGGGGCGATGGCTGCTGGCCTTCAGTTTTGACGTCGGCTTTGCCATTGAACATGTGTACGGACACCACCGCTATGTGTCCACCATCAATGACCCGGCAACGGCTCCGCGGGGACGTAACGTGTATGCCCATATCGTCAATTCCACCGTGCGGGGCAACATCAGCGCCTGGAAGATCGAGGCGTCACGCCTGCAGCGGCGAGGGTTGGCGGTGGTGTCCGCACACAACGCCTACCTGCGCGGGCTGGCAATGAGTGCTGTACTGGTTGCGGCTGCGTGGGCCATGGGTGGCGTGTGGGCGGCGTTGTTCTTCTGTGCCTGTGCGCTGTGGGGCAAGGCGCTGCTGGAAATCGTGAACTATATGGAGCACTACGGTATCGTGCGTGACCCGGCGCAGCCGGTGCAGCCACGTCACTCCTGGAACACCAATCGGCGCATTAGTTCCTGGGCCATGTTCAACCTCACCCGCCATTCACACCACCACGCACAGGGCGAGGTGCCCTATCAGGACCTCCAACCCTACCCCAACGCACCGATGATGATCGGGGGCTACCTGACCACGATCACCGTGGCGATGATTCCCCCGCTGTGGCACCGGCTGATGACGCCCAAGGTGCTGGCCTGGGACCGCGACTACGCCAATGCCGCTGAGCGCGAGTTGGCAATGCAAGCCAATGTGCGCGCAGGATGGGTGGGTTAGCCACGCGCCGACAACACGCGCAGCACATGCGCTTGCACCGCAGCGAGTGCGTCGGGCTGGTCCGCCGCCACGATGTAGCGCTGGGGCATGGAGCGCAACCAGGTGACCTGCCGCTTGGCGAGTTGCCGGGTGGCGATGATGCCAAGCTCGCGCAGCGTGTCCAGTGGCAGTGCGCCCTTGGAGCTACCTGCTTCGCGCGCGTCCAGCGCCTCCCACACCTGGCGGTAGCCCACACAGCGCATGGACGGCAGATCCGGATGCAGATCGCCCCGCGCGCGAAGGCTGCGCACTTCGTCTACAAAGCCCTGTTGCAGCATGGTGTCAAAGCGCTGGGCAATGCGTGCGTGCAGCCAGCTGCGCTCAAAAGGCTCCAAGGAAATAAGGGCGCTAGCCCCCGTGGAATATGCGCAAGCAGCTATTTTTTTAGTAGCATTCCGGGTGGAATGAAAGTGCGACAAGGGCATACCGGAGATGCGGTATACCTCCAGCGCACGCTGGATGCGCTGGCTGTCGGCCGGCGCCAGACGGGCGGCAGTGACGGGGTCTATCAGGGCCAGTTCGGCATGCAGGGCCGGCCAGCCTTTGTGCGCTGCCTCGGTTTCGAGGACGCTGCGCACCGCTGCGTCGGCGGGAGGCATGTCGTCCAGTCCGTCAAATAGCGCTTTGAAATAGAGCATGGTTCCCCCGACCAGCAAGGGCAGTTTGCCGCGCCCGGTGATAGCGGTGATCAAACTTTTGGCGTCGCGCACAAATTCGGCCGCGCTGTAGGCTTGCAGGGGATCGCGGATGTCAATCAAGTGGTGTGGTACCTGGGCCAACTCGAAAGCGTTGGGCTTGGCTGTGCCGATGTCCATACCACGGTAGACCAGTGCCGAGTCAACACTGATGATCTCGCAGGGGTGTTCCTTCGCAATGGCGAGCGCCGCCGCGGTTTTGCCGCTGGCAGTGGGCCCCGCCAGACACAGGTAAAAGGGCAGGGCGTCAGGGTCGGCCATAGCGTTGCACCAAAGTCCAGGCGCTCAGGGCAATCAGCACGCTCCAGAACAGAATGCCAAAAATCAGGGGCCCCCCCGTGCCGTCCATGTGAATGCCTAGCCACTGACCGGTGGCAAAAGCGAAGACCATGGAAATGAACCCATTGAGTGCCGATGCGGCACCTGCAGCGTGCGGAAATGGCCCCACAGCGCCACTTTGCCCGCACGGGTTGTGAATGCCGTGTCCCAGCATGAAGATGCAAAACGGCAGCTCAATGGCCCACGCCGATTGGACCCCGGCCGCTGCCAGAGCGGCCATCAGCGCGCCGCCGGTGAGGCTCAGGGCGCCAGCAACCGCTACAGTGTGACGCACGCCCAGACGCAACAGCAATCGGCGGCACAAAAAAGTGCTCAACAGATAGATAAAGGAGTTGGCAAACATGACCAGCCCATATTGCGTGGTGCTGAGCCCCAGCACCCGGATGAACACAAAAGACGACGATGCCAAAAAAGTGAACAGGCCGCTGTATGCACACGTAGTCAATGCGGTGAATGCCAGGAATGTGGGGTTGCGCACAATGCCCAGCCAGGTGTGCACGAGGGTTCGCGGCTGCAAAGCCATGGGGTTTTTGTGCGGCACGGTCTCTTGAAAGCGCAAGGCGATCAAAGCAAGTGAGACTGCACCGAAAACGGACAAGGCCAATAGCGCCGCATGCCAGCTGAACCACGCCGTCAGCAGCCCGCCCAGTGGTGCACTCAGGCAGGCAATGACACCCAGGCCGCTCAGCCCTTTGGACATGACACTGGCACCCTGGGCTGGTGCGTACAGGTCGCGCACGATGGCGCGCGCGCACATTACGCCCGCACCCATGGCCACGCCTTGTAACGTGCGCCAGACAATGAGCAAATCCATGGTCGGTGAAAAGGCACTGCCGAT
>CAIYDK010000428.1 GCA_903924955.1 uncultured beta proteobacterium | reverse complement strand
GTGAAGAGGCCGCTGGCCGCGCCTTGCACGAGACCATCATTCCCACACGCTACCGCGAGCGCCACCAGAAGGGCATGGCCCGGTTTATGAGCTCTGAAAAGGGTGTGATTCTCAACACACGGGTTGAAGTGGAGGGCTTGCACCGCGATGGCCACGAGTTCCCCATTGAGCTGACGGTCTCTTGCAGCCACACCACGCACGGCATTGAGTTTTGTGCCTTTGTGCGGGATATCACCGAGCGCAGACAGGCCCAGGCTGATTTGCGTATCGCAGCCATTGCCTTCAACGCCGGCGACGGCATCGTAATAACGGACCCGCAGGGCATTGTGCTCAAAGCCAACCATGCATTCACAGCTATCACTGGCTATGGCAATAGTCAGATTATTGGAAAGAGCGCCTTTTCGTTTAGGGGTGAACAAGACGAAGGAGCGCTCTTGCGTCAGATGTGGAGTGCACTTGCCAGCGAAAAAATTTGGGAGGGTGAGGTCTGGAACAAGCGCAAGTCGCGTGAGAGTTACCCGCAGTGGGTCAAGGTTACTGCGGTGGTCAACGATGCCGCAGAGGTTACCAACTATGTAGCTTCAATTTCCGACATTTCTGAACGCAATACTTCCCAGAAAACCATCCACAAGCTGGCCTTTTATGACCCATTAACCGAGTTGCCCAATCGCCGACTCCTGCTGGATCGTTTACAGCAATTTTGTGTCTCCAGCAGCCGAAGCCACCGCTATGGTGCGTTGCTGTTGATTGACCTGGACAACTTCAAGACCCTCAATGACACGCTGGGGCACGAAGTTGGCGACCAGATGCTACTCCAGGTGACGCAGCGCTTGTCGGCCTGCGTGCGTGATGGCGATACCGTTGCACGCGTTGGAGGCGATGAATTTGTCGTAGTGTTAGGTGATCTGGATTCTGATATTGACATTGCCACCACACAGGCTGAAGGGGTAGGACGTAAGATTCTGGTGGCCCTCAGCAAGATCTACGATCTGAGTGGCATTGAGCGCCGCAGCAGTGCTAGCCTGGGTGCAGCGCTATTTCGGGGCAGCGAATGCGCCTCTGAAGAGTTGTTCAAGCAGGTCGACCTGGCACTGTACCGATCCAAGGACGGTGGGCGCAATATGTTGACCTTCTTTGATCCTGCCATGCAAAGGGTCGTGCTGGAGCGGGTAGCGCTGGAGTCCGAACTGCGCAAGGCCATTCAGTGCAACGACCTGGTGCTCCACTACCAGGCCCAGGTAACGAGTGATGACCGCATTTCGGGGGCTGAGGCCCTGGTTCGCTGGCGCCATCCCGTGCATGGGTTGGTGCCACCAAACAAGTTCATTCCCTTGGCCGAGGAGTCTGGGCTGATTCTGCCGCTGGGCGACTGGGTTTTAGAGACTGCATGCAATCAACTGGCAGACTGGGCCACTAAACCGGAGTTGTCAAACCTCGTGTTAGCGGTAAATGTGAGTGCCAAACAGTTTCATGAGGCCGATTTTGCAAGCAAGGTGCTGGCCACCGTTGCGCGAACCGGTGCACGCGCGCACCATCTGAAGCTGGAGCTTACCGAGAGTCTATTGGTGACCAACGTGGACGACGTCATCGAAAAAATGGGGTTACTCAAGGCGCATGGCATCAGCTTTTCACTGGATGATTTTGGCACCGGCTACTCGTCGCTTTCTTACCTGAAACGACTGCCGCTGGACCAGCTCAAGATCGACCAAAGCTTTGTGCGCAATATTTTGGTCGATCCCAACGAGGCCGCCATTGCAAAAACCATCATTGCGTTGGCGCAAAGTCTGGGCTTGGGTGTGATCGCCGAGGGGGTGGAGACCCAGGAGCAGCGTGACTTTTTAGCAGCATCCAATTGCCATGATTACCAGGGCTATTTTTTCAACCGACCGCTGCCACTGGAAGACTTCGAGCGATTTTTGTTATCGCCCAATGTGCAGGAAATGTGCAAGTGAAATCTATATATCAAAGTGGAGACAGCAATGGACATCACAACACTGAAAGTGCGTACCCGGCTTGGGCTGGGGTTTGGAACGGTTTGCGTTTTGCTGCTGGCCATAGCGGCAGTGGGTATGGCATCCATAGGCAAACTCAGACTGGGGCTGGATGACATAGCGGGTGACAAAACACCCAAGGTCATTTCATCCATGACCGTTGTCACGCAGATTGATGCCATCGCCATTGCCTTGCGCAACATGATGCTAAACGACGATGCCGCCGACCGCCAACGGCAGATCGATGTGATTACAAAATCACGCGAAGTCATCAAGAAAGAATCCGACTTTCTAGCAACCGTTACAACCAGCTCTGAGGGACGGGCGCTGTTGTCGCAAGTGATGGAGCAGCGTGCCAAGTACATCGATGGGCAAAACGCCCTGATCGCGCTGATCATGGCCGACAAGCCGGCTGAAGCCAAAACGTTTTTGAGTGCCCAGTTGCGCCCGATTCTTGGTGCCTATAAGACGGCAGTTATTGCGATGATAGAGCGCTCCAAGCAGCAGGTAGTCATGGCAGAAAAGGCTGCAGAAAATACCCATGAACAGGCCCGCACCATGTTGCTGGTATTGAGTTCACTGGCACTGGTGCTGGCCGCATTGGTGGGGTGGCTGATTGCCCGAAGCCTCCTTAAGGAGCTGGGTGGCGAACCCAAAGAGGCAGCAGACCTGGCCAGGGCCGTCGCGCAAGGTGACTTTACCCAAGCGGTACATATTGGCAAGGGCGACACAAACAGCCTGATGACCCACCTGGTGGCAATGCAAATCAGCCTCGCAAACGTTGTCAACAATGTGCGCCAGGGCTCGGAAGGCGTGGCCACGGCCAGTGCCGAGATTGCACAGGGCAACAACGATCTATCGGCCCGCACCGAGAGCCAGGCCAGTGCGCTGGAGCAAACCGCAGCTTCCATGGAAGAACTCAGCGCCACCGTCAAGCAAAACGCCGACAGCGCCCGCCAGGCCAACCAGCTTGCGTTGAATGCATCTACCGTGGCCGTCAAGGGCGGCGAAGTGGTTGCTCTGGTGGTTGACACCATGAAGGGCATTAACGATGCCTCACGCAAGATATCGGACATCATCAGC
>CAIYDK010000427.1 GCA_903924955.1 uncultured beta proteobacterium | reverse complement strand
GACAAAATTATGCGCAGGATTTGCAAGTTTCGATACGGGGGTTCGGTGCGCGATCAGCTTTTGGCATCCGGGGCATCCGTTTGCTGATTGACGGTATACCGGCCACCACACCGGACGGCCAGGGCCAAGGCTCGTCTATCAGTTTGACTTCTACCGAGCGCATCGAAGTCTTGCGTGGCCCGCTGGCCCAGATGTATGGCAATTCGGCCGGAGGGGTGATTCAGGCCTTTACCCGTGAGGCTCCAGCGCAACCCGAATTGGATGCGCAACTCTACACCGGGTCCTTCGGCATGCACCGCAGCGATTGGCAATACGCCGGGCGTGTGGGGGACTATGGGCTGATCGCCGACTACAGCACTTTTTCAACTAGCGGCTATCGCGACAACAGCGCTGCGGAGCGAAAGCAATTCAACGGAAAGCTGAGCTTTGATCCCGACGAAAAGACCCATGTCAACGTGGTTTTCAATCAGTTCGACATGCCCTTGGCGCTGGATGCGCTAGGACTGACAGCATCGCAGATGGCAGTCGACCCCACTCAGGCGGGGACGAGCGCAATCAGCGCCAAAGTGAGAAAAGTCACCAGCCAAAGCCAACTGGGAACTTCACTCACGCATACGCTCGATAGCAGCAGTTTCATTACGACCCGTGCGTACACCGGAGCCAGAGAGAACGTTCAGTATCAGGCCAATAGTTCTTGGGTTGGTTTGAACCGTGCGTACTACGGCGTCGGTTTGCAATACAACCAGCAAACCCAGGTTGCCGGGAAGCCAGTCGCCTGGGTGGCGGGCTACGAGTTTGATTACTCCAGGGAGCGGCGCCAGGGGGGGGCTTCTCCGGGCGGTGAAAAAACACCGGGATCCCTCACGCGGGATGAAGACAATGTGGCAAAGAACAGTGACATTTTTTTACAGGCAACCACGCGGGCAACTGAAAAAATATCGGTTATCACTGGCTTGCGTGCCAGCACCGTCAGGTTCAACAGCGACGACTACTTTCTCAGCAATGGCAACGGTTCGGGGGATGTGGGTTACCAGGCGGTGAATCCGGTGTTGGGCATGACGTACCACGCCAGCGATGCACTTAACCTGTATGCGAACTATGGCAAGGGCTTTGAAACCCCAACCCTTGCGGAAGTTGCTTATACGGGTGCCGGTGCGCCCTCGTTCAATAAGGTCCTCAATGCATCGAGCAGTCAGCATTACGAAATCGGTACCAAATGGGCGCCAAGCCCTGGCTCGCGACTGGACTTCACGGTGTACCAGATCAACTCCAAGGATGAAATTGTGGTGGCGCTCAGCAGCGCCGGCAGCACCGCCTACAAAAATGCGCCTGGCACTGCCCGCACAGGCTGGGAGTTGTCTGGCAGGACTTTGCTGACACCGCATGTGCGCGCCACTTTGTCGGGATCGCAAATGGATGCAGCGTACTCACAGGCATTTACAAGCGGCACTACAACCGTTGCATCAGGCAATAAGATTCCTGGCATTCCACAGAGCTTTCTTTTCTCGGAATTGCTGTGGGCCGAGCGTGAAATGGATGCCGGTAAAAAGGGCGGAACTTTGGGTAGCCAGGTGGGCATTGAGTTTAGTCAATCCGGCCGCTTATATGCCAACGACACCAACACGGCGTCCGCTGATGGGTACGCAACCCTGAATTTGAAGGCCACTCACGGCTGGTGGGTCGGCACCGGGAGTTTGACCACTTTCGCCCGCATCGACAATTTGACCAACGAGCGCTATGTGGGCTCCGTCATTGTCAACCAGGCTGCGGCACAGTTTTATGAACCCGCGCCCGGGCGGAACTGGACGCTGGGACTGCGTTTGGTCCTGCCCCTCTAATTTTCATCCTTAGGAGATTTTCACCGTGATTCATCGCAACTTACTGGCTGGCTTGACTGGCATCCTTGTGTTCTCATCGGCCTACGCAGCACCAGACCCCGTCAATGACGAGAAGGCAACAAAAATGGCCAGCACGGCCGGTTGCTTCACTTGCCATACCCTGAAACACGTTGACAAAAAAGATGGGTCCAAACCGATCGGCCCTGCATGGGCCGACGTTGCCGCGCAATACAAAGACAAACCCGGAGCGGCCGACTTTTTAACCCGTATCGTGCTGGAAGGCTCCAACCCCTATTCCAGTCATTGGAAAAACAAGGCCGCTGGTATCGCTATGCCACCCAATGCGGTTGCCATCTCTGAAGGTGATGCGCGTCAATTGGTGTTCTGGATTCTTTCGCATTAAGCGCTGGGATCGTTCGGGGACGCGCGCTGAGAACGGGCAACGATGCTTCGACTCGTTACACGCGTCCTGAAAGTAGGGATTGGTCTGTGGATGGGGGCCTGCTTCGCCCTCGCGCAGGCTGGTGTCATGACCAATGCCTCCATGTTGACCTACTTTCCTTCGCCTCTTATTGTCGGAGAGAAAGAGAGTGGGTTGCCGGTATGGCCGATTTTCAAGCAGGACGCAACCACCACTCCGCTGATTGGTTATGTGTTTGAGTCGATCGATCTGGCGCCAATTCCTGGTTTTTCCGGGACACCTTTCAATTTGCTGATCGCTTTGGATACCAAGGGCGAATTCATGAGCGTGCGGGTTCTGTCGCAACACGAGCCTGTATTTCTGGACGGCCTGGGCGAAGGACCGATGCTGAGTTTTGTAGAGCAGTACAAAGGTCTGTCGCTTAAGCAAAATATCAAAATTGGATCGGAGCGAAACAACGTAGGCAACGCCAATGTTTTCATCCATGGCGTAACCAAGGCCACCGCATCGGTGCGCATTCTTAACCAGAGCCTGCTGTCGGCATCACTCAAAGTGGCGCGCGCCAAATTGGGTTACGCGAAGGGGCGTGACCCGGATTTGATTGCCCGCATCAAACCCGATATCTACAGCGCTATGGAATGGAATGGTCTCATGCGCGCGGGACTGATTAATAAGAAAACGTTTACCAATCGTCAGCTTGAGGAGGTCTTTGCGGGTACGGTGGTGGCAGGGCTTGACCCGCTGGTTTCCCAAGCGCCCGATGCCACTTTTGTCGAGATGCATGTCGCCCACCTGGAAGTTCCCTCGGTCGGACGCAACCTGCTCACGCCAAAGGCCTGGGACTATCTTCAAGGGCGCCTTGATCCCGGCGACAGTGCCTTGCTGGTGATGACCACCGGGCGTTACTCGATGCTGGGTGAGGATTTTGTGCGCGGTGCCATACCGAACCGAATCACTCTGCGCCAGGGCAGTTTGCCGCTGGAAATTCGAGACCTTGACATGGACACCGTGCTGAACCTGCCCGCGCCCTTGAAGTCAGCCGAGTGGAAGGTGTTTCGGGTGATTGGTCCCTCTGGACTGGACCCCGCACTGGCCCTGGAATTCGATTTGCGAGTGACCCGAAGCAAGGGCATGATTTACCCAGAGCGGGTAGGGAAAGACTTGACCCTGGTCTCACAGCTGCCTTCGGAATACTTTGAAGCCGCCCACTCGGACAACAAGACCTGGCACTCGATCTGGTCGGATCGTGCATGGGAACTGGCTCTGTTGGTGGCGGGATTTGTCGTATTGATTTGGGCGTTGCGCAACCCGCCGTGGTTGATGCGCAACCCACGCAACCTGCGCCGGTTCCGCACCGGTTATTTGTTGTTCACTCTGTGCTTTATTGGGTGGTATGCCCAGGGGCAGTTGTCGATCGTCAACCTGACCGCGTTCATACAAGCATTGGTGGCGGGGAACAGTCTGGTCTTTTTTCTGTACGACCCGATGACGGTGGCGCTCTGGGTGTTTGCATTTGCTACTTTTTTCATATGGGGGCGTGGTACGTTTTGCGGATGGCTCTGCCCGTTTGGCGCCCTGCAAGAACTCGTAAGTCAAATCAGCAAACTGCTGCGGGTGCCACAGATTCGACTCAGTCTGCGTACCGATGCGCATTTGAAACGTATCAAGTATGGGGTTCTCGCAATCGTGTTGTCTAGCGCTGTGGTATCCGTTGCGTGGACCGATCGGCTGGTCGAGGTAGAGCCCTTCAAGACCAGCATTACGCTGCTATTCGACCGTCATTGGCCCTATGTCATGTGGGCTGCAGGTATGTTGCTGCTCAACGCGGTGTTGTACAAAGGTTTTTGCCGCTATCTGTGCCCACTTGGCGCGGGCGTAGCGATCCTGGGCCGGTTTCGTCGGTTCGATTGGTTGGCCCGCAGATCAGAGTGCGGAAAACCCTGTCAACGATGCCAGCATGACTGCGCCTACCAGTCCATCAAGAAAACCGGGCAAATTGACTATTCGGAATGCTTCCAATGCCTTGACTGCGTGGTCATTGAACAAAGCGATACCTTGTGCGTACCGCGGATCCTCGAAAAGCGTCGAATGACCCCAACTATTGTGATTCACCCCGTTACCAGGGCCAGTACATGAAACGCCGCACGTTCTTGCAAGCAAGTCTTGGCGCCGCAATGGCGGGCGTGCTGGAGGTTCATGCCGGTGAACGCCAGTGGCACGAGCGACAGCTAGTCGGACTGGGAACGACGCTGTCACTACGCGTTGCCCATCGCGACCCCGTGCTCGCGCAGCGCGGGCTGGACGCGGCCGTTGCCACGATTCGACATGTGGAAGCGCAAATGAGTCTGTTTGATCCCGGCAGTGCGCTGAGTCGCCTCAATCGTGAGGGTGTTTTGCACAATCCGCATCCGGATCTCCTCAAGCTGTTGCGAATAGCGCAGAGCGTCTCTTTGCGCAGCCACGGCGCGTTCGATGTGACGGTGCAGCCGCTATGGCAAGTGTTCGAAGCAGCGCAGCGCAGCGCCAGTCTCCCCTCGGCCTCTGCGGTACGGCAGGCGCGTGCGCGGGTGGGATGGCAGGCACTCGATATCTCTGTGGAACGTATTCGTTTTACGAAACCCGGCATGGCGGTCACGCTCAACGGCATTGCCCAAGGTTACGCCGCCGATCGGGTCCGCCAGCAACTCCAGGCGAGCGGTATTGCCCACGCCCTGATCAACACGGGTGAATGGACGGCGTTGGGTCAGGCCGATGAGCCGCAGGGCTGGACGCTGGGCATCGCCAACCCGCGCGACGAACACATGTTGATGGCCAGTTTACGCATGGACGGGCGCAGCATCGCCACATCTGCAGACAATCAAACCTATTTCAGTCGTGATCTGAAAAACCACCACATCTTTGACCCGCTTACCGGGTACTCGCCGCTCGATTTGGCGGGTGTTACGGTAGCCGCGCACAGCTGCACCATGGCAGACGCGCTGACCAAGGTGATGTTTGTGGCAGGTATGCAGCAGGCTCTGATTCTGGCGCAGCACTGGCGCGTTGATGTCTTGCTCGTGGACAAGGCAGGACGGTGGCAGGCGACCCCTGGCCTGAGACTGGTCTGAGCTCAGTCCTTTTCTTCAACGCAGCCGCGCCAAAGCGGCCACCTTCGTCCTATCCGAATGGGGCCGCTCCGGTAGATGCATAGCGCTTATTGCTCGCGCACCAGCATCAGCGAAGTGGTGGTGATGCGGATCACGTGCTCGGCCACGCTACCCACCAGCAGACGTTCAAAGCCGCGCCGACCGTGGGTACCCATCACGATCAGGTCGGCGTTCCAGGTGGTTGCGGCGTCCACAATCATGCTGGCCAACCTGCGCTCAGCGGATTCGATGGCCATGACTTCGGCCTGGCAGCCCGCCGCCGTGGCCTGGGCCAGCGCTTGCGCCAGCAAGCTATTGCTTGCGGCGCGCATTTCTTCTTTGACTTTGTCCACATCGATGTAGCTGCCCAGACCCATGCCGTGCTGGCTCAGGGGAGCCTCGTCCGCGGCGTTGGCGATACACAGGTTGGCGCCCAATGCCCGGGCCAGCGCGATGGCCTCGCCCAGGGCCTTTTGTGCGGTAGTGCTATTGTCGATAGCGACCAGAATACGTTTGT
>CAIYDK010000426.1 GCA_903924955.1 uncultured beta proteobacterium | reverse complement strand
GGACTGGTTCATCCCTTGGGGCTGGATCACATGCTGGCCATGCTGGCGGTGGGTTTATGGTCGGTCCGAGTGCTGCCGGCGCAGCGCGCCTGGCAAGGCCCTGCCCTGTTCATGCTGGCGCTGGTAGCAGGTGCCATCTTGGGGCAACTCGGCTTTCAATTTGCCATGCTGGAGCAGCTGATTGCTTTGAGCGTGGTGCTGTTCGGCGCCATGCTGATGATGAGTGTGCACAAGATGCCCGCCATGCTGGGGTTGGGCGTGGTCGCTGTTTCGGCCTTGGTTCACGGCATGGCGCACGGCGCTGAAGCGCCCGCCAGCGGATTTACTGCCTATGCGCTGGGCTTCCTGGCCACCACAGCGGTGTTGCATTTCGGTGGCGTTGGCGCTGGCTTGGGTTTGCAAAAATTCATGGCGCGCAAAGCCGCTACCGTGGTCGTCACGCTGGGCTCGATTCTGGGATTGACCGGTTTGTATCTCGCGAGCCAGGTATGAAGACAGATGAGCCTTGCTGGTCAGTATCTACTGCATCCCGGTAGCCACCCCAGCATCGTCGGCTCACGCCCCGTCATGGGCGGCGCGCGCTTGGGGCGCCTGCTGCGTGGTCAACAGGGCGATGGCGTGGTCAACATGCTGGGCAATGTGCTCACGCTGTGCGCTCACGCGCAGCGCCGCACAGCGCGTATGGCCCTACAAGCGGCAGAGCGGCAGGAGCACGCGCAGGTAGCGCCTGAATCGACCCTTTCCTTGCAACTGGAAACCGCACGCGACCATTTGCGCAGCATGGCACTGGATTGGCCACAACGCCAATCCCAGACATTGCAACCGGACCAACTGAAATGGCTACGCAGTTGCCCGTTCCCCCTGGCCACGCCGCCACGCGCCTTGACGCCCGATGAAGTGGCTGCGCAACGGCAGCAAATGCAGGCGTGGTTGCAGTCCGCGATCCAGTGCCCTCCCCTGCAATGCCTGGCCCAGTGGCACGCCACAGCACAGGCTTTGCAGCCGGCCACCCGCACGCTGGATGTGCTCGATACCAACCCGGACCAACAAGCCACGAATCTGCGCACCATCGCCACGGCCCTGGCCGCTGACACCGACTTTGCCCTGCGCCCACAGTGGCAGGGGGCTTGTGCCGAAACCGGCGTGTGGAGCCGCCTGCGCCAGCGACAAGCCGCGCCAGCCATCCACAGCGCCTGGAGTCGCCTGCAGGCGCGTTGGATAGAACTGCTGGAGCTGCTTTCCGAACCGACCGACCCGCCTGTCGCCCTGCTGAGCAGCGGCGCCTTGCCTCTTGGCGATGGGCAGGCCATTGCCTGGTGCGAAATGGCACGCGGCTTGTTGCTGCACTGGGTGCAGTTGGACGAACAGCACCGGGTGCAGGACTACCGCGTGCTGGCACCCACGGAGTGGAACTTCCACCCGGACGGCGCACTGGCCCAGGCTTTGACCCAGCTCGATCCGGCCGACGCGGCGGCGGCATGGTGCCTCACTTCGGCGTACGATCCCTGTGTGCAATGCAGTGTCAACATTCCGGAAATTCGCCATGCATGAACTCAGTCTGGCCGGTGGCATCCTGCGCGTGCTGGAGCAAACCCGCGAGCGCGACCCGTTCGCGCGCATCACCCAGTTGCGCCTCGAAGTGGGTGCGTTGGCCAGTGTGGAAATTGAATCCCTCCGTTTTGCTCTTAATTCCATAGCTGCCGACACAATACTGGCGGGGGCCAGCATCGAAATTGATCAACCACCTGGCAGTGCCTGGTGTCTGCCATGCGGTCACAATGTGACCATCACATCTCGCCTGGATGCCTGTCCGCACTGCGGCGGCTTTCAACTCCAACCCACTGGCGGCACGGAGCTGCGGGTGGTGGACATGCAGGTTGAATAAACTCAATGCCAAACAACAAAGGAACATGCCATGTGCGTCGTTTGCGGCTGTAGCAATACCGGAACCAGCAAACCGGATTCAAGTCCTGAGGTTCACCCCACCACCGGTGATTTGCACTTTGGCGCCGGTG
>CAIYDK010000425.1 GCA_903924955.1 uncultured beta proteobacterium | reverse complement strand
GTGCCAGTACCGCGTCCACCATCTGGCTTACGGTCTGACTCTGCAGCGGCAGGTCGTGTTCGGGGCAGTAGGGCGTGCCGGCGCGGGCGAACAGCAGGCGCAGGTAGTCGTGAATCTCGGTCACTGTGCCCACGGTGGAGCGCGGGTTGTGGCTGGTGGCCTTTTGTTCGATGGAGATAGCCGGCGACAGGCCTTCGATCACATCCACATCGGGTTTGTCCATCAGTTGCAAAAACTGGCGGGCGTAGGTGGACAGGCTCTCCACATAGCGGCGCTGCCCCTCCGCATACAGCGTGTCAAACGCCAGGCTGGACTTGCCCGAACCACTGAGGCCTGTGATCACCACTAGTTGGTTGCGTGGGATGTCGAGGTCGATGTTTTTCAGGTTGTGGGTGCGCGCGCCACGAATGCTGATGGTTTGCTGTTGCAGGGCCCGGGCCAGGTAGGTGCCGTTCGGGTCATGGGGCACCGAGGTGCCGTCGGGTGATGAATTCAAGGTGGGAATCGCTGAAAAGTGGTGTTGAGCCGCGTTTGGGGAAACCCACCATGATAGTGATTGTGGGCTGAATGCGCTTTTGGTGCGCTCACCCGGTGTTGGGCAACTGGTGCAGAGCGGCCATCACCTCCGCTGCAGGCGGTGCGGACTGAATTATGGCGTTGCTGATGCCGCGCGACGTTGCCAGAGGCCCACGATGCGTCACGGCAGGTACCAATCTGTGCTGCTTCGGTGCTAGTCAAGGGCGACCCAGGCCCGCTGGAAAGCTGGTTCCATTGATTTAGATCAACTGGCGATATCTCTCATGCTTCCGCTCGAAGGCATTTAGGACTAATCTCCACCTTGCGTTAAGCGGTAGTAAAGTTTAGTAAATAGGTGAAAACCATGTGTTCGCTGGTGCGACACGGCAAGCGCCGAAGCACCAAAAATGTAGGAGAAACACGATGAAGCTGATGCGGAAAATGCTTGGCCTGTTAGTGTGCCTTGGCGCACTCGGAGGCGTATCAGGGGCCTGGGCGGCGGGGGATTCAAAGTCCGCGCCACAAGACCTTTTCCTCAAGGGGGATGCCAAGTGCACCTCTTGCCATGACGAGGCCGACGCCCCTGGGGTGCTGCATCTGGGGAAAACCAAACACGGTACCCGCTCTGACAGTCGTAACCCCACCTGCACCAGTTGCCACGGTGAAAGCGAGCGCCACATCAAGACGGCAGAGTCAGGCAAGAAGGACCAGTTGGTCGCGCCTGATGTGACCTTTGGCGCAAAGTCCAAGAGCTCCGCTGAAGCGCGTGACGGCGCTTGCGTAACCTGCCATCAGGACGGTGCCAAACGCATGTTCTGGAAGGGCAGCCAACACCAGGCGCGTGATGTGGTCTGCTCGTCCTGCCACAAAGTCCACACCGCGCAAGATGCGGTGCGCGACAAACGCACGCAGCCTGAGGTGTGCTACACCTGCCACAAGGAGCAGCGTGCCCTGGCCGAGAAGCCTTCGCACCACCCTGTCCCTGAAGGCAAGATGACGTGCTCAAGCTGCCACAACCCGCACGGCTCTGCCGGCGTCAAGTCACTGATCAAGGATACGGTCATTGCCACCTGCTACACCTGCCATGCAGAAAAGCGCGGCCCCTTCATTCACAGCCACCAGCCGGTGACCGATGATTGCAGCAACTGCCACAACCCGCATGGCACCACCGCTGATGCGTTGTTGAAAACTCGCCCACCATTCCTGTGCCTGGGTTGCCATGATCCCAGCAGCCACCCTGGCAATGTGCCCGGTATCGCTAGTCGGGTGGATATGTCCAAGAATGCCGGTGGCACTGTGCTGAACGCCACGACACCAATCGACAACATCAATTCCAGCGGCGTTGTTGGCAAGACGCAGGGTATGTCCTGCATGAACTGCCATACCGATATTCACGGTAGCAACAACCCGATGAACTCAACCCGCGCCATGCGTTTCTGGCGCTAAGAATGGAGAATGGACATGAAAAACCAACGTAATGTTCCCGTCCGCTCTGCCATCGTCATTGCACTCGCTTTGGCCTTCCCAGCCGGATATGCATTTGCCGATGAGGTTCAGGCGCTGACCAGCCCCAACCAGAGCGATGTGTCGCTCAACATTCGCAACATCGACCAGGTCAACCCGTACTTCCGCCTTTACAACGGGCAGGACAAGACCGGTGTCAGCGGCAGCGTCGATATCAACCTGATCAAGCGCGACGCCAATGGCCTGTGGTTCACCGTGCAGGGCAAAGACCTGGGTCAACGCAACCAGGAGTTCGGGGCTTCTGCCGAGCAGCAAGGCGATTGGCGACTGGCTTTGGACTACAACGAGATCACCCGGTTTGCGCCCTACACCATCAACACCAAGGTGGCAGGCGTAGGCACGGCTTCCCTTGCGCTGAACACCGACTTCCGCTCCTACCAGGGTATTGGCCCCGACAGCAGCCTGAAGCTGGAGCGCATCGGTACATCAGTCTCCGGCAGCAAGTACTTCTCTGACGCCTTCAAGTTCAACTTCTCCATGAAGTCCGAGGACAAGAAAGGCGCCATCATGTCGGCGGCCTATGGAGCGACGTGGAACACGCCGGTGGGTTCACCGTATCCGACTAAAAACTATGCTGCCGTGTTCTTTGCACCGCAACCCGAGAACTACCGGCACAACCAGTTTGACGCCAGTTTTGACTACGTCACCCGCAAGTTGCAGCTCAGCGGTGGTGTGTATTTAAGCGTTTTGGATAACTCCAGCATTGCGATGAACACCACGCCCGGTCAGAACTCACTGACCGGCACCACAGGACCCATTACCAGCCCGTGGATTTCATTGCCACCCAGCAACCGGGCGACCGAGTGGAATCTGACTGGTGGTTATAGCGCCAGCGACCTGACCCGAGTCACCTTCAAGCTCGCCAGAGAGGTGGGGACGCAGGAATCCCTCTTCATCCCCAACTATGGTGATACCGTTACTGGTTCGGCTACCTACACCAAGCTCAACCCACCCGGCGTGCCGTACGCACCGGGTATCGCCAACGTCGGCCTTGCCGGGCTGATTGAGACAACCTCAGCCTTTGCCATGTTGACATCGAAGTTGAGCAAGGATTTGAATTTCCTCGCTTCATGGCGCTATGAGGATCGCAACGACAAGACGCCGCAGCGCTATTACCTGGACAAAACGGCCAATGCCATCGAGTATCCCGATGGCGTCCAGAACCCGCAGGAATCGCACCGCATCAACCGCGGCAAGGCAGAGCTGACCTACCGCATGCCGAGTGGCTATAGCCTGACCGGCGGAGTCGACTTTGATCGCAAGGCCACGCCCGAGTCCTACCGCGACGAAGTGACTGACCGTACGCTGCGGGTTGAGTTGCGCAAGGCCATGAGCGACACCCTTAACGGCAAGATTGTGCTGGCCCATAGTGATCGAGATGGTGGTGCATGGCATGTGCTGGACGGCACACCAGCCGCTGGCGCAACCACGTTTTCCACGACCACCGGTGTGGCTGCTCCGCTGCAGTTTGTGGACCGCAAGCGTGACAAGGCCAAGCTGATGCTGGACTGGATGCCGGTGGACCCGTTGTCGCTGCAGGTTTTCTATGAATTTGCAAGGGATGCCTATCCATTTACGCCGCCGTCCGGTAATGCACAAATGGGTCAGACTGAGGGCAGGGCCGACATGTTCGGCGTCGATGCTGCCTTCGCCATCAACGAAAAATGGAAGGCCAACGCCTACTACTCTCGTGCCCAGAATAAGACACGCCAGTTTGCGGTCTATACACCGCGCGTTAATGCCGCAGACCAAAACTGTAAGGGAACTACGGTACTAACTATGTGCGTACCCTGGATGGCCGATCTCGACATGGGTGGCGAGGTGATTGGTTTGGGTCTGAATGGAAGCGTTGCACAATGGAAGCTCGATGCGAAGTACCTGTACTCGCGGGATACCACCAAGTACGGCATCACGTTTGACCCGTCCGGCGCGGGCAACTCGGTGCCGGCCGGCGCCGGTG
>CAIYDK010000424.1 GCA_903924955.1 uncultured beta proteobacterium | reverse complement strand
CGCAGCCGCCCGCGACATTGCCGCGGTCGCCTCATTGAAAAATCTTGTTGAAGCCAGAGCCACTGAACCCCGCGCACCAACAGCCAGCGCCCTGACGGTGGAAGCAATCAAAGACCGGTTGCGCGCGAGCCGGTCAGAATTTAGTTGGATCGACCATGCGGAGAGCGGCGCGATGTATCGACGCTGGGTTGCAGTGGGACACAGCCTTGAAAAGTTCGAGGAAGCGGTGCGA
The DNA here is from genome assembly GCA_903924955.1 of uncultured beta proteobacterium. Lineage (GTDB taxonomy): Bacteria > Pseudomonadota > Gammaproteobacteria > Burkholderiales > Burkholderiaceae_C > Allorhodoferax. The sequence goes on along the minus strand of CAIYDK010000424.1, from coordinate 1,366 downwards.
GCGATTGAGGATGACTTTTCCGTGGAGCCGACCCCGCGTGCCATCGACGCGGAGTTGCGCGGCGACTCGACGAGAAGGGTCGTTATGCAGCGTGCCGAACAACGGGCAAGACGCAGACGCGGGGTCGCCCTCTGATCAAATCTATCAGACGTTCGGCCTCGACATGGCGAATCGACTTTGAGATGGTGGCCTCATGCAACTGAGCGTGGGGTCACTATGAACGTAGGGCAGGATGTTCGGCAAGATGTCACGAATCGCGTTTTGGCCTATATCGATGCCGGGACTGTCCCATGGAGGAAGGCGTGGACATCAGCATCCTCGCGCCCGATCAACGCAAAAACACAAAAACCGTATTCCGGGGTCAACTCGCTCTTGCTTGGCATGGCAATGTTCGAAAACGCGAATTTTGCAAGCGACAACAGATTTATTACTGGTGCTCAGGCCCATGAAATGAAATTGCGTATCCGCGCGGGAGAGCGTTCCGTCGCTCGTGTCATCCGAATGGTGGAAGTGGACAGGCACAAGGCAGAGAAGGAGTCTGATGGCGAAGTGATTGCCGAGGAGAACGGAAAATATTTGGTCATGAAGACCTATGCTGTTTTTCATGCTTCGCAGTTGGACCCGGGATTGCCGCCGCTCGTTAAAACCAAGTCGAACGTTGCACCTGTTGCGGCAGTTGGAGCCATCGTCGATGCACTCAAAGAGTCGGGCTTGAAGATTGTTGAGGGGCCATTCGAGCCATGCTTTATTCCGAAGCTCGACTTGATACGGATTCCACCTATGTCATCTTACAAAGGTGTTGATGATGACGATGTGGCCGCTAGTTTTTTCGGCACATTGCTTCATGAAATTTCGCACTGTGTCGGAGCGCCAAAGCGTTTAGGCAGATTCGGATTCTCGGCGATGTCATTGCAGGAGAGGGCAATGGAAGAAATGGTCGCAGAGTGGTCAGCGACTCTTTTTTGTAGTGACTGTCCGGGTATCAAGCTTGGGGACGAGCACGTTCGACTTCATTCTTCCTACTTGGCATCATGGGCCGCTGTTTTGAAGTCGGACAAGAGCGCGATTTTTAGGGCCGCAGCAGCAGCGCAAAAAACCTGCGACTACTTAGAGCAGCAGGCCGCTCCAAAAGTTACGCCGCTGGTCGTTGTGCAGGATGTTCCCGCTGCCAACGAGCCCGTCATTCAAGTCTCAAAGGCGAGGCGCAAGGCTGGCCCTCGATAGAAGGCCTTTCCCAGCGATTGCGTAAGGGCCTTAGCATCGCAGGCACCGGCCATAATGCCAAGGACTGATGGCATTTGGCCATTTGCGTGTGATTGTTGAAAACACAGAGAGGAAAAAATGGCAGTCGAATTAGGTGATCAGG
>CAIYDK010000423.1 GCA_903924955.1 uncultured beta proteobacterium | reverse complement strand
GAACGGGCACCCGCCATGTTGCGGCCGGCAGTGGAGGTTTTGGAACGGTAGACGGGCATGGGTAAAACCTATGTGTAATTGCAGTAGATGAAGTTGACTGAAATTATCACCCAATGAGGGCAACCGGCAGGCGTGCAGTTCATATTCACCCCGGTCATGGTGGGTGCCTGCTGACCTGCCAGCCATCAAGGTCGGATAGAGTTCACACCCGAACCCTATCGAACTGACACCTAGCGAGAACTGATATGCACACTGGCAAGCCTATCCTGGTCAACGGCAAACCCCTGGGAAGCGGGCGCTTTCCCACCATCTGCACCCCGCTGGTCGGGCGCACGCGCACGCAAGTGCTGGCCGAGGTCGCACTGGTGGTGGCCAAACAGCCCGACTTGCTGGAGTGGCGCGTCGATTTCTTTGAGGAGATTGGCAATGTGGCGTCCGTCGTCGCACTTGCCGGCGAGATCCGTCAGGCCGCGGGAGGGATCCCGGTGCTGTTTACCCGTCGCTCTGTCAAGGAGGGCGGAGAGCCCATCCCTTTGAACGAAGAGCAGGTGGTCGCCCTTATCACCGCAGTGTGCGCAAGCCGCACCGTGCAACTGGTTGATTTCGAGATGAATAACGATCCTGTGCACATCGGCCAGGTTCGTGCCGCCTCGCAGGCCCATGGTATTGGCCTGGTGCTGTCTTTCCACAACTTCCAGTCCACGCCTTCGCAAGAGGTTTTGTGCCAGCGCTTTGCGCAGGCCCAGCAACTGGGTGCCGACGTGGCCAAGATCGCTGTGATGCCGCAGCGTCTGGAAGATGTGCTCAGCGTGCTGGGCGCCACACTGGAGTCCAGCCAGAAGCTGGATATTGCGCTGGTCAGTATGTCCATGGGCGGTTACGGCTCGCTCACCCGCCTGTTCGGTTGGGCTTTTGGCTCGGCCATGAGTTTTGTCGTGGGTGCAGGCACATCCGCACCCGGTCAGGTGCCCATTGAAGACATGAACACCGTGCTGGAGGTCTTGCAAAAGTCCATGGCGACCAAGAATTAGGCACGGACGCAAACCGTCTCGCAGTTCGGTATGCATCGCCTGTTGGCCACCAGGGATGGGAAGTGGAAATCCCATTCGGTGCGCGTTGGGTGTAAATTCGAAAGCGTCACAAGTCCGAATGCCGCTCTCGATCTCAATGTTCACTTTTTATTTTGTGGCGGTTTTTTGAGCCTGATGTTTGGCTTAGGGGCAAGGACGTAGCCTGGACGGTTCGCTATGCATACTCAAAACGATTTGCGGGAATTAGCTGCTTCACTAGAACGATCCATCCACGACCGAAAGGACGTGTTGATGCAATCGGAAACTCTGTATCGCACGCTTTTTGAGACATCAACCGATGCCGTGATGATTCTCGATCGGCAGGGATTTATCGATTGCAATCCATCCGCCGTGCGTGTATTTGGAGCGACTTGCCGTGACGAGATTCTGTCCAAGCGCCCTTGCGACCTGTCCCCTGACTTCCAGGGTGGTGGGGAGGACTCGAGACACGCTGCCGATCAGCGTATTGAGCAAGCGCTGAAAGACGGAAGCGTCTCATTTGAATGGATTCATAAGAAACTGGACACCGGCAGCCCTTTTTTTGCCAAGGTTCTGTTGAGCCGGATGGAAATAGACGGTCAGACACTAATTCAGGCCAGTGTTCGGGACATCAGCAAACGCAAAGCCATTGTGGAATCCCTGCAAGAAAACCGTGAGAAATATCGGGGCCTGAGCGAGGCCTCTTTCGAATCGATATTTATTTCCGAAAAGGGAAAATGCCTGGAGCAAAACACCCGAGCTGAGGAAATGTTTGGGTACACGTCTGAGGAAGCGGTCGACCGAATGGGAACGGAGTGGATTGCGCCTGAGGATCGGGAGCGGGTCATGAGCAACATGATTTCCGGTTACGAGCTGCCGTATGAAGTCAAGGGGCTGCGCAAGGACGGCAGCACGTTTCCCGCAATCATTCGCGGCAAGATGATGCACTACAAGGGCCGATTGGTTCGTGTTACCGCGATGGGTGATATTACCGAACGCAAGCTCGCCGAGGCCAAGCTGGTAGAGAGCGAAGCGAGCTTGCGGGCCATCTTTGAGGCTGAACCGGAGTGCATCAAGATCGTCGATGCGCAAGGACTTCTGTTGCAGATGAACCCGGCGGGTTTGAAGATGATTGAGGCCGATTCGTTCGAGGCCGTCGCCGGATTGGCGGTGAGGGACCTGATCGCACCAGAGTACCGCGAGGCATTTGAGAGCATGCATCGCCGGATTATCGGTGGTGAGTCGATGCAATTGGAGTTCGAGATAGTGGGCCTCAAAGGAGGGCGGCGGTGGATGCAAACCCATGCGGTTCCCCTGCTGGACCGTGGCCAATGGGTGCAACTGGCGGTAACCCGTGACGTGACCGAGCGAAAGCAAGCTGAAGTGGCTCAGCGGATTGCGGCGACCGCGTTCGAGTCGCTTCAGGGCATGATCGTCACAGATGCCCAGCGCATCGTGCTGAGGGTCAACAAGGCATTTAGCGAAATAACCGGGTATTCTGTTGAGGAGGCCGTAGGTCGCACGCCGCGCCTGTTGATTTCAGGAAGACAGGATGCCAATTTCTATGCAGCGATGAACGCGAGTCTCGCCCGCAACGGCTCATGGCAAGGTGAGATTTTGAATCGGCGCAAGAGCGGGGAAGTTTTTCCTGAATGGCTCAGCATCAGCACCGTAAAAAATGACGCCGGACAGGTCACCCATTACGTCGCCATATTTACCGACATCAGCGAACGCAAACTTGCCGCTGATCAAATCGAGAATTTGGCCTTTTACGACCCATTGACGGGTCTGCCAAACCGCCGACTCTTGATGAATCGGCTCGATCAGGTTCTCACAGTCAGCACTCGCAACTTCAAAAAGAATGCATTGTTGTTTGTCGACCTGGACAATTTCAAGACCGTGAACGACTCATTGGGGCATGACCAAGGAGATGCTCTATTGCAGCAGGCAGCCAAACGATTGACCGCTTGTATTCGGGAGGGGGACACGGTGGCACGCCTGGGCGGCGATGAATTCGTTGTGATGCTGGAGACCCTCAGTAAGGATGACTTGGAAGCCGCGACGCACGCAGAAACAGTGGGTGAGAAGATCCGCAGTTCCCTGTCTCAGCCCTATCTGCTCATGGGGAACGACCACCATTGCACCCCGAGTCTTGGTATCACGTTATTTGGAGGGGTTCAACAAGAGAAAAACACGGAACCTCTCAGGCGCGCAGAACTTGCAATGTACCAAGCCAAATCGGCTGGGCGAAATGCAGTGCGGTTCTTTGATCCGCAGATGCAGGCCAAGGTTACCGAACGCGCAGGGATGGAGTTGAACATGCGCGAATCACTTCTCGCAGGGAATTTCCAGCTCTATTACCAACCCCAGTTGGTAGGGGAAGGACGCATGACCGGGGCGGAAGCACTTGTGCGCTGGCTGCATCCCCAAAAGGGGTTGGTCTCCCCGGGCGATTTCATTTCATTGGCGGAGGAGACTGGCCTGATCTTGCCGCTAGGGCAGTGGGTCATGGACACTGCTTGTGCGCAACTGGCGAAGTGGGCAAAGTGCGCGGATTTTGCACACCTCACGGTGTCGGTCAATGTCAGTGCGCGTCAGTTTCATCACAAGAATTTCGTCGATGATGTGCTTGCAGCGCTTAGTCGCACCGGTGCGAGTCCGCGGCACCTGAAACTGGAGCTCACCGAGAGTTTGCTGGTAGAAGATGTTGAAGGCATTATTTCGAAGATGACCGCGCTGCGGGCACACGGTGTTGGTTTTTCGTTGGATGATTTTGGAACCGGCTACTCGTCGCTTTCCTACCTGAAAAGACTACCCTTGGACCAACTGAAGATTGATCAGGGTTTTGTTAACAACATACTGAGTGACCCAAATGATTCGGCCATAGCCAAGATGGTGATCGCTCTGGCAGACAGTCTTGGCTTAATGGTGATAGCCGAGGGTGTGGAGATCGAAGCGCAGAGAGACTTTCTTGCCCGCCACGGCTGCCACGCTTACCAGGGGTACTTGTTCAGTCGACCTTTGCCGTTGGACGCGTTTGAAGGAATCGCACGATCTGCAGCGCAGGGGCATCGCTAGGGGCGGTGCTGGCAACTTTACTTGTGCCCAGCATCCGGTGCAAGATGAGCGAGCTTTGCGACCCACTTTCGGGCACCAATCGGGAGAGCACACATTGGGTTTTGAGCATTTCATTTGGCTGGCCGCTATGGCTGCCTTTTTGGTGGGACTGTCCAAGGGTGGCTTGCCCGCAATTGGTATGCTGGCTGTGCCACTGTTGTCACTGGCCATGTCGCCGGTGAAGGCGGCTGCGCTTCTGCTGCCGATCTACGTGGTGTCTGATGTCGCAGGGGTCTGGTTATACCGGCGTGACTTCAGTCCGACCAATCTGCGCATATTGCTGCCCGCCGGCATTCTGGGTGTGGTGGTGGGATGGCTTACGGCATCGCTGGTGTCGGATCGGGCGATCACCTTGATGATTGGCCTGATGGGGGCCAGCTTTTGCCTGCACGTATGGTTGCGCAAGCAGCACGACGCGCCACCACAATTGCCGTCTCTGGGCAAAGGCTCGTTTTGGGGCGTGCTGGCCGGGTTTACCAGCTTCATTTCGCATGCGGGTGCGCCACCGTTTCAGATTTACATGCTGCCGCAGAAGCTGCCCAAGGCCCAATTTGCCGGTACCGCGACCCTGGTATTTGCAGTGATCAATGCAGCAAAGATACTTCCGTACCAAAACCTGCGACCCTATTCGGCAGAAACGTTGTGGAGTGCGCTGACTCTGGTGCCGTTTGCGCTGACGGGGGCGGTCTGCGGAGCCTGGCTGACCCGCCGAATGGCAGATGTCTGGTTTTACCGGGTTGTGCAGGTGAGCTTGTTCGTGGTCTCGATCAAGCTCATTGCGGATGCCTTCATTGCAAACTGAAAGTATGGGTTGAACGGAACAGTCAGGGTCATGCAGCCAAATTACCAACCTGGATGAAATTGTCGCGCCTACTGTTACCTGCGGATGTGCGCTATATTTCCCTGATTCACCGGACGCTTGACGGAATGCCAACAATGAATTTGCGCCATCACTTGTCTGCGATCAGAATGATGTTCGCAGTCTTGGTAGCGTGCCTGGCTCAAATGGCCAGTGCCGCAGGGCCATTGGTCGTGCGGCACAACTTCTTTCTGGATCAAAATTCTGGAACCCTGAACTACAAAGGTGAGGTTCTCGCGCTCATCCTGGAAAAGTCCAAAGACAAATACGGACCCTACGTCATGAAAAAAGGTGCCCAGCAGGATTGGAGTCAAAGCCAGTCCTACAAGCAGCTGGAGCAGGGCAACCTTGACCTGATGTCATCCATGACCAACTACGCGCGCGAACAGTCGGGGCTGCCGGTGCGCTACTGCCTGTACAAGGGCTTGCTGGGCGTTCGCATCGGCATGGGTACATTCGCCAATGTGACGGCGCTTGATGGTATTCAGACCCGCGAGGAGCTCAACAAGGTCAAGCTCGGCCAGGTATTTGATTGGCCCGACTACGACATCCAAACTGAAGCCGGTTTACAGGTGTTGCGTCTGACCAGCGTCGCCTCATCCATAGAGCGTCTGAATAGTGGTGTCTTCCAGTTGTTGCCGTTGGGTATTGTGGAGGTGGCCCCGATTGCCAAGCAATACGACCTGATGACTATTTCAAAATGGGCCATTGCCTACCCGACGGCCTACTACTTTTTTGTCAGCAAGAAGCGCCCGGAACTGGCGCAGCGCCTCGAATACGGCTTCGAGCAGGCCATCCGGGACCACAGCTTTGACCAGCTTTTTGACAGGCGCATTGGTCCGTTGGTTGCAGCTGCCGATCTGGACCACCGCAAGCTGTTTCACGTTCGTAACCCTTTCCTGCCCAAGGCGACACCGCTGGCGCGCAAAGAGTTGTGGCATCCCTTGGTGAACGGCATCTTGCAGTGATTCCCTTGGGTTTGAAATTCGGCCATAGGGTATGCGTGAGTGTGGCGACGTTGGTGCTGTTGTTTCCAGTCGGTGCGCTGGCTCAAACATCCAGGAACGCGACGGAGTTGCTTGCAAAACAAGCTGCTTACGAATCGCAGTTGAAAGCCAGCACGTTTGGTGGGCCTTTGCATTTGGTTTCACGCGAAAACGATGGACGGCTTGAGGGCGATGTCTACGCTGAAATTGACCAACCCGTTGCACGGGTCTTTGCAGTCCTTGGCTCGGCAGATTCGGTTTGCGCCATGCTGTTCTTGCATCTCAATGTACGGTCCTGCCAGGCTTCACGTGGTTACCGCGGTGTGCAGTTGACGTTGTCTGTTGGCCCCAAGCAGACAGGTTCCGGTCCCGGTACCTACAGCATGACTTACGCCATGCAAGTGGATGCGACTGACAACGATTATCTGGGTGTAAAACTGTCTGCCCCCAGCGGCCCGTTGTCGACACGGGACT
>CAIYDK010000422.1 GCA_903924955.1 uncultured beta proteobacterium | reverse complement strand
GCGCCACTGCTGGCAGCAGCAGCGGTATCACCAACTGCATGATTAGCAGCCTCTTCAGCGATATCAAAAACCACCGTAAAACTAAAGATACTGCCCTTGCCCAGTTCACTTTGGACATCCAGGTGGCCACCCATCCGCTCCACCAGCCGGGTCGAGATGGAAAGCCCAAGCCCGGTACCGCCAAACTTGCGTGTGACCGAGGTATCGACCTGACTAAAGGCCTCAAAGACGGCACCGAGTTGGTTCGCCGCAATGCCGATACCGGTGTCTCGCACTGCGAAACACAGCGCGGCTGTTCCATTCTCGCGGGCGTCCATGCAGACGCTGCAGTCAATCTGCCCTTTCGCCGTGAACTTGACCGCATTGCCGACCAGATTGAAGAGCACCTGACGCAGTCGCGTGGGGTCGCCCCACACGCGGGAGGGCACATCGTCGGCAAGGTGACAATGGAGTTGCAGCCCCTTGCCCTGGGTCGCCGGACGCAGCGCCTGTATAACCTCGCTCACCGCTTGCCGCACGTCGAACGCCACCCGCTCGATTGCCAGCTTGCCGGCGTCAATCCTGGAGAGATCCAGAATATCGTTGAGGATGACCAGCAGCGACTCGGCCGAAGATTTGACCAGCCCCAGGAATTCCGTGCGCTCAGCCGGGTCTCGCGTCTCCAGTGCCAATTCCGTCAGGCCGATGATGCCGTTCATCGGTGTGCGAATCTCATGGCTCATATTGGCCAAAAAGTCTGACTTCGTGCGACTGGCCTGCTCGGCCTCAACCCGCTTGATGATGAGCTCAGCCTCGAACGCCTTGTTGGCCGTGATGTCGGTGCGAATCGCAATGTAGTGCTCAGGCTTGCCGTCAGCACCCATAAACGGCGTGACGGTGGTGCGCACCCAATACAGTTGTCCGCCTTTGGTGCGGTTGCACACCTCGCCCTGCCAGGACCGGCCGATGGCAAGGGTGCGGTACATCTCCCGGAAGAAACTCTTGGGGTGGGTGCCGGAGTTGAGCATGGCGTGGTCTTGCCCGAGCAACTCTTCACGCGTGTAGCCGCTGACCTCGCAAAACTTGTCGTTCACCGACAGAATGCACCCCTTCACATCAGTGGTGGCCACGATGGAGTGCTGGTTCAGCGCGTCCAGGGTATTGGTCAGCTCCTGGTCGAGGCCCACATTGGCGTAGGCCAGGGCCTGTGCCGACCATTGACTGGCCGCAGCGTAGGTGGCCAGCGTCATGCCCACCACGGACAAGATCATGGTAAAAAACCAGTAGCTGCCCATCTGGGAGTTACCTGCACTTGCGGCAAAGAAGCCGGTGCCCAACACTGCACCGCTCGCCGCGATGGTCGACACCACCAGTGCTACCGCAGTGACACCCCTTTGCCCGTGGCGCACGGCCGCCCAGGCGACAAACAGAAACATCCAGTAAGCCCTGAAAACATCATCCACCTCGACGTGAAGGCTCGCGGGCAGCAGGCTATGCCCCCAATTGAGAAAGACCAGCCCCGCCACCAGCGTGGTCAATGCAGCCAGCAACACCGTCTCGGCGTGTGCCTTTAGCGTGGCCCGGCCCAGGCGCGCGGGCAGGCTCCAGTCCTGCGGTCGGTGCAGCACTGGCCACCACAGCAGCAGCAGCGGTGTGACCAGCACCACCCCCAAGACATCACCCATCCACCAATGCAGCAGTGTGGACAGGTACAGATCGGGATGAACCAAACCGGCCAGCAGCATGCTGCTCGCACCCACCAGTGCACTCACACCCGCACCCGCCATGGCACCCCACAACAGCAGCTGCCAGAGGTCCTGCAATGACGACAAGCCAATGCCAAACCGGCCATTGCGGCGTATCCAGCGCGCACCCGCCCAGGTCGCAAGACTGCTGCCAAGCGCCGAAACCACGTACACCCACGGCACCCCACCATTGAGCACATTGGCCAGCAGCGCACCCGCGAATACCGCCAGAACATAACGGTTGCCGCCCAGCAGCACGGCGGCCAGTGCGATGCCGCTGCTCAGGAAAAAGATCGAGGCTTCGCCAAAAATCCGCCGCACCACCCATGAGGTCAAGGCGTAAAACGCGGCCACGCCAAGCAGCTTGAGCAGTTCGGCCTG
>CAIYDK010000421.1 GCA_903924955.1 uncultured beta proteobacterium | reverse complement strand
GCTGGGCAAGGCACCCGGGTGAGGCCCCTAACGCGGGATGTTCCCAAACCCATGGTCCCGATTCTGGGCAAGCCGGTGATGGAATACCTGATCGAGCACCTGGCCCGCCATGGCATCACCGAAATCATGGTCAACGTGGCCTGGCACCACCACAAAATAGAAGAATATTTTGGCGATGGCAGTCGATGGGGCGTTGAGATTGGTTACAGCTATGAGGGCGTGCGCGATCATGGCGATATCCTGCCCCGGCCCATGGGGTCGGCGGGCGGCATGCGGCGCATCCAGGATTTCAGCGGCTTTTTTGATGAGACCACTCTGGTGTTGTGCGGTGATGCGCTGATTGATCTGGACATCACCGCCGCCATTGCCGAACACAAGGCCAAGCATGCGATTGCGAGCGTGGTCGCCATGGAGGTGCCGTTGGCGGATGTGCAAAGCTATGGCATCGTGGTGACAGCGCCCGACGGACTCATCCAGTCGTTTCAGGAAAAGCCCAAACCAGCCGAGGCCAAGTCAACTCTGGCAAGCACCGGCATTTATATCTTTGAACCGGCGGCGTTGGGCCTGGTTCCGGCCAACACGAACTATGACATCGGCTCGCAACTGTTTCCCGACCTGGTTGCCAATGGCTTGCCGTTTTATGCCCAAAATTGCCAGTTCAACTGGATCGACATTGGTCGCGTCAGCGACTACTGGGCGGTGTTGCAGCGGGTCTTGCGGGGTGAGGTGGCGGAAATGAAAATGCCCGGCCGCGAGGTCAAGCCCGGTATCTGGGTCGGGCTCAATACCTCGATCCCGTGGCACCAGGTGCAGATTGAAGGCCCGGTGTACATCGGCTCCAGCGTGCGCATCGAGCCGGGTGCCAGTATCACCGGGCCGGCCTGGATTGGCCACGGCAGCCACATCCGCACCGGCGCCAAGGTGGTGCGCAGCATTTTGTTTGAATACACCCGCATCGCCGCCGATATGCGCTTTTCCGAAATGATCGTCTCGCCTGATTACTGCGTTGATCGGCACGGCGAAACCCTGTACCGGGGAGACGACACCTCCCAACTGCGCTGGGGTGACGCTCGCGCCTGAATACATGAGCCCGCTTTTCGCTTCGCGTGGGCGTCTGCAGGCCGCCGTGCCGGTTGTGGCGTTTCTGGTATCGATGGCCACATTTTGTGCCGCTGCGCTGTGGCGCGCCCAAGATATTCAGAGTGAAGCCCAGGTTGACATTGACTACATCGGTGAACGGTTAGCAAGCACCATTGAGCAGCGCCTGAGGCTACCAGTCCATGGTCTGAATGGTGCCCGTGCATTCTTCGCTCATAGCGACAAAATCACCCGCGGCGAATTCCGTGCCTTTGCCGAATCGCGCGATCTGCCCAAGCAGTTTTCAGGTGTGCTGGGGATTTCCTTCAATCAGCGTGTACTGCGCTCCGGACTTGACGCCTTTTTGGCCGAGGTGCGGGCTGACGGGGCCCGCGGGTTCACGCTGCGCCAACTGGAGGACAGGGAGCAGACTGACCTTTACATCGTCAGGTTCATCGAGCCGATAGCCGCCAACGCTGGGGCCCTAGGGACCGATATCGGCTCAAATCCGTTGCGCCGACGCGCACTGCAGCAGGCCATTGACAGCGGTGCACCCGCCATGAGCGAGCCTATCACCCTGGTGCAGAACCAGCTTCCGGCACCCGGCGCGCTGCTGATGGTCCCGGTTTTCGCCAGGGGTACGCACCCCAGCAGCGTGGCGGAGCGCCGCGCGGCGGTGCAAGGTCTGATGGTGGCGCCGATCGTGTTTGATGAGATGCTCAGTGGCTTGCCTGAAGTGGCAGGAGGGTTGGTCGATGTCGAGCTCCTGGATGCCACGGACCAGGCCAGCGCCGGCACCCTGATCTACGACTCTGCCAAACATGTCAACAGGGTCGTTGCACGCGACCCGACGGTGCACAGGCCGCCCTATTCGGCGCGAAGAACCCTGTCGCTGATGGGGCGCGAATTGACCGTGCGTGTCAAAAGCACTCCACGCTTCAACGCTGCGCTGGACCACTATTCGCCCTGGTTCGTCGCGCTCGTCGGCCTGCTCTTTAGCATCTTGCTCTGGCACCATCTGCGACGGCGCTGGCAGCAGCATGACCTGGTGCTGGGGATGGTTCACCAGCGTACACGTGAGCTGGACCGGGAACGCCTGCGCCTGAACACCATCCTGGAAACTGCCACAGATGGGATCTATATTCTGGATGCCAGTGGACTGCTGGTCGAAGCGAACCCGGCCATGTTGCGCCTGCTGGGCCGCGATGTCTCGGCGATTGGGCAGTTGCGCGTCACCGAATGGGACACCCTAATCGACGGGAGCACCATCCTGCAAAACATAGCAACGCTGATCCAGAATCAATCCAGCAGTGTCTTTGAGAGTCAGAATCAATGCGGTGACGGCAGAGTGGTCGACGTCGAAGTCAGCGCACGCGGCATCACGATTGAAGGGGAAGGTCTTGTCTATTGCACTTCGCGCGACATCACCGATCGCAAGCGCGCTGCGAATCAAATTAAAGAAGCCGAGATGCTGCTACGCAGCTCCTTTGACACCGTCGACGAAGCGTTTGTCATCTTTGATGTGGATGACCAATTGGTCTACTGCAACAAAAAATACCGCGAAGTCTATGCCGGCATTGCGCACCTGATGGTTCCGGGCGTAAGCTTTGAGGTGCTCATACGTGCCGCCGCCCAGCAAGGCGTCTATATAGATGCCATTGGCAGGGTTGAAGAGTGGGTGGCAGAACGCCTTGCATCCCACCGCAAGGGCAACATCAGGCTGATTCAACACCTCAGCAGTGGCCGCGTGATGAACATCATTGAGCGCCATACCCCTGGTGGCCATAGTGTCGGCTTTCGGGTCGATGTCACCGAGCTCTACCGGGCCAAGGAGGCGGCCGAAGCAGCGAATATCGCCAAAAGTCAATTTCTGGCCAGCATGAGTCACGAAATCCGCACCCCAATGAATGGCATCCTCGGGATGGCACAGGTGCTGCGCAATTCCAGTGTTTCAGATTCTGAACGGATTGACTATGCCGACACCATTTACAAATCGGGCCAGTCCCTGATGAACTTGCTCAACGACATTCTGGACCTCGCCAAGGTCGAGGCTGGCAGGATTGAGCTCGAAACCATCGAGATAGTTCCGATACAGATTCTGGAAGAAACGCTGACACTGTTTCAAGAGACAGTGAAAGCAAAAGGTTTGCAGACTGCCATCGACTGGCGCGGGTCGGCGCGGCACTACTTGGGGGACTCGACACGCCTGCGCCAGATGCTCTCCAACCTGCTGTCCAATGCGCTCAAATTTACCCAACGAGGGAGCATCCGCATCGAAGGGACCGAAGTCGCCTGCACTGCGCAAAGCGCCATTCTGGAGTTTGCAGTCAGCGACACCGGCATGGGTATTGCCTTGGAAAAGCAGGGACTGCTGTTTCAAAGTTTTTCGCAGGCTGACAGTTCGATCACCCGACAGTTCGGTGGAACGGGTCTGGGCCTGTCGCTTGTTCGCAATCTGGCACGGTTGATGGGTGGCGAGGCCGGGTTTGAAAGCACGCAGGGCGTCGGCTCGCGTTTCTGGTTTCGGGTGGAGGTAGCCTGCGTCGATGGGAGTAGTCTGTCCTTGCCCCCCATCCTTCATGGCGGGTTCAGCGCCCCAGCGCAGCTGCCACAACTGAGTGCGCGCGTGCTGGCGGTTGAGGACAACCCTGTCAACCAAAAAGTGATACACCTCTTTTTGCAACAGCTCGGCGTGACGGCGTGCTTTGCGGACGATGGACAACAGGGGCTGGATCTGTTCAAGGCCGAAGGGTCGGTGGACCTGATCCTGATGGATCTGGAAATGCCGGTGCTCGACGGCTACGCCGCTACGCAACAAATCCGCCAGTGGGCGGCCAGCACCGGCAAGGCGCATTGCCCCATCATCGGCCTGACGGCCAAAGCCTTTGCCGATGATATTCAACGCGCCCTTGACGCCGGCATGGACGAGGTGTTGACCAAGCCGATTGAGTTGAGCCGCCTGTCGGAGTCCCTGTGCCGGTGGTTACCCCAAGCGGTGTCCGAAGTTATCCCCCGCATCTCAACGGAAGTGCCCAGCAATGTGCTTGATGTTGCGTTGGTGAGGGAGTTGCTCCAAGAACTCGTCCCGTTGTTGAAAGACCATCAATTCAAGGCCGGTTCCCGCTTCAAGGCCGTTCAAAAGGCGGTTGCGGGGACTGCTTTGGAGCCCCAATTCGTGCCTGTTGCCAGTGCGTTGATGGAGTTCCAGTTCGGTGTGGCGTTGGCTGCAGTGCAACAGCTGCTGCAACTGCCGGCCTTGTCCATCACGCTCAGCAGCGGCAATCAGGAACCTGAATAAGCCTGTGCAAAACTACTCCACGGTCACCGATTTGGCCAAATTGCGCGGCTTGTCAACATCGGTTCCGCGCGCACACGCTGTGTGATACGCCAGTAACTGCAGCGGCACCACATGCAGCAGGGGCGATAGCTCGCCATAGTGTTCTGGCATGCGGATGACGTGCAGGTCTTGCGCGCTGTCGATGTGGGTATCGGCATCTGCCAGCACATACAACACACCACCACGGGCGCGCACTTCATGCAGATTGCTTTTGAGCTTTTCCAGCAAGGCGTCATTGGGTGCCACGGTAACGACCGGCATCGCGCTGGTGACAAGTGCCAGCGGGCCGTGCTTGAGTTCGCCAGCCGGGTAGGCCTCGGCGTGGATGTAGCTGATTTCCTTTAACTTCAATGCACCTTCAAGTGCAATCGGGTAATGCAGACCGCGCCCCAGGAACAAGGCGTTTTCTTTCTTCGCAAAGTCCTCGGCCCACGCAATGAGCTGGGGCTCAAGGGCCAGCACGGCAGCCAACGCTACGGGTAAGTGACGCAGGTTCTTGATGTGGCGCTGCTCTTCCGACGGGCTGAGGCGTCCCTTGGTTTTGGCCAGACTCAGGGTGAGCAGAAATAGCGCGGCCAACTGCGTTGTGAAAGCCTTGGTAGACGCCACGCCAATCTCGACACCGGCACGCGTCACAAACGCCAGGCTGCACTCGCGCACCATGGCGCTGGTGGCCACGTTGCATATGGTCAGCGTGTGCGGCATGCCAAGCCTTTGCGCATGGCGCAGCGCTGCCAGGGTGTCGGCGGTCTCGCCAGACTGGGACAGGGTCACCACCAGTGTGTTGGGGTTGGCAACCGATTCGCGGTAGCGGTACTCACTGGCGACTTCCACCTGAGTGGGAATTTTGGCAATGCTTTCCAGCCAGTACTTGGCAACACAGCCGCTGTAGTAGCTGGTACCACAGGCCAGTATCAACACTGAGTCAATGCGCCCAAACACCTGTGCCGCAGTGGCGCCAGGTGGGTGGTTCGTCTGCTGGTCGAATAGTTCAGGCGCGATGCATTTCAGGCCGGTTAGCGTGTCTGCAATGGCTCGCGGCTGCTCAAATATTTCCTTTTGCATATAGTGCCGGTAGGGACCCAGCTCGGCCGTTCCGCTGTGAACTTGCACTGTTTTTACCGGACGTTTCGCAGGTGCAACTGCGGTGTGTGTTCTGTCGAGCAGCGTGTAGTGCCCCAGCGTGATGTCGACCACGTCGCCTTCTTCCAGATAGACGATCTTGTCGGTAACCCCGCCAAGAGCCATTGCGTCGCTGGCCAGAAAGTGTTCTTGCCCGTCTTTACCAATTCCCAGAATCAATGGCGAGCCGGCGCGTGCGCCAACCAGGCGGTGCGGTTCGTCGTTGCAAAACACGGCAATGGCATAGGCGCCATGCAGTTGCAGTACGGCTGCCTTGACGGCCGAAAACAGGTCGTTGTCATACAGGCTGTCAATCAGGTGGGCCAGAACCTCGGTATCGGTCTGACTCTCAAAAACATAGCCCTTGGCTTTGAGCGATGCGCGCAACTCGTCATGATTTTCGATGATGCCGTTATGCACCAGTGCCACCCGACCGGGCCTGCTACTGGCATCGGCACCGGGGCCATGGCTGAAATGCGGGTGCGCGTTGTGAACCACCGGCGCGCCGTGGGTGGCCCACCGGGTGTGTGCAATGCCTAGGCGTCCCTGCAAGCTGCCCTTTGCCACTTGCTGGGCCAACTCCGACACGCGGGAATTGCTGCGCACCCGCTGCATGCTGGTCGCAGCGTTTGCCCCGGGCAGTGCAGTCTGTTGACGATGAACGGCGACCCCACACGAGTCATAGCCACGGTATTCGAGCCGCTCCAGCCCTTGAACCAGAACGCCAACGATATCGCGTGAAGATATGGATCCGACAATGCCACACATGAATTTTTTCTCCTTGAAGCTTTGCGCAATAGTAGAGTTGGACCCACAAAACATGTGACCAGACTGTGAACTCCAAGCACCCATCTGCAAAGGACGACACGGGTTGACGCCGTTCGCCCGAGTTCACACTTCTGTCACGCTATTTGTGTTGAGGTCCTTAGCATCGGGCCTCATGAAATCTCGATCCACCCTTCACACCGTCGCGCGCCTGCTGATGCTTTGCATTTCGACCATCGCGGTCGGCTGCGCTGGTTCTTCTGGTGGGCTGCGCGCTGGTGCCAACGGTTCCATTGAGAACCCTAATTTCAAGCCCATTGCCAAGCCCAACGCAGAGGCACTGCTTTCCAAGGAAGATCTGGCTTTGCTGGAGGAGTCAATCAACCCGGTTTACCGCATCGGCAGCGGCGACATCGTCAAACTAAGCGTGTACGGGCGCTCCGAGGTCAGTGGCACGCATGTGGTTGGCCCCGATGGAAAAATCAGCGTGCCATTGATTGGCGATGTTGTGCTGAATGATTTGACGCGAGAAGCGGCATTGCAAATCATCGACACACAGTTGAAGTCCTATTTCACCCTGCCCAATGTGACGCTGGCGGTTGATCAATACACCTCCAATCAGGTCACGGTGCTGGGGCGGGTGGAACGGGCTGGCATGCAAAAGTTTCCCCATCCACCTACCCTGGCTGAAGTGCTGGCCAGCTCGGGGGCCATGCCGCTGCTGGACAAGCAGGCGTCGCTCACGCGATGCGCCATCATGCGCGGGCGCGACAAGTTGATCTGGGTCGACCTCAAGGGATTGTTAAATGGCGACCCCAGCTACAACATACGCATGAAAAAGGGCGACATCGTCTTCATTCCCGACTCGTCCGACACCTCGGTGTATGTGCTGGGCTCCGTGGCCAGGCCGGGAGCTTACCGCTTGACACCGCGCATGACGCTGCTGGACGTTTTGGCTCAGGCTGGCGGCCCCAATGAAGATGCTTTGCCCGAACAAATCGGAATCTATCGGGCAGGTGCGCAGAAGGTTGAAGTGATCGACTTCAAAGACCTGGTTGATGTGTCGCGCAGGGCTAACTATGCGCTGGAAGACGGCGACGTCATTTTTATTCCGAAAAGCAAGTTGGGAGAACTGGGCTACCTGATGCGCCAGTTGTCGCCCGCCATTTCTGTGCTGACCTTCGGTGCCACCATCAATACGCTGCTCAAGTAGTCAACCCACCAAACCACAGGGAGTTCTTGTCGTGAATTCAACCAAACTATCAAGCGTCGATGTCTCGGTCGTGGTCATTGGGCGCAACGAGGGCGAGCGCCTGGAGCGCTGCCTGCGCTCGGTGGGTCTGACCAACTGGGGCAGCAGTAGTCATGAGTTGATTTACGTCGACTCGCGCTCTACCGACACCAGCGTCACCCGGGCTCAGGCGCTGGGGGCGAGCGTGCTGGTACTGGATGACGCCAGTCCGTGTGCCTCCAAGGCGCGTAACCTGGGTTGGAACGCCGCACGCGGTCAATATGTATTGTTTCTGGACGGCGACACCGAACTGCACCCCGACTTTGTGCAGCGTGCATTGGCCACACTGGCCGAGCCCAAGTTGTGCGCCGCCTGGGGGCATCGGCGCGAGTCCAGGCCGCAGCAGTCGCTCTATACCAAGCTGCTCGATCTGGACTGGGTCTACCCCACGGGTCGTACCCTTTACTTTGGTGGCGACGTGCTGGTGCGTCGTGCCGCATTGGAGCAGGTGGATGGCTTTGATCCCACATTGAAAGCGGGCGAAGAGCCTGAGTTGTGCGCCCGCCTGCGCGCCGCCGGTTGGGAGATTGAGCACATCGATGCGCCCATGACCTTGCACGACCTGGCGGTCAACTCTTTCAGGGCCTACTGGCTGCGCGCCTACCGCTCGGGCATTGCCTATGCCGAGGTGGCGCAGCGTATGCGGGTGCGCGGCGATGCGCTTTGGCAGCACGAGTCACGGCGCGACTTTCACCACGGC
>CAIYDK010000420.1 GCA_903924955.1 uncultured beta proteobacterium | reverse complement strand
CCTGGGCGCTGGTATCGGCGGTACCGGCGTAGCCAAAGTGGCCGTCCACCAGCACCTCGCACATCACCCCGGCGTCGATCTGGGTCTCGTTCTTCTCGGGCGTGTCGTTGCGCACGCAGCGCGTGGCGGTTACCTCGCGCGAAAAACGCAGCGCGGCCCACTGTGCCGATTGGCAGGCATGGGCCAGCGCGTCCTGCGCGTGGGCAAATTCATTGGTGGTCATCTTGGCCCTCGGTCAATGGACTGACTGTACCCACTTTCGCTCGCCCGTCACTTTTGCGACGAATTGCCAGTATCAAAGCCCAACTATTGGAAAAATACATGGCGCTCCAAGCTTAATTTGAATTACAGTTAACCCATGGATCTATAAACAGTATTTTCCCGAACTCCGAGATCTCACGACTTGTATGAAACACGAAACCATCGTTGAAAATTTTGCCGCCTTCGTGCGCGAACGCAAGTTCAAAACCATCTTGGCCGATCCCCCTTGGCAGTTTCAAAATCGCACAGGGAAAGTGGCACCAGAGCACAAGCGGCTTAACCGGTACGCAACACTGACACTAAACGACATCAAGGCTCTGCCCGTCGCCGAGGCCGCCACCGACACTGCGCACCTCTACCTATGGGTTCCCAATGCCCTCCTTCCTGAAGGGCTGGCCGTCATGGAGGCTTGGGGGTTCAAGTACAAGTCCAACGTCATCTGGCAAAAAATACGCAAGGACGGCGGACCTGACGGCAGAGGTGTGGGCTTTTATTTTCGCAATGTCACCGAGATTTTGCTGTTTGGGACACGTGGAAAAAACGCCCGCACCTTGGCGCCCGGGCGCACTCAGGTCAACATCATGAGCACACGCAAACGGGAACATTCGCGCAAACCCGACGAGCAATACCCATTGATCACTTCGTGCAGTCCCGGCCCCTACCTGGAATTGTTTGCGCGCGGCAAACGCGATGGCTGGGCTATCTGGGGAAACCAAGCCGACGAAGACTACGCCCCGACTTGGTCAACCTATTCCAACCACTCGCAAGCAGCGCTGCACCCGCAATTTGCGCTGGTTTAGGCAGCGTCGTCCTGGCCGACAGAGTCTTCGTCGAACATTTGTTCCACACGGGAATCATCAAACACCACAATAGCGCAGGGCAAGCCCACGAGCAACAGCGGGCAGGGGTTGCCGACGCCCCGCTCGACGCGATGCAGCAATTTTTCCCAGTGGGTCGTCGCCTGACCGAACTTGTTGGATACAAAGTTATCCACCCAAGCCTCGGCAAACGACACAGGGTCCTTGTTGCGGTTGACCCGCTTGAGAATATTGGCGCACTGCTTCGGAGTTGGGGTGATGCCATGCTCCGACAATGCGCTCATGGACGTGAGGCCGCGCTCAGTGGCGAATCGTTCAACGGCTGGGCGCAGTCCATCCTGGAGTGACTTGCCACGCGTGACAATCACGCCCACACTGATGGCTCCTTCAGCGTGCAATCGC
This sequence comes from uncultured beta proteobacterium, assembly GCA_903924955.1. Lineage (GTDB taxonomy): Bacteria > Pseudomonadota > Gammaproteobacteria > Burkholderiales > Burkholderiaceae_C > Allorhodoferax. Next base: position 899 of record CAIYDK010000420.1, on the reverse strand, counting down.
TTGAAATTTTCCAGATCCCGGTCGAAGAAGGGGTCCTTGTTGTTCCACTCAATTTCCAACGCGACCACACCCGCATTTCCGAAGCGCTTGACGTGATCAACTTCGTGTGAAGTTGACTCCCGCGGCACACCATCAATGGTTTTCGCAATTTCAAAGACGTGTTTATTCCAGCCTTTGGATGCGAGTGCTTTGCGCAATCTCTGCGTGAACTTGGTCTCACCTCCGCCAGAGCCAATGATCTCAGTGATCGGAAGGTCCATCGCGTCGAGCACTTCGCCCAATTCGATGAGTGATTCGGCAAATTCACCAGCAAGAATAGACTTTGCGTGCGACAAAAACAGTACATCGAACCCCTTGGACGCAAGCGCGTCAAACAAAGGCTCTGGTACCGCCGCAGACGGAAGTCTGTCGCGCATGGCTTGCAAGTCCCGTTACGCGAGTGCGTCCAGCGCCACGCGCAGGTGCTCCACCGTGCGCTCGACGTTGTGCAGTTTTTCCAGACCGAAGAGCCCCACGCGGAAGGTCATGAAGTCGGCCGGTTCGTCGCACTGCAGCGGCACACCGGCGGCGGTTTGCAGGCCCAGGGCGAGGAACTTCTTGCTGTTCTGAATGCCCGCATCTTCGGTATAGCTCACCACCACACCCGGCGCCTGGAAGCCCTTGGCCGCAACGCTGCGAATACCCTTGCTCTCAAACAGCGCGCGCACCTTGTCGCCCAGCGCCTGCTGCTCGGCGCGCACCTTGTCGAAACCGTAGGCACGCGTTTCCTGCATGACTTCGCGCAGCCGTGTGAGCGCGTCGGTGGGCATGGTGGCGTGGTAGGCGTGGCCACCGCCTTCGTAGGCTTCCATGATCTGCAGCCACTTCTTCAGGTCGCAGGCAAAGCTGGAGCTGGTGGT
>CAIYDK010000419.1 GCA_903924955.1 uncultured beta proteobacterium | reverse complement strand
CCCCGGTCCAGATGAAGTCGCCCACGTCCAGATCGCACTGCTGCGCCAGCATGTGCGTGAGCAAGGCGTAGCTGGCAATGTTGAAGGGCACGCCCAGAAAGATGTCTGCGCTGCGCTGGTAGAGCTGGCAACTGAGCTTTCCTCTGTCCCCTGCGGCTGCAGCGGGCGCGACGTAGAACTGAAAGAAGGCGTGGCATGGCATCAAGGCCATCTTGCTGAGCTCGGCCACGTTCCAGGCGCTGACGATGATGCGTCGCGAATCCGGGTTGGTCCTGAGAGTTTCTATCACCTGGGCGATCTGGTCGATGTGGCCACCGTCGGGTGTGGGCCAGCTGCGCCATTGGACGCCATAGACCGGACCCAGGTCTCCATTTGGCGCCGCCCACTCGTCCCAGATCGAAACACCGCGCTCTTTCAGCCAGTTGTTGTTGCTGGACCCGGTGAGGAACCACAGCAACTCCTGAATGATGGAGCGCACATGCACCTTCTTTGTCGTCACCAGCGGGAAGCCCTGGCTCAGATCAAAGCGCATCTGGTAGCCAAACACGCTCTTGGTGCCGGTGCCGGTGCGGTCGGGCTTGAACACGCCGTGGGTATCTACATGGCGCAGAAAGTCTTCGTATTGGGATCGAATCGGGTGCGTCATTCAGTAGCCCCCAAACAGCGTATCGATGGCTTCCAGGATGACACTTTGTTGCGTGATGAGGTTGGCAATCGGACTCCGCAAATCGGTTGCCGGAACGGCACCCAGAGCTGAAGTGTTCATGACGACATTTTTGCCTTGAACGATCAACTCAGGGTTCAGATCCTGAATCCGTCCAACAAAGCGATTGGCAGAATGAAGCGGCACAACCACGCGTGTCTCCACTTCAATGAACGTGTTTTGCACATCAAGCCAATACGGGATTCCGGCGCGCTCACTGGCATCCGGGTTCTGGTACACATCAAAGCGTGCCATGCGTCAGCCCTGCTCGCGGCCGTCGCCCAGGCTCTTTCCAAAGCTGCGGTATTTGGCCAGCGGCAATCCCTCACGGTGGATGCGCTCGTTGTAGGCAGCAAATGCCTCCTTGTTGTCGTCGCGCCATTTCTCCCAATAACGCCGCTTCACCTCGTCCTGCAAAAAGGCATCGACGGTCTTCGACAGATTCATACCCAATTTCCTCGCCTGGTCCAGCGTATGCGCGCTAATCGACAGGTTGACCGGGCGCTTTTGAGTGTCAGCAGCTGTGCGCATGCGGTTTGCTTTCTGAAAGTGCATTATTTATGCGCAATATATCATGTGCATAAATGCGTTGAATTGAAGGAATTGAAATAACTCGGCTATGATGTTCTCAGGGTTGGAGATCGATGTGGAAACAGCATTTGGGCGGGCGATGATTGCGTCGGTTGCGGGGCAACCGCAGATTTTTGGGTTTGCTGTGGGCACTGACAGGCCCCAGGCGTCACCATGCAGCGTCTTCCTGCAGTTGAGGGTGGACGAGGAGAGGTTGCTCGACTCGATTTCATTGCCGGACAACGGTAAGGTGCTTGACTATGGGTGCGGAGTCGGGCGTCACTTGTCGCATATCCGGGCAAAAAATGCTGCAGTGCAATGTTTCGGTATAGACACCTGTGACCTGCTGCTGAATCACTGCAGACATGTTCTTGCGCCCGCCACATTTGTCAAGGCTCTCAACGAGTTGGAGGGAGAGCAGTTCGACCTCATCATGCTGATGGGCAACGGATTGGGGGTTCTGGGGGATGAGATCCAGGCGGTTTCTGGTCTTGAGCAGTTGGTTTCCATCCTTCGTCCTCATGGCCGCTTGTTAATCGAAAGCGGAAATCCGTTTGGCGCAGGTTACGCCACGAAAATCTGTCACATTCAGTACCAGCAGCATCGCGATGGTCCGTTCAACTGGGGTTTTGCGGATCGTGCGTGGGTCAAAGACACCATGCGTCAAATTGGCAGCACCGTCGAGTTCCGCAAGAGCGATGGACTGGGCGGAATGTTTTTCTTTGCTGTAGCCGAAAAATCGTAACCCGAGTCCCTACCAAGACAATTTCCGAGAGGTGTGTAAAGTGGAAGAATTCTCAAAAAGCCCGAAGCCAAGTCCCTCGATAGTAGAAAAAACGCCCTCCAAGACAGCGGAAGAGAAAGCGCTTGTGCAGGCCAAGACCATCAAAACGGTCGCGCGTCTGCTCAAGATTCTGTCAGTACCCAAGGAACAGGCACTTTCGAATGATGAGTTGTGCGGAAAGTTCTACGGTCTGGCGGAGTCGGCCTATGGACTCGACAAGCCACCAGAGGGAAAACTTCGCAACATTCAGCGCTATACGAAGGCGCTGTCAATGGACACCGATGAGGGACCAGCCTTAATTGAAAAGGTTGAGGCGAGTCAGAAGCGTGGGGCACACAAGTTCTACCACAAGCCATCCCATATCACGCATTGGTTGATGACCGAGGAGGCT
>CAIYDK010000418.1 GCA_903924955.1 uncultured beta proteobacterium | reverse complement strand
GGGGGGAATGCGGCACTGTTGGCGGCAACGCACTAGGCTTTGGCATAGGGCAGGCGTGTCATGCGCCCCGATCCAAACTAACTTATTCCTGCGGCGCGCTGGTCGGGCCTACATTCAGGCGCACGCGGCTGAAGAAGGATCCACTCAGTCTGCTCAGTGCCATGGGCACCACCTGCGTGGCTGTGCCCTGTTGGTCAGAGCGCTCCAGGATACCCATGATGTTTACTCCCGGGAAAATGCACAGCAGGCCACCCTCGGCCAACACCTGGGCGGCGGCGTCCAACGCGGCTTCATAGGCCTGCGGGTCCTGGGTGCGCGGCGTAATCGGGATTGACTGGGCCAGTCGAAACAGCCAGCCCAGCACCGGCACCTTGAAGATCTGGTGATCCATGACGAAGCGGATGGGGCGTGGGCTGGCCGCCATCAACAGCACGGCGTCGGTAAGCCCCACATGGTTGCACACCAGAATGGCTGCCCCCTCGGTGGGAATGTGCTCATCGCCGCGAACCTTGAAGCGGTAGATGCATTGCGACAGCACCCACGCCACAAAGCGCAGCAGGTATTCAGGCACCACCAAAAAGATGTAGAACGCCACCACCGCATTGGCCAGACCAGTGAGCAAAAAGATCTGCGGGATGCTGTAGCCGCTCTGGAGCAGGACACCGGCAATCAACGAACTGCCGACCATGAACAACGCGTTCAGGATGTTGTTGGCCGCGATGATGCGGGCACGGTGTGTGGCCGGACTGCGGAGTTGGATCAGCGCATACATGGGCACGCTGTACAAACCTGCGAACAGGCTCAGCAGTGCCAGGTCCGCCATCACGCGCCAGTGCGCGGGTTTTGCCACGAAGGTGGCGAGGCCCATGATGTCGCTGGCGGGTAAGCCGCTGGAGGAAAAGTACAGGTCCACTGCAAACACGCTCATGCCGATGGCACCCAGCGGGACAAGTCCAATCTCGACGTGGCGCCGACCCATGACCTCGCACAGCAGCGAGCCGGTGCCGATGCCGATGGAGAACACCACCAGCAAGAGGGACGCCACCTGCTCGTTGCCATGCAGCACGTCCTTGGCCAGACTGGGGAACTGGCTTAAAAACACGGCGCCAAAGAACCACATCCAGCTGATGCCCAGCAGGGAGCGAAAAACCACCCGGTTGCCATGCGCCAGTTTCAGGTTGCGCAGCGTCTCGGTGATGGGGTTCCAGTTGATGGCTAGGCCGGGGTCGGTCGCGGGGGTTTTGGGGATATATCCCGCAAGGACGCGCCCCACAAGCGCCATTGCGACGCAGGCAATGGCGACGGTCTCATGGCCCACGCCTGGCAAGGACACCAGCAGGCCGCCCACCACGTTGCCCATCAGAATGGCGACAAAAGTCCCCATCTCAACCATGCCATTGCCACCGGTAAGCTCCCGTTCGGAAAGCACCTGAGGCAGGAGCGCAAACTTGACCGGCCCAAATAGCGTGGAATGCACGCCCATCAAAAAGGTGCAAAGCAGTAACAGCACCACTTGGTCGTTCATGAAACCGTAGGCACCCATCGCCATGATGGCGATCTCCAGGTTTTTCACAAAACGGATGATCAAAGCCTTGTCATATTTGTCGGTCAGCTGGCCGGCAGTGGCCGAGAACAGCAGAAACGGAAGAATGAACAGTGCGCCAATGGTCAGCCCAGCCATGGCAGGAGGCAACCAGCTCACACTGAGCTGGTAGGTCACTATGACGGTGAAGGCGAACTTGAACAGGTTGTCGTTGGCCGCTCCCGCAAACTGGGTCCAGAAGAAGGGGGCAAAACGGCGTTGCCGCAGCAGGGCAAATTGGTTGGGATGCGACGGGACGCTGACAACGGGTACAGCCGCCGGGGTCGCAGAGTCAGACGTCAAGCTATTTCCCGTGCATCTATTGCGGGATCAGACTCTGCTGGCTACTTCCAAGCGTCAGCATCAACTGTTGGCACTGCGTCGCAGCGCTGGCAAAGTCAAAGCTTGCAATGGATTGAGACAATGCGTCAAATCCCCCCATGGCGACCACGGCCTTGTCGGCCTGGAGCCCGGAGTGCACCTCGAGCGCCCGCAAGTCGCTGCAGAGGAGAAGGGCGTGCAACTCGTCGAGTGCGCTGCATACAGCCTCGCGGTGCTGTGGGGCAAGTTCTACAGTGGCAGTTGCGCGCACCGATGCTGACGGCCAGGCGCCGCCCTGCACGAGCGGATCCAGCAGTTGCGAGGTTCGCTGCACCGTGCTTCGAAATGCGTCACTCAAACGGGCCAGTTCCTGCGGCGTGGGCTGGCCTTTAACTGCTTGCTCCGTCGCCCTCGTTACCGCTGCAAGGTAGGTCGCGCCCACAGTGGCAGACAGACCTTTGACCGTATGCAGCAGACGTCCTGCCTCGGCCAGATGGTTGCCTTTCAAAAGCACGTCGAGTTGATCAGGCTGGCCCTGAAGTTCTTGCAGATAAGACTTCAATACGTCGAAGTACAACTGCGCATTTCCGCCCAGGCGTGCAAGGGCGTCTTCAATGTCAATGCGGTCGACAGCAGGCATATCCCCTGAAGAGGCAGGCGTGCGTGGCAGGGCAGGCTGCAGTCCGGATTCTGTCGAGCGCGGCGTCGGCGAACCGCTGCGTGTCAGTCGGGTTTGCTGCAGCAATACCTCGATCAGATGCGGTAGGTCAAACGGCTTGCCCACGTGGTCATTCATGCCGGCGCGCAGACAGGCCTCCCGGTCCGATGCCATGGCGTTGGCCGTCATGGCAATAATGGGCAGCGTGGTTTCCCCCAGATCCCGCCGGATAGCCTGGGTGGCTGCGTAGCCGTCCATCACCGGCATTTGAATATCCATCAATACCGCGCTGAACGGCTCTTTTGCTTGCGCCACCGCGTCAACGCCGAGTTGACCATTGGACGCTATTTCGACCAGAGCCCCTTCGGCACTGAGCAGTTCGCGGGCCACCTGCTGGTTGATCATGTTGTCCTCGACGACCAGCAGTCGCAGGCCTTCCAGGTTTCTGCCCCTGTCTGATTTGGCACGAGGTTTTGCGCGCAGGTTGCTCAGACCCGCACGCGCATCCATCACGGCGTCAAACAGCATCGACGCCGTGATGGGCTTGATCAAAAATGCGTTCAGACGCGCTTGCTCCTGAGCGCTGCGTTGAGACAGCAACTCTCGACTGAGGGCGGTGACCATTATCGTGATGGGGCTTTGCGCCGGTGCGCCGAGCCGGTGAATACGGTCAATGGTTTCCCAGCCATCCATGTCCGGCATCAACCAGTCGACCAGGATGGCATCATAAGGAGGCTGCTTGGCACGCGCCCTGGCTTCTACCAGTGTGAGCGCCTGTGCACCACTCTCGGCAGCGTCGACTTGCCAACCCCAGGATTGGGCCATGTCCGACGTCAGGTTGCGGGCGGTGTCGCTGTCATCCACGATCAGAACATCCATCGACATGGTCGCACGAGGGGGGGGCGGGGCCGCGTCGCCAGGAACTTCGCTCGCATTGAGCAATTTCAGGTTGAAATGAAACGTGCTGCCCTGGTTCAACACACTATCCAGGGCCAGGTGGCCGCCCATCAACTCCACCAGACGTTTGCATATGGACAGGCCCAGTCCGGTGCCGCCAAAGCGGCGGGTGGTTGAGGTTTCCGCTTGCGAAAAACCCTGGAAGATGCGCGCCTGATTTTCGGGGGCGATGCCGATGCCGCTGTCACGCACCGCAATGTGCAGCAGGGTTTCCTGCTGGGTGCGTGAGAGCACTTTGAATTGAACCACGACTTCACCCTTGCTGGTGAATTTGATGGCGTTACCCGCCAGATTGATGAGCACTTGCTGCAGCCGCATGGCATCACCCACCAGCACGGGTGGCAGCGCGGGGTCCAGGTCAAAGAGCACCTCCACCGGCTTGTCGCCTACGTTGGCCGAAAGAATGACCGACAGGTCACGCAGCAGTCGATCAATGCGGAACGGCAGCGGGTCAAGCTCCATCTTCCCGGCTTCCATTTTGGAGAAGTCGAGCACGTCGTTGAGCAGACCCAGCAAGGACTTGGCCGCACCCTCGGCTTTGCTTGCGTAATCCATTTGGCGCGCTGACAGGTCGGTGTTGTGCAGCAATTTCAGCATACCCAGAATCGCATTCATGGGCGTGCGAATTTCGTGGCTCATGTTGGCCACAAACTGGCTTTTGGAGCGCGAGGCTTCCTGCGCTGCCTCGGTGGCAAGGGTCAGTTCGGTGATGTCGGTGTAGGTCGTTACAAACCCACCGTCTGGCATGGGTGCGCCGCGCACTTCAAGGGTTCTGCCGTCGCCACGCTGGCGCTGGAAACGGTGTGCTTGCGTGAGTTTGGCCCGTTCCACGATGGATTTCACAATGGCACTGCGGTCGCCATCGCCATATTCTCCGCGCTCCGCATTGAACTGGATGATGGACTCGAACCGGATGACCTCGGACTCAAACAGTGAGTCGGGAAAGTCCAGCAACTTACGGAACTGCTGGTTCTCCGCCACCAGATTCAGGTTGACGTCCATGACACTCAAACCAACGGGAATATTGGCCAGAATGTTCTTCATCAGTACGTTTTTCTTGCGTACTTCCTCTTCCAGCTGGTGGCGCTGGGTGATGTCCTGAAAAATGCCGACCAATCGGATGCGACGGCCATCGCGGTACTCTGCCTCGCCGGCACAGCGCACCCATATCCTGCGGGTCATTGCGGTGATGAGCGGCAGTTCAAGGTCCCAGGGCTTTCCGGTTTTGGTGGCGGCGGCAATGGCGCTTGTGATCTCGGCGCGCGCTTGCGGGGCAAAAAAGTTGATGGATTCGTCGAGCGTCGGTTGGTGGTTGTTTGCCACATCGTGAATCAGGCAGGTCTGGTCTGACCATTCAATCCGGCCTTCAATCAGGTCATACTGCCAGCGACCAATCCCGGCAATGCGCCCCGCGCGCGCCAGAAAAGCAGCGCTGTCCCTAAGGGTCTCGGCCGACTCCTTGAGTTCCACTTCAGCGGCTTTGGCTTCGGTAATGTCCAGGTTGATTCCATACATCCACTCAGGCTGGCCGTCTGCCGTTCGGGTAAACAGCTTGCCGCGGGTCAGTTGCCAAATCCAGTGGCCCTCTTTGTGGCGGATGCGGCCTTCAAACTCATAGACCTCGCGCTGGCCTGCGAGGTGCTCTTTCAGGCGCCGATTGGCAATGATGGCGTCGTCCGGGTGCAGGGCAGTGCGCCACAGGCCGTTGGGGTCGGCGACGACTTCCTCCAGTGTGTAACCGATCATCTCGGCCCATCGGTCGTTGACAACGCCTTGGTTGGTCTGGCAATTCCACTCCCATGTACCCGCGCGCGTTCCTGTGATGATGTTATTGAGACGTTGGCGTTCATTGTCCAGAGATTGACGTGCACGCTTGCCGGCTGTGATGTCGGTGCGAATGGAGATGTACTTTTCAATGCCGTGCTCCCCAAAGAATGGGGCAATAACGGTGTCTACCCAGTACTGAGAGCCATCCTTGGCCTTATTGCAGACCTCGCCACGCCACACGTAGCCACTGGAGATGGTCTTCCAGACTTCCGCCCAATAGCCCTCAGGCTGCACATCCGACTTGACGATGCGGTGGTTTTTACCCAGCAGTTCTGCGTTGCTGTAGCCACTGACCTGGCTGAACATTTCATTGGCATAGGTGATGTTTCCGGCCGGGTCCGAAATGGACACGATCGAATGCATGTTGATGGCGTCCATGAGGGTCTTGGATTCCCGAATCGCGACCCTATTGCTGTTCTGCGCCTGCCGCTGATCGTCCTCCAGGCGCCCCAGCTTGCTCTGGGTTTGCGCCAGACGCTGCAGTACGCTGCCCTCAGCGGCGCTGCGGGTGTCAATCGGAGTTGAAAAGTCGCCCTCGCCAATACGGGTGATGTGGGCGTGCACTTCATCGAGGGACCCACCCAGGGTGCTCCTCAAAGCACGCCGGGTGTGGATCAACAGGGCCAGTAACACCAATGCAACGGTAATCAGCGCCCACCGCACGGCGCTGGCCTGTTCCGCTGGACTTTCCAGATGGCTGTAAAAAACGGAAAACACAACCACGGCCACGAGCACGCCGGTCGTGAGCCAGACTTTGCGAGAGACTAGGGAGCGTTGTTGCAGCATCAATGACGTCGATTCATGCCTTAAATGGTGTTTGGCATTCTACGCACAGAGTCTGCTAGATCGGTTTCAGGGCTGCTACTGCTAAGCTCGCCCGTCATAACGGATAGAAACTTCATGACTACACAGTTCGCACGCCGCCTTGGCGTTGCCTTTCTTTTGGCGTTCAGTCTGTGGGGCGTGCACGCTGCGTCCAATCTGTCTGAGCCATTGCCTATTGGACCGCAGGTTATGGTGGGCAAGCTTGCCAATGGCCTGACCTATTACATCCAGAAGAACAGCCGTCCCGAAAAGCGCCTGGAGTTGCGCCTCGTCGTGAAAGCCGGCTCGATTCTGGAAGATGACGACCAACTGGGCGTGGCGCACTTTACCGAGCATATGGCTTTCAACGGCTCCACCCATTTCAGGAAGCACGAGCTGGTGTCCTACTTGCAGTCCATCGGGCTGAAATTTGGTGCCGACTTGAACGCCTACACCGGCTTTAACGAGACGGTTTACATCCTGCCGATTCCCACGGACAAGCCGGAAAATATCGAAAAAGGGTTTTTGGTGCTGGAAGATTGGGCGCAGGGGGTGAGCTTCAACGATGACGACATCGACCTGGAGCGCTCCATCGTGCTGGAAGAGTTGCGCCTGGGCAAGGGCGCCCAGGATCGTATGAACAAGGTTTTGCTGCCTAAGATTTTCAGTGGTTCGCAATACGCCAAGCGCTTGCCCATCGGCACCGAAGAGAGCCTCAACGGGTTCCGGTTTGCGGCTATCAAGCGGTTTTACAAAGACTGGTATCGCCCTAACTTGATGGCTGTGGTGGTGGTGGGTGATATCGATGTTGCAGCGGCGCAGACCTTGGTTGTCGCGCATTTTGGGAAACTCAAAAATCCGGACAACGAACGGCCCCGCACCTATCCCGTCATCACTGCGCGTTCAGAGTCTGAAGCCGTGGTCGTTACGGACAGCGAGGCTACCAATAATTCCATCATGATTCGCTACCCGGTGCAAGCGGCACCGGAGGTGGCGACTCTGGGGGACTACCGCCAATCCATGGTGGAGCAGTTGTTTGACACCATGCTGGGCCAGCGTATGCAGGAGTTAACGCAACAGGCCAACCCGCCATTCGTGGGGGGCGGCAGCGGTGTGAGTCGACTGGCCCCGGGTTACCGGTCGTTCCAGTCCGGCGCCTTGCTTGGTCGCTTGGGGATCGCGCCTGCAGCGGATGCGCTGGTGCAGGAAAATGAGCGCGTGCGTCAGTTTGGTTTTGGTGAGGCCGAGCTGGACCGTAGCAAGAAAGACACGCTGCGCAATGTGGAGCAGGCCTTTGCTGAACGCGAAAAGACGGACTCCGCTCGTTACGCCGAGGAGTACCTGCGCAACTTTCTGGAGCGTGAAACCATTCCTGGCATCGACAACGAACTGGCCTACACCCGCATGTTGCTGCCCACCATTGGCCTGCCCGATGTGAATGCCTTTGCGCGCTCCGTCATTCCCGAAAAATCTGCCAAGCTGGTGATCTATACCGGTAGCGACAAGCCTGGAAGTGACACACCGACCGAACCGGGGCTACTTGCCAGCGTGGTCCAGGCCGAGCAGCTGACCGTTGCCGCCAAGGTTGAAAAGACCGTGGCGACCAGTCTGATGGCTACGCCGCCAACGGGGGGCAGCGTGGTGGCGCAGCGCAAGAATGCTGTGTTGGGCGTGACTGAGTGGGACCTGTCCAACGGGGTCAAGGTCATCCTCAAACCAACCGACTTCAAGAATGACGAGATTGTGTTGAGCGCCATGCGGTTCGGCGGGCAGTCGCTGTTTGGCCAGGCGGATATGTACAACGCAGGCTATGCCAGTTCGGCCATCGCCTCCATGGGGCTGGGTGAGTTTTCGCCAACCGAGTTGCAGAAGATGCTGTCTGGCAAGGTGGTGTCGGTGAACGCGGGGTTGGGGGGACTCTTTGACGTAGTGAGTGCTTCCTCCAGTACGGCGGACCTGGAAACCATGTTGCAGCTGCTTGCGTTGAAATTTGGCAGCCCCCGGCAGGACTTGGCCCTGTTTCAGTCCTTTATCACCCGCTCACAGGATGCAGCGCGCAATGCCACGGCACGCCCGGAGTCGGTTTTTGCGGATGCCATACAGACGGCGGTCTTCAGCGCCCATCCCCGTTTGTGGCTGACACCCCGTCCGTCGAACTTTGATCATCTCAGTGTGGATCGTATGCGTTCCATTTACCAGGCGCGGTTTTCCAGTGCCAAAGGCATGACCTTTGTGCTGGTCGGCAGCTTCACGCCGGATGCCATCAGGCCACTGATTGCAAAGTATCTGGCCAGCTTGCCAACGCCAGACGTACCAGCTGCTTATGCGGATCTGGGCGTGCGCCCGGTGTCTGGCGTGGTGAAGAAAGAGGTGCGAAGCGGCAGTGAAGCCAAGAGCACGGTATCCATTACATTTTCAGGCCCTGCTGCCTATTCTGAGGAAGAGCAACTGCGCCTGTCGGCCTTGGTCGAAGTGCTCAATATCAAGATCATTGAGGTGCTGCGGGAAAAACTCACCCTGATCTACGGTGGTGGCATGCACGGCGCTCTGGTGCGTGACCCCTATGCGCACTTTAGCTTGAGGCTGTCTTTGCCCTGTGCGCCTGAGAATGTTGACACGGTGATCGCGGCTGCGTTTGGCGAAATCCGGAAGATTCAGGAGTCGGGGGCAGAAGCCCTGGATTTGGCCAAGGTCAAGCAGAACTGGCTGACCAAGTACCCGCAGGATTTGCGCGAAAACCGATTTTGGTTGGGTGAGCTGCAAACAGCCGATCTTTACAAAACGCAGCCCGCAGCCCTGCTGAACTATGAGAAACAGGTGGCCGCTATTACCGTGGAGGACGTCAAAGCTGCTGCTCAGCGCTACCTGAAACGCGACAACTACGTGCAGGTGGTGCTGTACCCTGCACAGAAATAGAGTCCCCACGCTCCACCGCTGCGTGGGCTGTCAGAAAGCGACCTATCTCATCGAAGGCCTGACGCGCCTCGGTCAGTTCCGGGTAGAAGATGTGCCATACATGAACCACATGGTTCCACGTCTGCAGCGTCACGGGCGAGCCCGCCGCGCTGGCCTTGTTGGCATAGCGCACGCTGTCGTCGAGCAGCATCTCAATATCGCTGGCGTGGATCAGCAGCGGTGGCAGGTTGGAGAGGTCACCAAACACCGGCGACACCACCGGTGCGTTGGGGCGAATGCGATGTCGAAACCAGGCAAACCATAGCAATACCGAACGTGGCACGCGCGATAGGGGCCCGAATAGCGGGCCCAGCATCGCGTCACTGGCAATGTTGGCGCGCAGGCTGGGGCTGCCCAGTGTGCCGTCGGTTGCGGGGGATAACGCCACCGCGGCATCGGGGGCACGCAAGCCCTGGTCGCGTACCCAGGCAATCAGTGACAGGGTCAGGTTGCCGCCTGCAGAGTCGCCTGCCACAAACACGGCGCTGGCAGGCGTAGCACCCTCGGGGCCGTTGTCCAGCATCCAGCGATAGGCACTGCGACAGTCTTCAATCCCGGCCATGCGCTGGTGTTCGGGCATAAGTCGGTAGTCAAGGGCCAGCACAGCACCTCCCGATATTTCCGAAAACTTGGTGGTGATGACTCGGTGGCTGAGTGGGCTACCCATCATCCAGGCACCCCCATGGATATAGAGCGTGCGCCGACGACTGTCCGCACCCGGTGCAAGTGCCCATTCCCCCTGCACACCGCCAGCGTCTACGGGGGTGAACTGGGCATCAAACACACGCCCGGAGGTCATGTTGTCCATGTATTGGCGCAGCAGGCCCAGGTGCTTGGCGCGCGGTGCGCCCTTGAGGGTGGCCGCAATGCCGCCCAGTGAGGCAAAGACCGCACGGTGCTCGTCGTTGAGGGACGGGCCGGTGGAAAAGCGCGTGCGCCGGGAACCCGCGCCGCCATGTTGGACGCCGTCAAAAACCTGCAAGTCAACGCCGCGCAGCACTCGGGCACCTAAAAACCAGATGACCAGTAGCAGCGCTACCCCGATAACAATCCATTGCATCATGGTGGTTTCCTCATTTGCGCATCAATGTGCTTTTGCCAAAGAGCGACTCGATCAGGTCCACGGCCACAAGTGCTGTGCGGTTGCGTTCGTCCAGCGCGGGGTTGAGCTCCATAACGTCCAGCGAGGCCAGGTGGCCGGTGTCGGCAATCATTTCCATGCAAAGCTGGGCTTCGCGGTAGTTGGGGCCGCCACGCACCGTGGTGCCTACGCCAGGGGCGATGTCGGGGTCCAGAAAATCGACGTCAAAGCTGACGTGCAGGTGGGTGTTGGCGTCCACCAGCGCCAGCGCCAGCTCTACAGCGGCGCGCATGCCCATTTCGTCGATGTAGCGCATGTCAAACACTTCCAGATCCTGCTCGTGCACAAAGCGCTTCTCGCCCTCATCCACGCTGCGAATGCCAATTTGGCGAATCCACTTTGGTGAAATGGCGGGAACCTGTCCGCTCATGCCGATCAGTGCTGCGGGGCCGTGGCCGCACAGGCAGGCCATGGGCATGCCATGGATGTTGCCGCTGGGCGTAAGCGTGTTGGTATTGAAGTCGGCATGGGCATCAAGCCACAGCACGCGCAGCTTTTTGCCGGTAACGCGGCAGTGTCGGGCTACCGCGCTAATCGAGCCGATGCCCAGGCAGTGGTCACCGCCCAGCAGAATCGGTAAGCGGCCATCGGACAGTTCGGCATAGACCGCATCGTGCACTGACTGGTTCCAGGCGGTGACTTCGGCCAGGTGCCGGTAGCCATCCACCGGTGGCAGCCAGGGGTTGTTGGGGCCGCTCAGGTTGCCCCGGTCCAGCACTTGCAGGCCCTGTTGTGCCAGCACAGCTGCAATGTGGGCCACGCGCAGGGCCTCAGGGCCCATGCTGGCGCCGCGACTACCCGCTCCAATGTCGGTGGGTGCGCCGATCAGGCTAATTTTGTTGTTCATAGGCAAGTGGTTTCAGGGGGTCTGCAGGGTGAACGCGGGGCGGCGCTCGCCCACCAACAAGCCTCGCGCATTGATGATGGGCTGTGCGCGCCAGGGCTGCAGCAACTGTCGCTGTGCATCGTCCAGCCAACCCAACTGCTCCATGACTTCTACGCTGGCCGCAAACAGGGCCGGTTTGTTGGCGTCGATGATCTTTAGCGCGAATGCCTCGCCGCGGCTCTTGCTGCCGACTACCTGAACGCCATCCGCGCCTACCTTAGTGACCCAGTCGCCGGCACCCGCTTGCATGAAGGCCAGATCGTTGCGACCGGTGCCGCTGACGATGTCAGGGTGGGCCGTCATGGCATGGCTCAGCTGGTCAAAACTGGCGCCAAACTCGCCGTCCTGCGCACCGCTGGACAGGCGGGCGTAGCCGGTGGCCAGTTTGGATAAAGGCATGGCGTAGTTCGGGGCCGAGCAGCCGTCCACCCCCGGCTTCAGGTCATTGGCATCCATGCCCACCGCACGGGCTACATCGCGGCGAATGGCGTGTTGCAGCGGGTGATCGAAGGCTTCGTAGTCACCCAGACTGTGGCCGTGTTGCACACAGTAGGCAACAAAGCCGGCGTGCTTGCCGCTACAGTTGTTGTAGCGCTCGTCGAAGGTCTCGCGGGGGCTGGGGGCATTTCCGGCTATTTCGAAGTGGTAGGGAACGTGGCAGCCGCAGCGCAGCGCCTTGTAGGTCTGCCCGGTGCGCTCCAGCATGCCCTGGGCGGCCTCCACGTGCATCGCCTCGCCGTTGTGGCTGGCACACAGCATGGCGACGTGTTCTTGGCCAAAGCCAAAGTGCGCCGGACCGCCGGCCTCCATAAATGGCAGCGCCTGTAGCGCCTTTAACGTGGAACGGGTAAAGGTCAGCCAGTGGGGGGCACCGGCAAAGGCCAGCAGTTGTCCCCGGGTGTTGACCACGGCAACCGAGCCAAAGTGCTGGTTCTCCAGCGTCCCGCCACGGGTCATTTCAATCAGGGGTGTGTGTTGCATGCCGCGATTGTGGAGCAAATTGACGGCGCGGGTCGACCCGTTGATGGCCGGTGTCACTCGCTTGACGCGCGTGTCGCTGGCCTTGCCGCACAATGCCGCATGCTTCAAATCCGCTCCCCCTTGCAGGCCCAGATGGTTCAATGGCTGGTCGCACCCGGCGACCCGGTGCGCGCCGGCGATGTGGTGGCCATTCTGGAGGCCATGAAGATGGAGCACGAGGTGCGAGCGGGTGCGGACGGTCGCGTCGTTGAGCTGCTGTTTGCTGTCGGGGATATGGTCGCTGAAAATGATTTGCTATGTATTTCAGAGCGCCTCACGCATATTCCACGGGGGGCGGAGGCTGAAATGACTAAAAGTGATGGGCCGCAGACTAAAACCATCCGCGCCGACCTGCAGCGCCTGTTGGACCGCCAGGCGTTGACGCTGGACGCCAGCCGTCCACAAGCCATGGCCAAGCGCCACGCACAGGGCCTGCGCAGCGCCCGCGAAAACATGGCCGACCTGTGTGATCCTGGCAGCTTCATTGAATATGGCGCCCTGGCGGTGGCCGCCCAGCGCAGCCGTCGCTCCGAAGAAGACCTGGTCCAGAACACTCCGGCCGACGGTATGGTGACCGGTATTGGCAGTGTCAATGGACATCAGGTCGTGGCCATGTCATACGACGCCACGGTGCTGGCCGGTACGCAGGGCATGCGCAACCACCAGAAGACCGACCGCATGCTGGGGCTGGCGCTGCAAAACAAG
>CAIYDK010000417.1 GCA_903924955.1 uncultured beta proteobacterium | reverse complement strand
GGGTTAACTGACGACGCACTCTCGGTGGATGAAGTAATCGACGCCACCCATCACCTCGTAACACCAGGTTTAATCAATACGCACCACCATATGTACCAAAGCCTGACACGGGCTATTCCTGCGGTGCAAAACGCGGAGTTGTTCGGCTGGCTGCGCGGTTTGTACCCCATCTGGTCCGGTTTGACACCCGAGATGGTGCAGGTCAGCACCCAGGTGGCGATGGCCGAGTTGCTGCTCAGTGGCTGCACCACCAGCAGTGACCACCTGTACCTCTACCCCAATGGCGTGCGACTGGACGACAGCATTGAGGCGGCCTATGACATCGGCATGCGCTTCTGTGCAACGCGTGGCAGCATGAGCGTAGGTCAAAGTCAGGGCGGCCTGCCGCCCGACCGGGTGGTGGAGCGAGAAGACGCCATCCTGAAAGACACGCAGCGCCTGATTGAGCGCTACCACGACGCCTCCTTTGGTTCCATGCTCAACGTGGCGGTGGCGCCCTGCTCGCCTTTCAGTGTCAGCCGTGACCTGATGCGCGAATCGGCCTTGCTGGCTCGGGCCCACGGCGCGCGCCTACACACCCATCTGGCCGAGAACGACCATGATCTGGCCTACTCGCGCGAGAAATTCAACTGCACACCCACCCAATATGTACAAGAACTCGGCTGGCTGGGGCCCGATGTCTGGCACGCGCACTGCGTAAAGCTGGATGATGAAGGCATCAGCCTGTTTGCCGCCACCCGCACGGGGGTCGCACACTGCCCTTGCAGCAATATGCGCCTTGCCAGCGGCATTGCCCCCATCCGTCGCATGCTGGACGCGGGCGTTCCGGTGGGGCTCGGCGTGGACGGATGCGCCAGCAACGATGCCGCCCACATGGTGAACGAAGCCCGCCAGGCTCTTCTGTTAGCCCGCGTGGGGCGCGCCATGCAGCCACCCGAAACGCGCGAGGGCCGCACCTTCTTCGGCTGCGACCTGGGCCCCGCGGAAATGACGGCACGTGATGCGCTCAACCTGGCCACACGCGGCGGAGCGCAGGTTTTGGGTCGCCCCGATATCGGGCACCTTGCTGTGGGGATGTGTGCCGATCTGGCGATATTTGATCTGGACACGCTGGGCTTTGCAGGTGGCGCGGTGCATGACCCGATCGGCGCCTTGCTGTTATGCGCCAGCCCGCAGGCAGCCTATACCGTTGTCAACGGTAAGGTTGTTGTGCGTGATGGACAGATCACCACGGTTGACATGGGGCCACTGCTGGAGCGGCACAACGCGTTGGCGCTACAACTGGCGCAACTGGCACGTTAGGACCGGGATTCAGTCAACCGCCGCGCCGCCCTCAAACCACTGCTTGATCAGGCTGCGCTCAGCCTCGGTAATGCCCGTTGCATTGTTCAGGGGCATCACCTTCGTGACCACCGCTTGCTGGTAAATATTTTGGGCATGGAGCTTCAGGCCCTCGGGTGAATCCAGCCGCACGTTTTTCATCTGCACCTGCGCGCCGTGGCACATGTAGCAGCGCTGCTCCAACACAGCCTGCATCGTCTTATAGGCGATTGGCCCTCCAGCCCCCGTGGAAACTGCGTTGGCAGCTCCTGAAGTAATAGCAACCGAATCAGCCGCTGGCGCAGGCTTGAGCCAAACGAACAAACCAATGATCGCCACAACGCCAACCAGCGCATAGGGCCACGGGTGCCCATTACGCCCCAGCTTGAAGCCATGGCGCAACACAAAAAACTGGCGAATGGCAGCCCCGGCAAACATCATCAGGACCAGCACAACCCAGTTCTGGGGGTGGGTATAGGTAAAGCTATAGTGACCGCTGAGCATGGCGAACAACACCGGCAGTGTGAAGTAGGTGTTGTGCACGCTGCGCTGCTTGCCGCGTTTGCCATAGATAGGGTCCACCGGGCGCCCTGCCTTGAGGTCGGCCACCACCGTCCTTTGGCCCGGAATGATCCAGAAGAACACATTGGCACTCATGCTCGTGGCCATCATGGCGCCAACCAGCAGGAAGGCGGCCCTGCCTGCAAACCAGTGACACGCCAACCATGCCGCAAGCGCCACCAACACGGCCAGCATCGCGCCAACGATGGCGTCACCATTCTTGCGCTGGCCAAAGGTCCGGCAGATCGCGTCATAGGCCAGCCAGAAAACCACCATGAAAGACAGTGCAACCGCAATGGCGGTCGCTGGTGCCCAGTCCATCACCGACTTGTCGATCAGGTAAGTGCTGGCGCTCCAAAGATAAGAAATGGTGAAGAGCGAAAAGCCACTCAGCCAGGTGCTGTAACTCTCCCAATAAAACCAGTGAAGGTGGGCGGGCAACTGCGGCGGCGCCGCAGCAAATTTGACCGGATGGTAGAAGCCCCCACCGTGAACGGCCCACAACTCACCACTGACGCCCTGTCGCTTCAGGTCTTCATCGACCGGCGGCGTCAGGCTGCTATCCAGAAACACAAAATAGAACGACGAGCCAATCCAGGCTATGGCGGTGATGACGTGGACCCAACGCAACAGCAGATTGGCCCAGTCCAGCAGATAACTTTCCATGCGAAGTGTTCTCCTTGGCGTTACCGCAAAGTGTATACACTTTTACACTAATTGGGTTGCCTACGCTATAACTTGCAAGATTTGGGCCGCAACGGCCACCGCAATCACTTCGGGGCGCTTGTCCGCAATACCGGAGACGCCAATCGGGCAGGTCACATAGTCCAGTTCGGCCTGGCTAAAGCCCCGCTCCTCAAGACGGTGGCGGAATGACGCCCACTTGGTCTTGCTTCCAATCAGTCCGATATAGGGCAGGTCATCCCGTTCGCGCCGACGCATCAGGCACGCAGCCACCACATCCAGGTCTTCGGCATGGTTGAAGCTCATGATCAACACGCACGTGTGGGGCATCAAGTCGGCCACTGCGGCCTGGACCGGATCGCTATGCTCACAGCGCACTCTGCTGAACAGCTCGGGCGGAAAAATCTCGTCACGGCTATCGATCCAGGTCAGATCAACAGGCAAGTTCAGCATCACCCGCACAACCGCACGCCCTACGTGGCCGCCGCCAAACAACGCTACCGGAGTGCGTGCGCCAAGCAGTTGTCGGCTCAGCCGATCCGTATCGGTGGGGCCCACCCGCTCAAAATGCAAAACCACCTCGCCCCCGCAGCACTGCCCCAGACTAGGCCCCAGCGCATAGCGCACCAGGCTGGGAGTCATTTGCTGCTGCAGAAGCTGGCGCGCGTAGGCAATCGAGTCAAATTCAAGGTGGCCGCCACCCACGGTGCCAACGGTGCTATCAGCAAACACCGCCATCCACGCGCCCGCATCTCGTGGGGCCGAACCGCGCGTAGACTGCACGGTTACCAGAACCGCCGTATGGTCAACGAGCTGCTTGAAAAATTGAGTTGACTCGCTCACATCCAGATACCTTTTTGTTGCCGCGATTGGCACAAATACACAAAATTCAGCCACAGTATGCCTTTGCACCACCGCACCACAACCGCATGATTTCAAACCACACGAACCGCATGTTGGGCCAATCGGTTCTGTGGGCGTGCGTCGCCAGCATCGTAGCGGGCTGCACGAGCGGACCGCCCACTACCCCACCCGACCAGCCCCCAACCAATATGTCACCCGCTACACCAAGCCCAAAACCGCCCACGGGTGCAGTGGCTCCCACGTCGTCCTACGCCGGCACGCCGCGGGACTATCGCCGTGATGCCGCCACCCACCTGTACGCAAAATACAGTTCACGTATCTATGTCGGCAAAATGCCACCCATGCTGCATGCGGTGGGCGTGCTACAAGTCGAGATCAATGCAAAAGGAGCCGTGACCGGCCTGCACTGGATGCGGGCGCCCAGTCACGCCCCCGACGTGGTGGCCGAAATTGAGCGCTCGGTGCGCTCGGCATCCCCGTTCCCGGCGCCCGTCAAAATGGGACGCGTAACCTACACCGATACCTGGCTGTGGGACCAGAGCGGCCAATTCCAGCTCGACACGCTGACCGAAGGTCAGCTTTAGCCAGAGGCTGGCAGACACCGCCAACTTCCTGAGCTACGCCTGTGCTATGGGTTAACAACCTGGGTGTTTTTGAAAACCAATCACTCTGCCCATTCGGGTGCAGGCCGCCAAGCAGCAACCCAGGCTGGCATGTCCGCACCAGGCATAGGCCGGGCAATACCATAGCCCTGAACCTGCTCGCAACCCAGTTGCAGTAAGCGGGTGCCGTGGGCCACCGTCTCCACACCTTCAGCAATGACCTGCCGTTTGAAGGCTCTCGCCAAGCCGATCACACCTTCCAGAATCGCCAGGTCATCAGGGTCGTCAAGCATATCGCGCACAAAACTCTGGTCCATCTTGAGCAGCGTGACCCGCAGGCGCTTCAGATAGGTCAGCGACGAGTAACCGGTACCAAAGTCATCCAGTGCGAAGTTCACTCCCAAGCGGGCACACTCATCTATGACCTGTGACACCTGCGCCATGTCTTTAAGCGCACTGGTCTCCAGTATTTCCAACTCCAGGCAGCCTGGCGGTAATTGCGGATGCGTCGCCAGCATGGCCCGCAAACGCTCGACAAAATTGGCCTGTTGCAACTGTCGAGCGCCCACATTGACGCTGACTGGAATGTCCAGACCCGCCGCACGCCAGACTTCAACCTGCTGCAACGCCGTTTCAATGACCCACTCGCCAACTTGAACTGCCAGCGGGTCATCTTCAAACACCGGCAGGAATGCCGCGGGTGGCAGCAGGCCGCGCTTTGGGCATTGCCAACGGATCAGGGCCTCTGCACCGATGACCCGACCGCTGCGCATATTGACCTTGGGCTGGTAATACAAAACCAACTCGCCGTCGTCCAATGCGTTGCGAATATGGTCCAGACTTTCGTGGTGGCCCCGAATACTGCTGTCCTGTTCGGCATCAAACACGTGATACCGATTTTTGCCTGCCAACTTGGCCTGGTACATGGCCTGGTCTGACTGGCGCAGTAACTGGTCAGCATCCACGTCCTGCAATTGGGGGTAAAAAGTCACTCCCAGACTGGCTGAAACCTGCAACTTCAGCTCCCCCAAATTCACCTGCTCAGCCGTCGCTTTTAACAATCGGTCCAGCATCGGCAGACTGGCGTTGACGTGATCCAAATCGACAAAAACGGCAACGAACTCGTCTCCGCCCATGCGAGCCAGGGTGTCACCTTCGCGCAGCGTGTCTTTCATGCAGTGGGCAAGAGCAATCAAAAAATCGTCCCCCACGTCATGCCCATACTGGTCGTTGATGCACTTGAAACTGTCCAGATCCAGATAGGCCACCGCCAGTTGCTGCCCGCGCCGCTGGGCCTGACTCATGGCCAGATGCAACCGGTCGGAAAGTAGCAACCGATTGGGTAGATTGGTCAGTGCGTCGAAGTGGGCCATATGCTCCAACTGGTCCTGATGCACCTTGTTGGCGGTCACGTCGCGTGCAATCAGAATGAAGTGTTGCTGGTGGCCTGCAACCACGCACATGGGGGCAACCGACAGGTCAAACCAGCGTTCGCCTTGCTGTAGTTGAAGGGCGTAGGACCTTCCGCTGGAGAAACCCTTTGCTGCGGCCTCGGCAATCGCCACGGTAATGACGGCTGCCACATCTGGTGGCAAGACATCGAAAAACGTCTTACCCAAGAATACGTCGGGTGGTGCCGCCAGCAAATCAGAACGGTGCGAATGGTAGTTGTAAATACGGCCATCCAGTCCCACTTCAAACAACAAGTCGGGCAAGGCGTCGAACGTGGCCTGAAGCTGATTTTCGCTTTGTTGCAGGGACTTTTCGCTTTGGCGAAAAGTCTCGATTGCATCCTGCAGACCCACCGCCAAGCGTTGTATCAGACCAAAAAGCAGCAACGCGGTGACGACCACAAACAGCCAGCCCTTGACCATGCTGACTCGGGTCATGGTGGCTGGATCGGTGAATAGCCACGCCACCGCCTCGTCTGAAAGCAGTATCCACAAACTGGCAAATGTGGCGTACACCAGCACAACGCGCAACGCCGCACCCGCCCCCGATGGGCGTTTAGACGACTGGCTCATGCTTGTGAACGGCGGGATGTCATCAATTCTCCGTGGCTCTACAAAAGTCAAGTGTGACACAACATTGCGGCTATTTCCATCGGTCGGGCGGGTTACACCGCCCATTGGTCAGACTGAAAGGGCAGGCAATAAGGGTGTACAACATCGTAAAAACCACCACGCGCTACTCACTGGCGGGACGCTGAGGCTCAGACCGTTTTCATCACCCATTCGACGGTCTCCCGCAGCAGCCTCAGAGTAGCCTGCTGGGTGAGCGTGGCAGGTCGCAAGGAACTAGTTGCCAGCGACACCTTGGTGCGCAACACGGGATCGTGAATGGTGCTTACGGTGAAAGCCGAAGGGCGAACCGAGTTGGCCACGGCGTTGCGCGACAACACAGCACAACCTGCACCGTCGGCCACCAGGTCCAGTATGGCGGATACACCATCAATTTCCAGCGCGATGTTGAGACGGCAGCCAATGTTTGCCATTTCCGACTCGATGTGCATGCGAATCGCATTGGGTCGGCTCGGTATCACCAAGGGCAACTGCGAGACGGCTTTCAGCGAAATGGGGACCGTTGGCGCGTCTTCCACCGAACCGGCGGCGCGCAACTGCACCAGCAGCAATTCTTCTTCCAACAGCGGCGCAATCTCCAATTCGGCCGAGGAATGCGCGTTGTAGAGCACTGCAATATCCAGCCGCCCATTGACCAGCGACTCCTGCATGGCAACCGACAGGCCTTCGCTGATGGAAATGGTGGCGTCAGGCATCTGGCGCCTGAAAGCGCGCGTCAGTGGCACCGTCAGCACCCGCGCCAGACTGCTGGGCAGCCCGACCGCCACCCGGCCCGCCAGTGAGCCACGCACGCGGCCCAGTTCTTCGCGGGCCCGGTCCACCTGGTGCAAAATGCCGCGCCCATGCGCCAGCAGCAGTTTGCCCGCTTCGGTGGGTACCGCGCCGCGGCCGTTGCGGGTCAGCAGGCTTTGACGCAACTCCACCTCGAGCAAACGCACCTGGCGGCTCAGCGCCGGTTGCGCAACGTCCAGCGCAATGGCGGCGCGGGTGAAGCTGCCTAGTTCGGCAACGCGGACAAAGTATTCGAGTTGTTTGAGGTCCATGCCGACTTTACGTGAATAGCTACGGGTTGATTATGCCGATTTGCAATAACTGCTAGTAGTGACCCTCCCTTACCACCTGGCCGGGTTGCACTCAAAATTGCTGCTATGCCATCCACTGCCACCACTGCACGCGCGCCGCTGACCGGCATCTCGTCCATGGCCACGCGCCAACTGTTGGCAGAACTGACGGCGGCCTATGCCGGGCGCACCGGGCAGGTTGTGACCATCGCGTCGGTGGGTGGCGTAGACGCGGCCAGGCGCGTGCAGGCCGGCGAAGCCTTTGACGTGGTCGTACTCGCGTCAGACGCCATCGACAAACTCGTTGCATCGGGCCACCTGCGCGGCGGCAGCAAGGTGGACCTGGTTCACAGTGGCGTGGCAGTGACCGTACGCAGCGGCAGACCGCAGCCGGATATTGCGAGCGAAGATGCTGTGCGCCAGGCCGTCCTTGCCGCCAAATCCCTGAGTTACTCCACGGGGCCCAGCGGCGTGGCTTTGGCCAAACTGTTTGAACGCTGGGGTATCGCAGACCAGATTAAGGACCGCATCCTGACGCCGCCGCCCGGCGTGCCGGTGGGCAGCCTGGTGGCCAAGGGTGCGGTGGAGCTGGGCTTTCAGCAACTCAGCGAACTCATCCACGTCGAGGGCATCACCATCGTCGGCCCGCTGCCCCCGGCCATTCAGATCACGACCACGTTTTCGGCGGCCATTACCACCACCAGCACCCGTGCGCCCGACGTTCAGACTCTGCTGGACTTCATGGCATCAAACGATGCAGCGGCGGCGAAAATCCGTCAGGGCATGGAACCTGCCTGACCCCCCGATTCGACTTTGAAGTACATCAGGAGAGCATTGCATGATCATCGACTGTCACGGCCACTACACCACCGCGCCCAAGGCGCTGGAGACCTGGCGCAACCAGCAAATCGCCGGCATCAAGGATGCGTCCGCTATGCCCAAAGTGGCCGACCTGAAAATCAGCGACGACGAGTTGATTGAGACCATTGAGACCAACCAGCTGCGCCTGATGAAAGAGCGCGGTTCGGACCTGACCCTGTTCAGCCCACGCGCGAGCTTTATGGCGCATCACATTGGCGACTTCAATGTATCGAGCACCTGGGCCGCCATCTGCAATGAGCTGTGCTACCGCGTGAGCCAACTGTTCCCTGACCACTTTGTACCCGTGGCCATGCTGCCGCAAAGCCCTGGAGCCGACCCCGCCACCTGCATCCCTGAATTGGAGAAATGCATCAAGGAATATGGCAACGTCGGCATCAACCTGAACCCGGACCCCAGCGGCGGCCACTGGACATCCCCCCCGCTGAGCGACAAGGCCTGGTTCCCCATCTACGAGAAGATGGTGGAATACGACATTCCCGCCATGATTCACGTCAGCACCAGCTGCAACGCCTGTTTCCACACCACCGGCGCACACTACCTGAACGCGGACACAACGGCCTTCATGCAGTGTCTGACCAGTGATCTATTCAAGGAATTTCCAACCCTGAAGTTTCTGATCCCCCACGGCGGCGGTGCGGTGCCCTACCACTGGGGCCGTTTCCGTGGCCTGGCGCAGGAACTGAAGAAGCCGCTGTTGCAGGAGCACCTGCTGAACAATATCTTCTTCGACACCTGCGTCTACCACCAGCCGGGTATCGACCTGCTCAACACCGTGATTCCGGTAAAAAATGTGCTGTTTGCAAGCGAAATGATTGGCGCGGTACGCGGCATCGACCCCGAGACCGGTCACTATTTTGACGACACCAAGCGCTACATCGAGGCGTCCACCATCTTGAGCGATGCCGACCGCCACCAGATTTACGAAGGCAACGCCAGGCACGTATTCCCAAGACTGGACGCCGTGTTGAAAGCAAAGGAAGCCAAATGAACAACCTAGGCATAGTCCACCGCAACATCACCCGCGCGGACAAAACTGCGGT
>CAIYDK010000416.1 GCA_903924955.1 uncultured beta proteobacterium | reverse complement strand
GAACGGGGCCCACCGCCACATAGGCCGCATCACGGTCTTCGCGAACGAACAGTTGAAACTTCCAGCCATTTGCCGGGCTATCGGTGTAGCGTCGCCCAGAATTGTTGTTAGGCCCAGCGCGGTTTTGCGTTTGCCAGTGGAATAGTTCCGGGCTGATAGCGTAGTCCTTGTACTGAACGCGCTCGTCAAACCCTTCGCTTTTGTCCAGAGTCACGAATAGAACTTCAGTCATGGCCTCCGTTAACGGCAAGCAACCACTGTCGGAAAGTGGGCGTGCAGTGGGCGTCAGGTAACCAACAGCCGACAAAATCTCAGCCCGCGTATACCGTCCGTGCAGCGCCAGCGTCCAACCGGCCGGCGCACCGGGCAAAGGCACCGGCTCCAACGCACTACGCTCTTGGAGAATGCCAACGATTTCTTGCAACTCAGCACGCGCCACGGGGTTGGCAAAGACGAGCGATAGAAATTGATCAGGGGCGATGACTTCCGTTCGCGTGGGCAGCAATTGGTAAGCCAGCATTTGGACTCGGCGTGCGTCGATGGCCCCGCCCGACAGTGCGACCTTCCAGGCAGCCAGCAGCGTAGGATCATTGGCATGCAGCACACTGAAAATCCGCCGCACCAAGTCGGCTTCGCGCGGACCCAATGGCTCGTGCTCCAGATTCGCTCTGCGCTTCAAGCTGGTCCAAGAGCGGGCGTTGGTACCACCGGAGTAGATGTCGCTCAACTCCAATTGACTATCGAGCAAAAAGTTGCGCAGCACCAAGGTCGCCCCACTTTGTAGCGCAGCCCATGCCACCAACTCAGCGCACAAGCGAACCACATTCAAATTCAGCGCCTGTTGTAAGTTGCTTAGAACCCGTTCGCGCG
Source organism: uncultured beta proteobacterium (assembly GCA_903924955.1). GTDB lineage: Bacteria > Pseudomonadota > Gammaproteobacteria > Burkholderiales > Burkholderiaceae_C > Allorhodoferax. The sequence goes on along the minus strand of CAIYDK010000416.1, from coordinate 2,227 downwards.
CAATCCGGTCGAACTGAATGTGGACACCCGCCGGGAGCCTACTGAAACCATTGGCCATCGCGTCGGCTATCTGACGGCGACTGCTTCCCGTGATGGACCGCAGCAGCACATCAAAGCGAAATTCGTTGTTGTACAGGCCGACAAAGTCCAGCACCAGGCACGCTTCTTTACCCTTTGCGAGCCGCAGGCCCCGGCCGATCTGCTGCTGAAAAATAACGGGGCTTTGGGTGGGGCGCAGCAGGAGAATGGCATTTGCATCGGGGATGTCAATGCCTTCATTGAACACATCGCAGCTGCAAATCATCTTTAGCGCACCGTGGCTGAGTTGTCGCACGGCAGCCGTTCGCGCATCCTGCAAGTCAGCCCCAGTCAGCGCCACAGCAGGCAAGCCTGAACGGTTGAAAAAATCGGCCATGAAATTCGCATGGGCCACACTCACGCAAAAGGCCAAGCCCTTGAGAGCGTCCAGGTCAGCCACATAGGCATTCAGCGCATTGACCACCGTTCTGGCGCGCACTGCGTTGCCCGAAACGATATTGGAAAGCTGAGCCACCTCCGATCCACGTCCCCACTCCACGGAGGTCATGTCGGTCTCGTCTGCCGTTGCGTAGTATTCAAACGGGGTGAGCAACTGCTGGTCCAGTGCATCCCACAGCCGCAGCGATACTGCGGGCGAGCCGTCTGGGCGGCTGTCAAAGTAGTGCATCAGGCTTTGGCCGTCCGAGCGTTCGGGGGTGGCTGTCAGCCCCAGCAGATAGTGCGGCTGCACCGCTCCAATAAACTGGTCAAAGGTCAAGGCCGGCAAGTGGTGCGCCTCGTCCACGATGACCATGCGCCAAAAATGGCTACCCAGTTGCTCCACCAAGCGACGCCCGTGCACCGTGTTGATCGTGGCAAAGACGTGCTCGTATTGCGAAGGCGTGTTGTCGCCGTCCAGCAGTTCACCAAACGCTGGGTCGCGCAATACTTGGCGAAAGGTCGATAGCGCCTGCGTCAGAATTTGGGCTCGGTGCGCGATAAACAAGAGCTTCGGTGCGGCACCCTCCTCCTCACGCAGCCGCAAGTAGTCAAACGCCGCCACCACAGTCTTGCCAGTGCCTGTGGCCGCCACCACCAAATTGCGGCGACGTCCCAGCCGCCGCTCGGCAGCCAACTGGTCAAGCATTTCTTGCTGGTAGGACTTGGGTCGTAAATCAAACCAAGTTTGTAGTGCCACCACGTTACCGGCCGCGATGGAAGCGTTTCCACCACGGCCACGTTCGTTGGCCAGCGCACGCACTAAAGCTTCACGGTGCTGGTCGTTACTGGGGTCATAGGGCTGGAATTCCTTGTCATTCCAAAGCGTCTCGAAATTGGCAACCGCAGCGGCGAACAAGGGCGAACCACTGGCTTGGGCAAACTTCACCGTCCATTCGATGCCGCCAATCAATGCGGATTCGGACAGGTTGGCGCTTCCAACGAAGGCAGTGCCAAATTGGGTGACGCGATGAAAAATCCATGCCTTGGCGTGGAGGCGTGTACGGCGTCCATCAAGCGAGATCCGCAACTCAACGCCAGGCAACTTGGCAAACGCATCTACCGCACGCACCTCGGTCGCACCAATGTAAGTGGTCGTCAGTATTCGGAACTTTGTCTTCGGATTGCCATGCGCATCGAGCGCAGTGACTTGTTCCAAGACATCGAGCAATTTGCGTACGCCGCTCCAGGTAATGAAACTGACCAGAATGTCCACCCGATCGACCTCGCGCAACTCGGCGCGCAATTCATTCAGCAGTGACGGGTCGGCTCTGGCAGACGTAAACAGCCAGGGGTGGCGCAACCCCGTGGCGGGCATCAACACTTCGGTATTGGGTGCATGAATCGACTTGAGTAACTGCGCTGGCATGGCCGGCAGACGCTCACACTGGCCACTTGGGCGCAGTTGCATCAGGAGCTGGCGGATCAGTTCAATTTCGGCTTTGGCCTTTTCGCTTGCATCAGGCTGCCCGGCCGCCGCCGCGTCCAACAGTTCTGGCAAGCGGTGCACCAACTCCGCAACGAATTGTTCGCGCCGCTGGTGCACCGTGGGCGCAGCGACCAGTGCTCGGTGTTGACTAGTCAGGCTGGTGACCTCATCAACTTCGTCCTCGTAAATCAGACGGTCGTACAAGCCTTTGGGAAGCTTCATTGGGGAGTCCATGGATTTTGATTGGCTATTCTGACCCAAGCGACGGCACATCCATCCTCG
>CAIYDK010000415.1 GCA_903924955.1 uncultured beta proteobacterium | reverse complement strand
GCCCGGAATGTCGATCACCAAGGCAGCCGAGCTGATGCAGACGCAGGACAAGATCATCAAGAGCTTTCCTGAGGTGGAATCGGTCTTTGGCAAGGCGGGTCGCGCCAACACCGCCACCGACCCGGCCCCTACCGAGATGTTCGAGACGGTGATCAACCTCAAGCCCGAGTCTGAGTGGCGTCCCGGCCTGACCATGGATGGTTTGATTGCCGAGTTGGATAAGGCCCTGCAGTTCCCCGGCGTGGCCAATGCCTGGACCATGCCTATCAAAGCCCGCACCGACATGCTGTCCACCGGCATCCGCACGCCGATTGGCATCAAGGTGTTTGGCAAGGACCTGGATGAAATGGAAAAGCTGGCCAAGCAGATTGAATCGGTCGTGAAAGCCGTGCCTGGCACCACCAGTGCCTTTGCCGAACGCATCACCGGTGGCTTCTATCTCAACATCGAACCCGACCGCGAGCAGCTGGCCCGCTACGGTCTGGCCGTGGGCGATGTGATGGACATCATCGGCACGGCGCTGGGCGGCGAGATGGTGACCACCACGGTGGAGGGGCGCGAGCGTTATGGCGTGAGCGTGCGCTACCCGCGCGAGTTGCGTTCCGACCCGCAGCAGATCGCGCGTGAGGTGCTGGTGCCCACCATGGACGGCGCCATGATCCCGCTGGGCCAGTTGGCCAAGGTCGTTGTGGCCAAGGGCGCACCCGGCATTCGCACCGAGAACGCGTTGCTGTCCGCCTACATCTATGTGGACATCCGCGAACGCGACATTGGCGGCTACGTGGCCGACGCCAAGAAAGCCGTTGCTGCCCAGGTGAAGTTCCCTCCGGGCTACTACGTCACCTGGAGCGGGCAGTTCGAGTACATGGAACGCGCCATTGAGAAAATGAAGGTGGTGATTCCGTTTACGCTGCTGTCCATCTTTTTGCTGCTGTACCTGAATTTTCGCCGCATCACCGAAACGCTGATCGTCATGCTGTCGGTGCCCTTTGCGCTGGTGGGCGGTGTGTGGCTGATGTGGCTGCTGCATTACAACCTGTCGGTCGCTGTGGCCGTGGGCTTTATCGCGCTGGCGGGTGTGGCAGCGGAAACCGGCGTGGTGATGCTGATCTACCTTGACCATGCCTGGGAGGCGGTGAAGGTGACCTGTCGCGCGGCAGGTCGTGCGCCGAATGTGGCAGACCTGTACGAAGCCGTGATGGAGGGCGCCGTCGAGCGCGTGCGACCCAAGATGATGACGGTAGTGGCCATCATGGCTGGCCTGCTGCCCATCCTGTGGGGCACTGGCACGGGATCGGAGGTGATGAGCCGCATCGCAGCGCCCATGGTGGGCGGCATGGTATCCAGTACGGTGCTAACGCTGGCGGTGATTCCTGCGATCTATGCGCTGGTCAAGCAGTGGCGGTTGAAGCGCGGGCTGGAGGCGTAACATTCGGTGCTGTTTAACATTTACGCGCCTGCGCCGTGGCTTCATTCACGGTACACACAGGGCTGGCTGGCAAAGCGTGACTTCCAGGTCGCCACCAAGCTTATGAAGTTCGTCACCTCGACCTGAGCGCTATCGCGCAGGCTTTTCAGTGGCAGCAGCACATCCTGCTCGACCGTGTTTAAGCCCGATGGCGTACTGATCATGGTCGGCGTCACATGCGGGCAGATAGGCAATATCGGTGTAGTTGTAGGCACCATTTTGATGGGCGTGGGCGTCAATCACCACACCCCAGTTGTCGCGCAGATATCGCAACACATTTTGGGTTTTTGGTGGAGCCCATGGTTGCCGAGTCTTCGTATAGCCTGGCCGCCTCCAGAAGCTTCCAGCCTGGTTGCAATACCCAGGTCATGTTGTAACGCCGTGCCAGCTGCGCCATTTGAATCACGCGGTCGCGCCAGTACAAATAGTTGGTGCGTGTCACAGCGCTCCCCAAGGTGCCGGTCGGCGTACTGTCCTCAATGTGCGTGAAGAGCACCGTGTAGAGGGGCGGGCGGCACGCCAGCGCCGTTGGTGTGGTCAAGCAGGTGAAGTCCGAAATCGGGGCTGTGCTTACACTGGTGCTTGCTGCGGTTGAACTCGTACTGCCACCCCCTCCACAAGCGCCAAATAGGGGAATCGAAAGAATCAAAATCAGGAATTTCAGGGGATTCATGATGGGAGGTCCTCAATGCATTCGAGGGGCAATGACTTTGCTACCTGCATTCCCCATTGGCAGATTTCCCGGCGCTTGGTTCAGGGTTGGGGTCGACTGGGGAACGTTCTAAGCCGCCATGCCTCCTGAGGTGGCGACGCGCGGAAGGCGCAGCAAAAATTCGGTGCCTTGGCCTGGGGTGCTGTGCACCTCGATGTGACCGTCCAAGACGCCCGTCACGACGTTGTGCACGATGTGCAAACCGAGTCCTGAGCCCCCTTGCCCCAGTCGGGTGGTGAAGAAGGGCTCGAACAGGCGGTGCAAGTTGGCCGGATCAATGCCGCGTCCGTCGTCGCGCAGTCGGATCTCCACCTCGTGGGCTCCCGCCGCGCAAGCATCGATTGCAATCGTGCCCTGCTGGCCCGCTACCAAGCCGTGTGTCAGCGCATTTTCCAGCAGGCTTTCCAGCACCTGCGCCAGCGATATCGGGTAGCTGTCCATCTGTAAGTCCGTTGTGGCGCTGATATTGACCTGGCCGCCGGACTGCTGAATTTTGGGATTCATGAGCAGCACCACTTCGGCGATGACGTCACCCAATTCAAACGTCCTGCGCTGCGCGTTGGAGGGGGCAGCTGCCACTTGTTTGAAGTTGGTGACCAAGGCGCCAGCTCGGGTCAGGTTGCGCAGCAGGATTTCCGACGCCGTTTGGGTGTCGCTCACGAATTGTTCTAACGTGGACCGTTTGAGCCCGCTGGCCATTACGGCCGTGAACTCGCGAATTTTTTGTTCCAACGCACTGGCCACTGTGATGCCGTTGCCGATGGGTGTGTTGAGTTCGTGGGCAATGCCGATCACCATCGCCCCCAAGGCGGTTAACTTTTCAGCTTGCACCGCACTTTCACGCAGCAGGGCCTCGGTATTGCGCTGCTCGGTACGGTCTTCCACAATCCAGATCGTGCCCTGGCTGGGATGCGCCGGATTTGTCACGCAACCGATCAGGTTGATCCACAAAGGAGTGCCGTCGCGGTGCTGCATAAAGAGTTCGGTTTGCATCGGCTGCGACACCGAGAGCAGCGGAAAGGCAATTTTCCCCAGCGCCGCGTACTCTTCCTGGGAGCGGTACAGCAGGCGTGCCGACTGCCCTAACACCTCTTGCGCCGCGTAACCAAACATCTCGCCAAAACGCGGGTTGTAGCGCGTGATTAATCGATCGCGGGTAAACAGCACACCCACCGAGGTGTTGCCCATGAAGGCTTCGAGCTCATGCAAAGACGTTTGCAGTCGTTCGCTGGCCTGTCGGGTTTCTTCAATGTCGACCACGATCCAGATGGTGCCCGGGCGCACGCCCTGGGGGTCCAAGGCTTTGGCGTAGACATGGCACCAGACCAGGCTGCCGTCTTTGCGTTTGAACTGGCCATCGGTTTCAAAAGGCTGGCCGCTGCTGAGCAGCGGGCCGGCCGCCATTCCCAACGCGTCGTAGGCTTCTTGCGAAGGGTATATCGTGATGGCGCTTTGATCTAGTAGCTCCTCGGGCCGGTAGCCAAGAATGTCGGCACACCGGGTGTTGCAGCGCTCAATTTTGCGCCCGCTACTGTAGAGAAAACCGACGGCCGCATTGGCAAAAATGGCCTCCAGTTCCAGCAATGTCAGTCGGCGATCTTCTTCCGAAGCCTTGCGGGCACTGATGTCGCTGATGATCCAGATCGTGCCTTCGGGCGGGTTTTTCGGGTCCAGCAGGTAGGCCACGGCATCGCCCCAAAAAAGACTGCCATCCTGTCGGCGAAACCGCATTTCGGCGGAATAAGACTGCCCGGTTGACAGCAAAGGAAAGGCCTGTCGGCTGACCTCTTCCATCGCCTCCAGCGAGGGGTAAAGCGTCAAAGTCGGCTGACCGACCCCATCGTCACCTTGAAAACCGAACATCTCCGCAAACTTGGGGTTGTAGCGGGTAATCAGCCGCTTCTGGGAGAAGCCAATGGCAACCGGCGCATTCTCCATCAAGGCCTGGTATTCCAGCAGGGTTCGGGCGTGCGCCGCCACAGGAGCCCCGCCGGCAGCAGGGGGTTGGAGTGGTGTGTTGCTCGGGTTGCCTTCAGCGCTCATGCGCAATTGTGCGCTAAAAGTGCAAGCAACCCATGCCCACCGCCACAGCGCACCGCCGCACACCCAACGCAAGCGCGCTCGCATCCGCACGTGGTTCATTCCCTGTCACCAACCCGTAGTTTTGCTGGACGACTGACGCTCAAGCTGGGTTTGCGATATGACGCCACGGTACTGATAGTGGTGGCCCGACGGCGGACCCAATGTGTGCGCGAAGTGGACACCGTTATCGGCTCCGTGCGGATGAGCTTGTCGTGATGTTGTTTGATTTGAACTCCAGAAAAAATGGAATCCATTTCACACGCGCGAGACGTTGTCGAAAGGATTCGCGTCTCATTGGAATAGGCTAACGGAACCCAAATACTGCGGATGGTGTCAGAATGCATCAATAGCCCAGAGTAACGTCCGTCGGAGAGAAATAGTGAACTACAACATGGTTTTTCTGGTGGTCGACGACATGGAGGGCATGCGGCGCATATTGACCAATAGCCTCAACCAGATCGGCGTGCGATCCGTGCTGACAGCAGTTAACGGCGCTGATGCATGGCGCATCATCCAGGCGCAACCAGTGGACGTTGTCATTTCGGACTGGAATATGCCGGTGATGAACGGGTTGGATTTGCTCAAGAAGATCAGGGAAAGTGCGCCATACGCGAACCTGCCGGTGCTCATGATGACTGCCGAAACCGAACGGCACCATGTGCACGTTGCCATTGAAGCAGGTGTCTCAGGCTACATGATCAAGCCATTCAACGTTGGCGCACTTGAGTCCAAGATCAGGAAGGTTATTGAGCAACCACGTCCCAAGGTATTGAGCGCGAGTCGCGCGGCGCCGCCCATTTTGAAGCGTCGAAGCGAAAAATTTGCAACACCGGAGGGCCCGGGTCTGGACGCAGCCAATAAACCCACGCTCTTGGTAGTGGACGATGTTCCGGACAATCTGGATGTCATGGTGGAACTGTTGAGTAGCGACTACCTGGTTAAGGTTGCCAGCAGCGGCGAGCGGGCTTTGAAAATTCTGGAGCAAGGCAAGATTCCAGACCTGATTTTGCTGGACGTGATGATGCCTGAGATGGATGGCTTCGAGGTCTGCCGCCAGATCAAGGCCAACCCCGCGACCGCCGATGTGCCGGTGATTTTTTTGACCGCGATGAGTGAAGCCACGGATGTCACCAAAGGGTTTGCCGTGGGTGCGGTGGATTTTGTTACCAAACCGGCTGATCCGCCCATACTCAAAGCCCGCATCGACACCCACCTGAAGCTGCGGCGATCGTTTGCCGAACTCAAACGTAACAGGATTGCACTGATCGAAAAAAATGCCGTTCTGGAAGACAACCTGCGCTTGAGAGACGATGTCGAGCGTATTGCCCAACACGATGTGAAAAGCCCGATTGCCGGGATCATCAACTTCTCCTCCAGCTTGCTCAGTGACGAACAGGTGTCCCAAGAGCACAAGGAAATCGTCAGGTACATCGAGCAAGCCGCCTACAGCATTCTGAACATGGTGAATCTGTCCCTTGATCTCTACAAAATGGAGCAGGGAAGCTACGAGTTCAATCCCAACCCGGTAGATCTGGTGCCGCTGTTGCAGCGCATCGTCAAAGAAATGTCGTCCGAATTGCTTTCACGCGAGCTTTCCGTGGCGCTGTCGATCCAGGGGGAGCCGGTCAGCGCCGGTAGCGCGCTGCGGGTATTGGGCGACGAACTGCTGTGTTATTCCATGTTTAACAACCTTTTGAAGAACGCCATGGAAGCAGCCCGCCCCGGGACGGCCATTCAGATCGATTTGACGTCAGTGGAAGAACAGGTCTCCATCGCGATGACCAACGACGGCGTGGTTCCCATGGACATCCGCGGCACCTTCTTTGACAAATTCACCACTTCGGGCAAACCGGGGGGAACGGGGTTGGGGACTTTTTCCGCACAACTCATTGCTAAGACCCAGAACGGTGAAATCGCCATGTCCACGTCGGACGAGCAGCAAACCACCACCATCGCGGTCCATATGCCGTACGCTCTTCACGCTGAGTTATCAGACTAGTTTCGTTTAGGAAAATCATGGAGATGAACATCCCCGTTGGAGAGATCGATACCCTGTCTCGCGTCATGTCCTTTGTGGCCGCATTGGCGGGATTGGGTTGGGCCTTTATGGGTATTCATCTGAATATTTCCCGCAGAGCGGCAGTGTATTTTTGTGTCGCTAATTTCATGGTCGTGTCAGGTGACGTGGCAGCCCAGTTTCGTGGCTCTGGCGTCAGTCTGATCGACTACTACCAGACCTTCAACCTGTCCTACTTCACTATTCTGTGCAGTGTATTTTTGTTCGGACCTGGCATGCAGGAGTTGCACGGTCAGCCATGCACCTTGAAGCGCGACCTCCGACATGTGGCCCTCGCCTTCGTGGTGATTTTGATGCTTGGTCGGGTCATGGGTATACACAACCCGGCGATCGCTGCCGTAATGCTTCTGTCGGGCTGCATGGCATGTCTGGGATTTCTGCGTAGCTACCTCCAGGTTCGCAAGAACTGGAGCCGCAAGATGACGCTGGCCTTGTTATGGCCCTTTGCGGTCATGGGCATCCTGTTTTTGATGCGGTTTGTCGACGATTTTCTGACGATGGGTCGACCCGTCGACCCCCTCACGGACACCATGCGCGTCAAGCACCTGACAGTCGGCCTGTGGGCGCAACTACTGGTTTTTTTGTTGGTGAACGCATCATTGGCGGGACAAACCCTCAATGCGCTTTTCAAGAAGCTCGAGGATCAGGCCGTTCGTCTTCAGCACATTTTGGATACCGCGCCGGTAGGGGTTGCCGTAGCAACGGATGGAGTCATCCGGTTTGCCAATCCGCGTGTGACGGAACTGCTGAATATGAAGGTGGGTGACCCTGCCTCCAAGGCGCTAGTGTGGCCAGATACGCGGGAAAAAATCGTAGCTGAACTCAAGGCACATGGGTCGGTTAGCGATATGGAAATCCAGATGTATTGCCCGCGCGGTTCGGTGCGGGACCTGTTGGTGACCTATCTGCCAACCGAATTCGAAGGCAAACCTGGCATTCTGGGTTGGATGATCGACATCACGGAGCGCAAAAGGAGCGAGAAAAAAATCCTTTTCAACCGCACGGTGGTCGAGAATTCAGAGCCCATGTTCTGGGCGGACCCCAGCACCTTGACAGTGGTGTATGCCAACCGCGCGGGTCTAGCGCTCATGGAAGTCTCCGCTGAGAACATCATGGGTGTCAAAATTCCCACGCCATTCTTGTTAAGTCTTTCCCAGGGCAATGCGCAATCCGTGGTCGAGAAGCTGCGGGACGCAGGGCGCCCACTGCGATTTGAGACCCAGTTCACCCGCAGCAATGGTGTTCGGTTTGATATTGATGTGTCGTGCTACGTTGCCGAAGATGATGAGCGAACTTTGATTGTTGCTTCAATGCGCGATATTTCGGAGCAAAAGCGCGTTGAACGCGCCATTCGCCAAGTCAATGATGAGCAGGCCGCAATTTTTGACTCCGCGACTTTGGGTATCGCCTTCATCAGAGAGTGGAGCATCGTACGCGCCAACCACCGACTGGACGAACTGTTTGGCTGGCCGCTGGGTGCTCTTGTGGGGCAATCTCCACGTGTCTGGTATCCACAGGAGATGGTGCTCACTGAGGGACCCTACGAGGACATTCAGCGCGGAGAGATTCACCACAGCACGCAGGAAATGTGTCGCAAAGACGGAAGCCGGTTTTGGTGTCGTATCAGCGGCAGCGCGATCGATGCCAAGGACCTTTCGCTGGGCACGGTTTGGATGTTTGACGATGTGAGTGAAGAACGCAAGGCCGCCGAACTCATGCGCGCGGCCAAAGAGCTGGCAGAGGATGCCACCCGCATGAAGTCCGACTTTCTGGCCAATATGAGCCACGAAATTCGCACCCCCATGAACGCCATCATTGGCATGTCCCACCTGGCTTTGCAGACCGGCCTGAACGCCAAGCAGCGCAACTACATTGAAAAGGTGGACTCCGCTGCGCGCAATCTGTTGGGCATCATCAACGACATTCTTGATTTCTCAAAAATCGAGGCCGGGAAAATGCGCTTCGAAGCGGCCGAATTCCACCTCGAAGACGTGATGGAGAATCTGGCCGACCTGTCCGTCTTAAAGGCTCAGGACAAAGGTCTGGAACTGCTGTTTGATATTGGTTCCGATGTGCCCACAGCACTGGTCGGGGACTCCCTGCGCCTGGGCCAAGTGCTGATCAATTTGGTGGGCAATGCCATCAAGTTCACGGACCATGGCGAAATCACGGTGGGCATCCATACGCTGAATTTTGTGCCTGAGACAAAACCCAGCAAGATCCATCTGCGCTTTGATATCACTGACACCGGTGTGGGACTGAGCGATGAGCAGCGCAACAAGCTGTTCAGTGCTTTCTCGCAAGCAGACGCATCCACCACCCGCAAGTACGGCGGTACCGGCCTGGGTCTGACCATCAGCAAAAGGCTGGTGGAACTGATGGATGGCGAGATCGGCGTGCAAAGCCGTCAGGGCGAAGGCAGCACCTTTACCTTCACAGCGCGCTTTGGCTTGCAGGCCGAGCAACGCGAGCGCACCCGGCTTGACGAAGACGTTAACGGCCTGCGCATTTTGGTGGTCGACGACAACGCCCGCGCCCGCGAAATCATGATTGCCATTCTCTCTTCACAGAAGTTCGATGCGGTGGCCGTCAACAGTGGCGAAGAAGCCATTGCGGCACTGGAAGAGGCGCAAAACACAGGGCGGCCCTTTGGCTTGGTGCTGATGGACTGGATGATGCCCGGACTGGACGGTTTGGCGACCATACAACGCATACGCACCGACCCCCAGCTCAGCGGAATCCCTGCTTTTGTGATGGTGACCGCCCACAGCCGTGACGAACTCATGGAGCAAGCCAGTGGCACCAAAATTGACGGATTGCTGCTCAAGCCGGTGGGCCCCTCGGCACTGTTGGACAGCATTCTTTGCGCCTTGGGAAAAGAGGTGGTAACGCAGGGGCGCAAGCAGCAGCGCCAGGAAGCCAGCCACGAAGCCGAACAAAGCGTGCGGGGGGCCTACTTGCTGCTGGTCGAAGACAACGCCGTCAATCAGGAGTTGGCGCTGGAAATTTTGCAGGGCGCAGGCATCCGGGTGGATGTGGCCAACAACGGCGCGGAGGCGGTCGGCAAAGTCAGCCGCACCCGCTACGACGGCGTGCTGATGGACTGCCAGATGCCCGTGATGGACGGTTTTGAGGCAACCCGCCAGATTCGTGCCGATGGACGCTTCAATGATCTGCCCATACTGGCCATGACCGCCAACGCCATGAGTGGCGACAAGGAGCTGTGCCTGGAAGCCGGTATGAATGACCATATTGGCAAGCCAATCGACATCAGCCAGCTCTTCGTCAGCCTGGCGCGCTGGATTCAACCCAGCGACCCGCTAGGCAATGCCGTGCCGGGCGCCGACACGCGATCTGTCGCGCAAAAAATGGATTTGCCGGACATTCCCCGCCTGGACCTGAACCAGGCCATGCGCCGCATGGGAGGTAACACCAAACTCATGCGCAAGCTGATTGACCGGTTTGGACAGACCCAGAGCGATGCCATCGCCCGCATCCAGAGCGCCATCGACCGGCAAGACATGGAGACTGCCACGCGTGAAGCCCACACCGTCAAGGGTTTGGCAGGCAACATCGGCGCGACCCAGTTGCTGGCGCTGGCAGGCAGCGTCGAAGGGCTTTTGCGGCATGGCACCCTGGATACGCTGCCCGCTGCGCTGCTGGCCATGGCGCAGGAGCTGGACCTGATTCTCAGTCAAATTGCAAGCGCCATGGGCCCTTCCACCGCAGCTGCGGACACCACCGTAACACCCCTCGTGGTCGATCGAGCGGTGCTGGCCAGTGACCTGCAAGAGTTGGCCGCTTTGCTTGCGGACGATGACTCGCGCGCTGCGAAAGTGGCCGACAGCATTGCGGAGAAACTGCGTGCGGTGGGCCAGGGCGTGGCCGGCATGCAACTGCAAAAACGCATTGCTAAATACGAATTCGAAGAAGCGCTGGACGCACTCAAAGAAGCCGCCCTGGCACTGGACATCCCACTCTCACCGGAGGAAGAAAAATGACAGCCCCCCGTAGCGCCAAGACCAAGCAAACGATTTTGATCGTCGACGACACGCCTGAGAACATTGACCTATTGACGGAGGTGCTAGCCCCTTATTACCAGACCAAGGTGGCGCTCAATGGTGAGCGGGCCTTGAAGATCATGGCTGCAGAGACCAAGCCCGACCTCATTTTGCTCGACATCATGATGCCCGGCATCAGTGGCTACGACGTCTGTCAGCGACTCAAGCGCAACTCCGATACGCATGGCGTCCCCATCATATTCGTCACCGCCATGAATGAAATGGAAGACGAGCGCAAAGGCCTGGAGTTGGGCGCAGTGGACTACATCACCAAGCCCATCAGCCCGGCCATCGTGCTGGCTCGGGTGCGCACCCATTTGGCCCTGTACGACCAGACCCGCGAGTTGGAGCGAATGGTCGCGCTGCGCACCAAAGAGCTGGAGACCACCCGCCACCAGATCATTCGCCGCCTGGGTCGCGCCGCCGAATTCAAAGACAACGAAACCGGCAACCACGTCATCCGCATGAGCCACTACGCACGCTTGACCGCACAAGCCTTGGGCATGGGCAGTGCGTTGGTTGACATCCTGTTCAATGCCGCCCCGATGCACGATGTAGGAAAAATCGGCATCCCAGACAACATTTTGCTCAAACCCGGCAAGCTCGACGAGGTCGAGTGGGAGGTCATGCGCCAACACCCGGCCATGGGTGCCCGCATCATTGGCGAGCACACCGACGAGCTGCTGCAAGCCGCCCACTGCGTGGCCATCACGCACCACGAGAAATGGGACGGCAGTGGCTACCCGCATGGTTTGAAGGGCGAAGAGATCCCGATTTTCGGCCGTATCGTGGCGATTGCCGATGTGTTTGACGCACTGACCTCGGAGCGCCCCTACAAAAAGGCGTGGACGGTCGAAGCAGCCCTGCAAATGATCAATGAAGGCGCTGGCACCCACTTTGATCCGGGCTTGATCCAGCCCTTCATGGCGGCACTACCCGAGATGCTCTTGATCAAGGCCCAGTACGCCGAAGAAAACGGCGCACTGCCCGATTTGGACTTTACCAAGCCGGGGGCGATGATTGGACAGGGCG
>CAIYDK010000414.1 GCA_903924955.1 uncultured beta proteobacterium | reverse complement strand
GGACATTGTTGCGCAGGCGGGGCGGTCCAAAATGATCACGATTGCTACCAACATGGCAGGTCGCGGTACGGATATTGTGCTGGGCGGCAACATCGGCAAGCCTGTGGATGCCATCGAGTCGGACGTGACTTTGGACGAGACCATTAAACAAAAGCGGATTGACGAGATGCGCACGCAGTGGCAGCTCGAGCATGAGAAAGTGAAGGCGCTGGGTGGACTTCGCATCATTGCTACCGAGCGCCACGAGTCACGACGGATTGATAATCAGTTGCGCGGACGTTCTGGACGCCAGGGTGACCCAGGCTCTTCGCGCTTTTACTTGAGCCTTGATGATTCACTGATGCGAATATTTGCAGGTGACCGCGTCAAGGCCATTATGGACCGCCTGAAAATGCCCGAAGGCGAGGCCATCGAGGCTGGAATTGTGACCCGCAGCATAGAGAGCGCACAGCGCAAGGTCGAAGCACGCAACTTTGACATGCGTAAACAGTTGCTGGAGTATGACGATGTGTCCAATGACCAGCGCAAGGTCATCTATCAGCAGCGTAATGCGATTCTGGATGCTCAAAACCTGACGGCCCAGATAGCTTCTCTGCGTGAGGGGTGTTTCCAGGATCTGGTGCGTCAGTATGTGCCTGCGGAGTCTGTGGAAGAGCAGTGGGACATCAAATCTCTGCAAAAAGTGCTTGTCGAAGAATGGTTGATCGAACTGGATCTGGAAAGCCAGATTCAGGCAGCCAGCGCCATTACCGATGAAGACTTGTTAGCTACCGTGACCCAGGCTGCGCACGATCTGTTCCAGCGCAAGCTGGATTTGGTTGGTCTGGAGAATTTCACACAGTTCGAACGCATGGTATTGCTCCAAAGTATCGATACTCAATGGCGTGATCACTTGAGCGCACTGGACTATCTGCGCCAAGGCATTCACCTGCGCGGCTATGCACAAAAACAGCCAAAGCAGGAATACAAGCGCGAAGCATTCGAGCTATTCGGCCAGCTACTGGACTCTGTTAAGAACGAAGTCACCAAGATACTAATGACTGTGCGGATTCAGTCCAACGAGCAGTTGGAGCAAGCTGCAGACGCCTTGGAAACCCGCGGTGAAAGTATTTCCAATGTAACCTACAGCGCGCCCAATGAATCGGGTGAGGTGCAGACCACCCCGGCAGTTACGGTACCGCAAGTTGGTCGCAATGAGCCTTGCCCCTGCGGCAGTGGAAAGAAATACAAACACTGCCACGGAAAGCTTGCCTGAGGGAACATCATGCCCGTCAATTTGTTAGCGCCGCTTGCGCAAAATATTTTTCCGGTGGCCGGGGTTCGAATAGGCGTCACTGAGGCAGGCGTACGTAAGGTGGGTCGCAAAGACCTCACGGTTTTCCTGTTTGATGAAGGCACGTCGGTATTCGGAGTTTTCACCACCAACCGGTTCTGCGCTGCGCCAGTTCAGATCTGTCGGAAGCACTTGGCCGCAGGGTCAGGAATCCGGGCACTACTGATCAATACGGGTAACGCAAATGCGGGTACCGGTGCAAACGGTCTTGCAAGGGCCCATAGTAACTGCGTCGCCCTGGCAAATAAGCTCAATATCGCTGTGGAACAGGTGCTGCCTTTTTCTACCGGTGTCATCATGGAGCCGTTGCCCCACGTTCGTATCGAAGCCGCAATGGATGCAGCCATCGCCGACGCCAAGCCGGACAACTGGTTGCGTGCTGCTGAAGGCATCATGACCACGGATACCCTTCCGAAGGCATTTGCCACTCAGATCCAGATCGGAGGGAGGACTGTCAGCATCACCGGCATTAGCAAGGGCGCAGGAATGATTCGTCCCAATATGGCCACGATGTTGGGCTTTATCGCTACTGACGCATGCGTATCCGCCTCGCTGATGCCGCAACTTGCGCTGGAATTGGCAGAAGGCTCGTTTAACCGGGTCACGGTAGACGGCGACACCTCAACCAACGACTCACTCATAGTCGTCGCTACCAACAAGGCCAGACACGCCAGCATCGACTCGCTGGACACGGACGCCGGTCAGCTTTTGAAGAACGCGATGCTGGGTGTGGCCAAAAGCTTGGCGCAAGCCATCGTGCGAGATGGGGAAGGGGCGACCAAATTCATTACCGTCGAGGTCAGTGGGGGTAAAAACGCTGCAGAATGCCGTCAGGCGGCTTACTCGGTTGCTCACTCGCCACTGGTAAAGACCGCGTTCTTTGCCAGTGACCCCAATTTGGGG
>CAIYDK010000413.1 GCA_903924955.1 uncultured beta proteobacterium | reverse complement strand
CGATCTCCGCAATGGAACGTCCTGCCCCCATCAGGTTATGGCCTCGGTGCTGCAACAGGGCATTCATGGGGACGACCAGAAAACCGCCCAGCGCGCCGAGCAAAATCAGAAACGGGGCGGCGACCCAGACGTTGGTGATGAAGTTGAGCAGAATCACCAGCACGCCCATGCCAACGCCCAGCGGCAGCACGTGGGTAGCCTGATCCAGTCGCATGCGCATGGATGCGGCGACGGCCCCCACAGCAGTGCCAATGGCCACCACGCCCACAAGAGCCGAGGCCTGGGTGACGCTATAGCCTAGGGCAGCCGAAGCCCACGCCAGCACGATGTAACGCAGGTTACCGCTCACGCCCCAGAACAGCGTGGTGGTACTCAGCGAGATCTGCCCCAGGCGGTCACGCCACAGGCGCATATTACAAATCCAGAAATCGGGCAGCAGAGTAATCAGGTGCTTGGGCAACGGCCGCATGGGCACGTCGGTCAGGGGAATGCGGGTATTGAACCAGGCGGCCAGTACGTAGACAAAGATCAGCACGCTGATGGCAGCTTCTGGGGGGGTGTCTATGCCGGTATCAACGACCGGGAAGTCAAAGGACAGCAGGTAATTGGATGCCATTGGGCCTACGAGTTGGCCACCCAGCAGGACGCCCAAAATGATGGACGAGATGGTCAAACCCTCAATCCAGCCGTTGGCCTTGACCAGTTGCGAAGCGGGCAACAACTCGGTCAGGATGCCGTACTTGGCTGGCGAGTACGCTGCCGCGCCCAGTCCCACAATGGCGTACGACATCAGCGGGTGGGTGCCAAACAGCATCATCAGGCAGCCCACGATCTTGATGCCATTGCTGTAGAGCATGACCCTTCCTTTGGGCAACGCATCGGCAAATGCCCCTACAAAAGGGGCCAGGATGACATAAAACAGCGCAAACATGGGTACCAGTGCGGCTTGCTGCCACTCCTGGGCTCCGCTGGTACGCAGTAACTGCACAGCCCCGACGAACAGGGCGTTGTCTGCCAGCGAGCTGAAAAACTGCGCCGACATGATGGTGTAAAAACCGCGTTTCATTCGTGAGGGGTGTGCGCGACGGTTTGGCCGTTGCGTCCGATATTGTGGGTGTCTCCAAACGTGTTGCGGTTATAGCACGCCCGGCGGTGTCAAAATCCCACCACGCCTTGCATCGAGTATTTGTTATGCCCCGTCCCATTCTTGCCACTATCCATACGCAGGCCCTGCGCAACAACCTGGCCCTTGCCCGCCGCGCGGCGCATGACGCCCGGGTGTGGGCGGTCATCAAGGCCAATGCCTACGGGCACGGCATTGAGCGTGTGTTCGAGGGTCTGCGTGGTGCCGACGGCTTTGCGTTGCTGGACTTGAACGAGGCGCAGCGGGTGCGCGACCTGGGGTGGCGTGGCCCCATTTTGTTGCTGGAAGGCGCGTTTGAGCTGCGCGATCTGGAGCTGTGTTCGCGACTCGACCTGTGGCACGCCGTGCACTGCGATGCCCAGATCGACATGCTGGCCGCCCACAAAACCAATGTGCCGCAACGTGTTTTTTTGAAGATGAATTCCGGCATGAACCGCCTGGGCTTCGCGCCTGAGCGCTACCGCTCAGCCTGGACCCGGCTCAATGCCTTGCCACAGGTGGACGAAATTTCTTTGATGACTCACTTCAGTGATGCCGATGGACCTGGCGGAGTAGCCGCACAAATGGCGGTCTTTTTTGCCATGACCCACGATTTGCCCGGCGAGCGCAGTCTGAGCAACAGCGCTGCGACCCTGCGCCATAGCGTTGACCCGGCGCTTGTGGCGGCGCAGCCCGATGGGCAGGTGGTGTCTGACTGGGTGCGCCCCGGCATCGCCTTGTACGGCAGCGCGCCCGACTTTCCCGAGCACACTGCGGCAGATTGGGGTTTGCAGCCGAGCATGACAATCGCTGCAAAAATCATAGCGGTTCAGGCAATATCTGCGGGGGCTAGAGTCGGATATGGCTCAAGCTTTACGGCGCCAAGCGACATGCGCATTGGCGTGGTGGCGTGTGGTTATGCCGATGGTTATCCCCGCATTTGCCCGACCGGAACCCCGGTGCTGGTGGACGGCGTTCGCGCCCGTACCGTGGGTCGCGTGAGCATGGACATGATCACGGTGGACCTGACTCCCGTGCCCCAGGCCGAACCCGGCAGTGTGGTGACTCTGTGGGGAACTGCCGCCAATGGCGCTGTGCTGTCGATTGACGAAGTGGCGGCTTGTGCCCATACCGTGGGTTACGAGCTGATGTGTGGTTTGACAAGCCGGGTTCCGGTGGAGGTTGCTGCATGAAGTACGTACCGATTCCCGTGGCCATGCTGGCCGTGGGGCAACCGCTGCCGGTGGACGTGTGGAGCGCTACAGGCCAACTGCTGCTGCGCAAGGGGCAGCCGGTTGCGTCCGAGGACCACCGCGACAAACTGCACGCCCACAACGCCTCGTCCACGCCCGCCGATGCATTGGCCTGGCAGCGCAGCTACGAACGCATGGTCCACGCTTTGCTTAGCCAGGGGGTGGATGTGCAGGAAGTGAGTCGAGCCCCCATGCCCAGTGAAATCCGCGAAAGTGACTATGTCGTCGGCAAGCAGCTCGATGGCGGCTGGCTGGATTTGCAAGAGATGTTGCGGGGCATTCTCTACCAGGGCGGCTTGGCTATTAACCCCTTGGAGCGCTTGGCGGGGATCGAGAAAAAAGCCTTGAGCCTGTTGAAGGCCGATGTGGACGACAGTTTGTTCAGTCTGTTTCAGGCGCTGGCCGACACGGCGCAGGGCTACTGCGCGACCCACGCGCTGCTGTGTGCGGTCGTGTGTGAACTGACGGCGCAGAAGTTGTCGCTTTCGAACCCGCAGCGCTCCGCGCTCATGACGTCGGCGCTGGTGATGAACATCGGCATGGCGCGAGACCAGGATAGCCTGGCACGCCAGCACTCCGCCCCTACCGAATGGCAGCGCGGCCTCATCCGGGAGCACCCGCAAATCAGCGTCGAGACCTTGCAGGGTTTTGGCATGGATGACCCGCAAGTGCTGGACATCGTGCGCTGGCACCATGAACCGGAGTCAGACCAGGGCCTTGCCGACACCGTTATGGCACGCCGCATTCTGGCCATGGCGGACGGATTCATTGCCAAGATGGCCGGACGCAAGACCCGGGTCTCCCTTTCGCCCGTGAGAGCGGTGAAGTCCATGGTGATGGGGGCCGAGGGCGTGGGGTTGGGCGTGGGCTCTGCCATGGCCCAGGCCGCAGGGTTTTATCCGCCGGGCACCTATGTCAAGCTGGCCAATGGCGAAACCGCGGTGTCGGTGCAGCGCGGCGAACGGGCTAATACGCCCTGGGTTATCAGTATCCTGGACAAGGATGGCGTTCCTCTGGGCAAAGCCCCGTGCAAGGAAACAACGACCCCGGCCTGCACCATTGCATCGGGTGTTACAGCAGAAAACGTGCGCGTGACCTTGAATATTGACAAGGTCCGTAAAGCGCGCGAGAGAATTAGAATCCTGTAGTTTTATACAGTAAGATGGGTGTATGGCCAAAGAGAAAACGATCTACACCTGCACCGAATGCGGCGGTATCAGCCCCAAGTGGCTGGGTAAATGCCCCAGTTGTTCGGCCTGGAACACACTCATTGAGTCCGTGGCCGAATCGGCAGCACCGGGCAAAAACCGCTATACCTCCCAATTTCAGGCATTGGCCAAAACTGCCGAGGTGGCCGTGCTGGCGGATATCGATGCCACCGATGTGCAGCGCACGCCCACCGGTCAGGATGAACTCGACCGGGTGTTGGGCGGCGGCATCGTGGAAGGCGCGGTAGTCCTCATTGGCGGCGACCCCGGCATTGGCAAGTCCACGCTCTTGCTACAGGCACTGGATTCGCTGCAGCGCGGTGGGCAGTCCACCTTGTATGTCACCGGTGAAGAAAGTGGTGCTCAGGTGGCGCTGCGTTCGCGCCGTCTGGGGCTGGATGCGAGCCAGGTCAAGGTGCTCGCCGAAATCCAGCTAGACAAAATTCTGGCCACCATTGACGCGTTGCAGCCCGACGTGGCGGTGATCGATTCCATTCAGACCGTGTACTCAGACCAGCTCACCTCCGCACCCGGATCGGTAGCGCAGGTGCGTGAGTGCGCCGCCCACCTGACGCGCTGTGCCAAATCCAGCGGCACGGCCATTGTGCTGGTCGGCCATGTCACCAAAGAGGGCGCATTGGCCGGGCCGCGCGTGCTGGAGCACATGGTCGACACCGTGCTGTACTTTGAAGGCGAAACCCACAGCAGCTTTCGTCTGGTGCGGGCCATCAAGAACCGCTTTGGCGCAGTGAACGAGATCGGCGTTTTTGCGATGACTGAAAAAGGACTCAAAGGGGTGAGCAACCCCAGCGCGATTTTTCTGAGCCAGCATGCCGAGCCGGTGCCTGGCAGTTGCGTCATGGTCACACTTGAAGGCACGCGGCCCCTGCTCGTGGAAATCCAGGCCCTGGTGGACAGCGGCGGCCCCAGCCCGCGGCGCCTGAGTGTGGGCCTGGACCGCGACCGCCTGGCCATGTTGCTGGCCGTCTTGCACCGCCATGCCGGTGTGGCCTGCATGGATCAGGATGTGTTTGTGAATGCCGTGGGCGGCGTGCGCATCAGTGAGCCCGCGGCGGACCTGGCGGTTCTGCTGGCCATTACCTCCAGCCTGCGCGGCAAGCCGCTGCCCAAAGGGTTCTTTGCCTTCGGCGAAGTGGGGCTGGCCGGTGAAGTGCGCCCCGCCCCGCGTGGGCAAGAGCGCCTGAAAGAGGCTGCCAAGCTGGGCTTTACCGTGGCAGTGGTGCCCAAAGCCAATGTACCCAAGAAGTCCCATGCCAAAGAGTTTGAGGGGCTGACGATCCACGCTGTGGATCGTGTGGAGCAGGCCATGGAAATTGTTCGCGGTCTGGGCTAGGCATTGCATCAGATGAAAAGCCCATTGAATGCACTGATGCGGGTCGGCGCGGCAGTCGTTGTCCTGGGCGTGGGATTTTTGGCTTACCGTGCCTACGGGTGGCCTGGCCTCGCGCTGGCCGCTGGCGCCCTCGTCATGTGGGTGTTGCTGCACATGTCGCGCATGTTGTTGATGCTGCGTCGTGCGGCCAATCGCCCGGTCGGCCTGGTCGAGAGCGCCGTGATGTTTCATGCCAGCCTGCATCGCGCCATGACCTTGCTACAGGTCCTGGCCATCGCACGGTCTCTGGGGCAGCGGGTGAGCGTTGAGGATGAGCAGCCCGAAATCTACCAGTGGCGCGACGTCGCGGGAACGGTGGTGCGCTGCACATTTAAGCAGGGCAAGCTCAGGGCGTGGAAGCTGCTGCGTTAATTGGGGCCGACATGCTGATTGGGGTTGTCAGGGTGTGAATCAAGGTGGGTGTGTTTTATGGCGCCACTTTCAAGGCACAACGGTCACGCTACATGATGGTCTTCGCTTTTCACCGACTCCAACAGGCGGGTAAGTGCATTCG
>CAIYDK010000412.1 GCA_903924955.1 uncultured beta proteobacterium | reverse complement strand
TTCAGCCTGGACTTCCTGCAAACCTCCATCACTGCCAACTTCAATGCCGGCGGTGATGTAGTGGGTGCCAACCAGTCCGGTGGTGGCAGCAGTGGTGGCGATACGGCGCAGTCCGGCATTCGCAGTGGCTTCAACATTCGCGGTCGTAACACCAACGACATGGACCCCTTCGGCCAGATCGAGATTTTGCTCAAGACCGTGATCTATGACGAGACAGATGCGGGGCTGGAGAAAAAGGGCGAGAAAGCTAACCCCGTGAGCCGCAACCCCAATGGCCCGCGCTATGTTCTCAACCAGTCCACCGGCACCCTGTATGTCAAGGGCCGCCCATCGCAAGTGGCCACGGTCAGCCAGCAGGTTGCCAACTACAAGGCGGTGCTGGGCCGCCAGGTTTTGATTGAGGCGCAGATTCTGGACATCGAGCTCAATGACGACTTCCAGTACGGCATTGACTGGAGCCACCTCAAAGGCAACGCCGCTGTCGCCTTTGGCTCCAACCCCCTCACACTGGGTGCGATTTCCACCACGGTGCCCGATGCCATCAACCCCGGGCGCAGCCTGACCATACCGGCACAGGCACTGGGTGCGTCTGGCACACCGCAGCTTGGCATCACCTACGGCACTCCTACCCAGTCGATCGCCATCAACATGCTCAAGACCTTTGGCGCAGTGCACGTGCTGTCCAACCCGTCCATTCGCGTCAAGAACACCCAGCCTGCGGTGGTCAGCGTAGGCCGCAATGAGCGCTACATCTCGCAAACCACCTCCAACGTATCGAACTCGGGCGGCGGCCAGAGCACCGTATCGGCCAACGTCATCACCGGCAATCTGTTTGACGGCGTCATGCTTGGGGTCATCCCATTCATTGGCGACGATGGCACCATAAGCCTGACCATCAACCCGGTGCAAACCACCGTCAAGCCCGGCAGCAGTGACCTGATCAACGTCGGCACGGACCAGAATCCGCAGCGCATCTCCCTGCCCAAGGTGGACTTCAAGGGCATCACCACCTCGCTGAATATGCGCAGCGGCGATATGGTGATCCTGGGCGGCCTGATTGACGAGGCTGGCAACCGCGCAAAGTCCGGCTTGCCGGGCGTTGCCGAAGTGCCTGTGGTGGGTGCCGCCTTTGGCAACGTCAGCCGCACTGCACGCTCGCGGGAATTGATCGTGGTCCTGCGCGTTCGCATCTTATGAGCCTGGTCTTCGAGGCCCTGAAAAAAGGGCACAACCCAACTGCGCCAGTGTCGGCACCCGTGCCCGCGCCCGCGCCCGAAGTTGTGCCCGTCGCGGCCCCAGCCCCGACTCCCGCGCCTGTGGCCACTTCAGCGCCTTTCGCTGCGGGTGAAAACCGTGGCCTGTCCGGGCAGGTGGTGGCTCTGGTTGCCGGCATGGCGCTGGCAGGTGGCGGTGCCTGGCTCTATTGGGCCGGCAAGGCGTCCAACAACGTCCCTGCACCCGTTCCAGCGGCGCAGATCGCAATCGCACCCATGGCGGCACCACTGCCCGCTCCGGTACTCGCGCCGTTACCCGAACCGGTTGCTATTGCAGCACCCGTAGCGGTGGTGGCACCGGTTGCCATCGTGGCGCACAAGCCCGTACCTGAGGCCTCCCTCGCGCTGAAAGCGCCCGAGCCACGCGCCCTTGTGGCGCCCGCCAAGACCGCTTCACCCGTTGCCCCTGCAGCAGTCCCTGCTGCAATCGTGGCCACAGCCGCAGTGGCCGTTGCGCCGGCAGCCAGTGCACCCGCAGCCGTAGCCGCTGCGCCCGAAGTCAAACCCGTCGTGCGACCCCTGAACACCCAGGTGGTGGTCACCATCGAGCCCACTCCCTTCGATGTGCGCGAAGTCTTTCAATCTTTTGTGCAACTGCTGCAAACGGGTCAGTTGGCAGAAGCGCAGAGCGCGGCCGACAAGATCACCGGCGCCCTGGGCAGCAACCACGTCATGAGCTTGCGTGCGCAGGGCTATGTGGCACTCAAAAAGAACGAGCTGGGCCTGGCCCGCGGCCACTACCTGCAACTGCAACAACTGCTGCCCGAAGACCGAGAAGCCGGCCTCAACCTGGCCCTGATTGAATGGCGCCAGGGTAACAAGGAAGCAGCCGCCAAGCGCGTGGCCCGGCTGCTGGAGAAGTACCCCGGCGATGCCGAATTGCAGGCGCTGCATCTGAATGTTCGCACACCATGAACGCACCCAACGTCTACCTTGTCAACCCCGCACCAGCCGAGCCGGACGGTGCAGGGCTGCCACCGTATGCGTTGCTGCTGGGTCTGGTGACCAACCCGTTTCCGGTAACGCCGGACGAAACACACTATTTCTTTACGCCCGAAATTGAGGCCACCTATGAAGAAGTGAGCCACTTCATCGAGATGCGCAAGGGCTTCCTGCTGCTGACCGGCGACGTTGGCTTGGGCAAAACCACACTGCTGCGTCGCCTGCTCGCTTCATTTGACAAATCGCGCTACAACACGGCACTGATCCTGACCAGCTTTCTGGACCAGTCCGAGCTACTCGAAACTGTGGGCGCCGACTTTGGCTTGCGGCTGCCACCCGGTGCGCGGCGCATTGACCACCTGGCGGCACTCAATGAATTTCTGCTGGCCGAGTCGGCCAAGGGGAAAATCAATGTACTGTTTATCGACGACGCACAGGCGCTGGACGCGCTGGCCCTCGACGTGGTGCGCCAACTCAGCAACCTCGAGACGGCCCAGAGCAAGCTGATTCAGGTGGTGCTGTGCGGCCAGCCCGAGTTGCTCGACACGCTGGACCAGCACAGCCTGCGTCAGGTCAAGAGTCGCATTGCCCTGCACCGGCAACTGCGCCCGCTCAATCAGGTGCAGACCGGGGCCTACATTGCCCACCGCCTGGCCATGGCAGGGTCGGTGCATAGCGTCACCATCACCGCCGATGGCCTGCAGGCATTGCATGATTGCACGGGCGGGTCCCCACGCCGCATTCACCACCTGATGGACCGTTGCCTGTACGGCCTGATGGCCGATGGCACAGACCGCATCGACGAGGCGCTGGTGCAACTGGCCTGGCAAGACCTGGGCTGGCAAATTCCTGCACCACACGCCGCGGTTACGCATGCCAGCGATGCCAGCGCCACGCCACCGCCGACCGCGCCTGACACCATTACCCCATTCCCGTACCGCCACCGTGTGGCGTTGTCTGGGGCAGCGCTACTGGGTGTCGCACTGCTGCTACTGGCGGGGTCGATTGCGCTGGGCGACTACCGTTCGACGTCGGAGGTGGTAGCGGAGACCGTTGCCGCGACCCCGATGACGGTGCCCCCCCCGGCACCGCCGGTCGTGTCGGTTGTCACGCCGATTGACTCACCCGTTGTGGCACCCATCGTCACACAGATTGAAGAACCTGCGAACTGGGTCGCAGCGCGTGCTGGGCTCGCAGGCCTGGACGAGCTGCAATGGCCCAAGGCCGAGAGCATGCCTATGCTGACAGAGCAACTCCAGCAAGCGCTGCAAGGCAAGCCCTGGCAGGCGGTACTGCTGAATGGCGAATCGGCTACGCCGTGCACCGATCGGCCTGTGCTCACTTTGAACGATGCGCGCGGTCAACCCTGGAAGCTGAGCTTTATCGAGGCGCAATGGCCCACAGCACCAATGGTCATGGGCCTGAGCAGCGCACCCGTGCGCCAGCTGCAACAATTTTTAGCCATACAGGGCTGGCTCGGGCCGGACGAGGTCGATGCCATGATGGGCCCGCGCACGGCCTACGCGCTGGCCCACTTCCAGCGCGAGCAGGGGCTTGCAGGCACCGGGCAATTCAGCCCGGCCACCGCCTACCGGTTGTCGTGCCGCATGAGCCGCGGCATGCCAGTGGCCAAGGGGGTCGTGCATGATTGATTCACGCATATTCTGGGTGCGCTACATGAATGCCACGGGCGGCATGCGCCAGCGCCTGGCCCTGCTGGGCGCGAGCGACAACTCCACCGCGCAACTGTTGCTGGAGCAACACAAGGGCACCGTCGTTGTGGACCTGTGGCAGGCACCGGCGTGGCTGACCGCCATCTGGCATTTTGTCGCGCCACTGGTGCGCCGCCAGTGGCCGTATGACCAGTTGGCCGAGTTCTTCCACAACCTGGGCATCATGTTGAAAAGCGGCCTGCCGATTGATAGCGCGCTGCACGAACTGGCCAAGGACATTGCACACCCTGGCATTCGCCGCTTCGCACTCGACATGCATGCCAGCGTGGCCGCGGGCAACGCCCTGTCGGTCTCGCTCGCGCAGTACGAACACCAGATTCCGATGGCGGTGCGTGCGCTGGTTGGCATTGGTGAGCAGTCGGGCGACCTGGACCGCACCCTGATTGAGAGCGGCCAGCACATCAAGCGCATCCAGCGCATCCGCCAGGACGTGGGCAAGGCGCTGATCTACCCGGCGTTTGCGTTTGGCACCCTGCTGGCGACGGTTATTTTCTGGATCTACTACGTGCTGCCAGAACTGTCGCGCATGTTTTTGCAGATGGGTGCCAAACTTCCGTCGTACACCGTGGCCACCATGAACGTCATCAAGGCCATGCAAACCCACATGAACACCACCTTCTGGTTTGGCGCCGCCATGGCAGTGGTCGGCGTAGCTCTGCTGCTGCGCAGCGCCCGTGTGCGCTACCAGATTTTCTATGTGCTGTACCGCCTGCCCATCAGCGGCCTCCTGATCAAGTCGTCATCACTGGCCTTCATTACCGAATACATGGCGCTGCTGATCCGGGCCGGCATACCGCTGACCGAGTCACTCAAGATATTGACGGCCAACGTCAAGAACCCGTTTTATGCCCGCAAGCTTGAGCAAATCCGCGATGGCGTAAACCGCGGCAACCCGCTCAGTCTGGAGATGGGACGCTCCGGCGTGTTCCCGGCCATGGTGGTGCGGCTGGTGTCGGTGGGTGAACAGACCGGCACGCTCGACGCCCAGTTGCAACTGCTGGCCGACGACTACCGCCAGCGCCTGGAGCACGTCATCAGTTCGCTGGCCGAGATTTTGAAGCCGGCGCTGATTCTGGTGGCCGGGGTGTTTTTCATTTTGGTGGTGGTGATATTCCTGCTGCCGGTGTACCAGCTTATCTCGCAGGTCATGGCGAAATAGATTCGGCCCAATATATGTCTAGCCCTTCACATCTTCCATCCCGCACGCGCACACTTGTCAGGTCCGGTGTCCACCTGCAGCGTGGTATCAGTCTGCTGCAGTTGATGGTCATTCTGGCCTCGCTGATTGCACTGGTGGTGGGGCTGTCGTACAAGACCTCCGATTTCTTCGCCAAAAGCCAGGCGCTGGACTCGGATGCCCAGTTACGCCTGGCCGACCGGCAACTGCGCCAGTACATTGTGGCCAATGGCCGCCTGCCCTGCCCAGACCTGACTGGCGACGGCGTCGCCGCAGCCACTTGCACCAGTTCGCAGCAAAAAGGCTATTTGCCCTACATCACGCTGGGCATGGTCGAAAAGAACTATGTCTATGGCGAAGTGCCCATGCTCTACGGCGTTTACAACGATGGCACGATTAACCTCGCCAGCACGGCGCAGGTTTTCTTCCCGTCCTACAAGGAGACAGACAATTCCGGCGTCAATGTCACAGCCGACCGCGGCGTATTTGATTTCTGCTACTCGCTTGGGCTACTCAAGGCAAAGAGCATCGATACCAACGGTCTCAATGTCAATGGCCTTTACAACGCCGTATATGCCCTGGCCACCCCCGGGCAGGGCAACCGTGACGGCGCCAGCGCCGGCTGGGCCAGCGGCCCGACGGTCAACGCCCAGTACGATGGCCTGAACGCCACCCATGCCAGCCGGTTTGAGCTGCCACAGGCGCCCGTCAGCCCCAGCTACGACGACCGTACCCACTTTCGCGCAGCCGCCGACATGCACGACTACCTGCGCTGCGAAGCCATGAACAGCTCCATCAGCCTGCTGGCCGAAGCGGTGACGATTCAGAAGGAAGTCGAAGACTTTGCCGACGGCAACTCCGAAGACGCGACCAAAGGGCTGGTCATGAACGCCGTGGGCATTGCCATTGCCACCTGGGAACTGGTGCAGACGGTGGGCGCCATCGCTGAGGCCGCCGAACAGATCGGTATTGCCGCCGGGCTGCTGGCCACCGTGACGGCCACCTGCCCGCTGCCGCCCTGGGTCACTTGTGCGCTGATACCGGTGTATGCCACTTCCCTTTCCAGCGCCAGCGTGGGCCAGGGCCTGGCGATTGGCGCAGCGGTGGCGGCGGGGGTTGGATTGGGCCTGAACATCACGGCCACAGTGCTGTATGCCGACCTGAAAGGGCGCACCTCCACCACGCCCACGGAGCCGGTGCAGAGCATCTCCGGCATATCTGCTGCGCGGCTGCTCGAACTCAAAAATGCTTACAGTGCGTCAAAGGCAGCTGCCCAGACTGCTTACGCCGCGGTACCCACCCCAGCACCCGACGCAGTCGCGCTGAACAATGCGCAGTTGGGCGCTGCTGCGACCCTGACAACCAACATCAACGGCGTGGTAGATAACTCTCTGAAGACGGTCTTGGCCAACAACTTGAATGGCAGTTCGTTGACCTGCACTTCGGGCAGCGTCGCCTGTCTGGCGGCTGGCTATACCGAGCGCCAGGTGCCGTCCAAGGACGGCAGTGGCAACTTCATCCTGGACGCGAACAAAAAGCCGGTCATGACGACCATCTACACCAAGGACGGCCTGAGCACGACGTTTGCACCCGGCGTCAAGCCGGCGCTGGACAACTATTACGAGGCGCTGGCGCAGCAGGGCGCCAGTAACCAGTTGCCCAACACCACCGGCAACCAGGCGCTGACCGATGCCAATAGTGCGCTGGCCGCAGCACCCGTCATCGACCCGGCCACCGCCCTGGCCGCCAAAAACACCCTGGTGAACCAGTACACCAGCCTGTTGGCGGCCGTCAAGGCCTTCGATGCGAAAAATCTGCTCTATCAGCAGGCAGCAGCGCTGGCGGCCGCGCGTCTTTCTGACTACAACTATGCGGTCGATCTCAGGAATAGATCCGCCTACTGCTCCGTGAACTTTAATACCGACGCAAGTTGCCGGGTGCCGAACGCATACTATACAAATCGCCCGCGTCAAGACGGTAAGGACCCATATATTTACGGCTACGCGCAGGTGGACTGGAACAACACCTGGATCTCTCAAAACGAACCAGCAACGACTTCGACCTCCATTGCTGCTGCTCTGGTCAACTACAACGATGCCGTGGCCGCAAAGAGTGATGCCTTCGACAACCGCAGCCCAACACTGTCCACCCTGCGCACGCAAATGGGCAACGGCTCCTGGGACTACAACGAAGCCACCACCCTGTGCGGTGGCGGCAGCACCAGCACCAGCAGTTGCAGTGCACTGGTCAACCAGTTCCCTGTCTATCTGGCCGCCTATGACAGCTACAAGGACGCGGCTGCCTACCTGAAGCTGAAGAATGCAGCCGACAACGCAGCGGCCAGTGCCTGGGCAGATCGCAACGGCTTCAAGACGGCCCTATGCGCCACCAAGTCACCCTCCGTGACCTGGCTCGGTAGCACCAGCCGCTCCAGCGAAAACCCGAGCGCGTGGGACAGTTCTGAAATGTTGCCGGGTGCCACTTGGAGCGGCAGTGGAACGGCGATTGCCACCAATGTCGGTGTGACGGGACTCAGTTGCACCGGGTCGGCCTCTGCCAGGGACAACAGCACCGATAGTGCAGCGGCCCGTGCAGCAGAGAAAGCCAAGTATTGCCCGGGTGGCTCGGCACCGGACACGGCATTGTGTGCACTCTACAGCAGCTCACCCGCGAAGTCATCCATCCAGGGCGCCAAAGCGATTGTGGACGCGCTGATCCAGAAGGGAATTGTGCGATGAGAACAAAGCGCAGCCGTAGTCGCAACCGCAACCGGGGGTTCACGGTGCTGGAAATGGCACTGGCACTGTTCAGCGCAGGCTTTCTGCTGGCCGCAGTGCCGCGTCTGATAACGCAGGGGCATGACGTGATGGCGTCCGCCCCGGGCGCCCAACCGGCCGAGGCAGCGGAACTGGCCCTGAAGGGATTTGTCCTTAAAGAAAATCGTCTGCCCTGCCCGGCATCTACTGCCGCCACGGGAGTCGAAAATTGCGCGCTGGCTCAGGGTTACGTGCCCTGGAAGAGCCTGGGCCTGCCGCGCCCGGTCACTAATAGCGACGGCCATGCCTTTGCGTACGCAGTCCTCAAAGGCAGCAATAACCTGAGTACAGCCACCGCCAAGTACACGCCAACCTACCTGAATTCATCTGACAGTTACTGGTTGACACCGGGCGCACTGAACAGCAGCGAAACCAACGGCCTGGACCTGTGCGTCAAACTGCGCACGCAGGCCGCCTTGACACTCGATGCAACGCTGTTGCGCGTGCGCGACTCGGCCGCACGCACTGACCTGAGCCGGGCCAGCAATGTGGCATGGGTGCTGGTGGACCCGGGCAGCCTGGACCCCAGCTTCAACGGCAACAATGACCCGACAGATTCCGTGGCCTTTGAGTCGCCCGGGCGGGCGCAGGCACTGGACTACGACGACAAGGTAACCGTTGGCACGTTGAGCCAGTTATTTGGTGAGCTGCGCTGCCCCGAATTGCTGTCTGCAGTCAGCGCCGCTGCCCGTGAAGCGGACTTTGCCAACGACAACTGGCGTGTACGCAAGTACCTCTACGACTTTCGCAGCTACGAGCTCAAGGTGCGTCAGCAGAAAAAAATACAGGCCGACAACTTCAAACTATTGGCCATTTTTGACCTCAGCCTGACGGTCGCACTGACCGCACTTGACCTAGGCATTGCACTTGCTGGGCCGGCTGGGGCGGCCACCATTGCCGCCGGACTGGTCAACGCGGTAATCAGTATTTCCATGGGCGCCATCAATCTGGACGGTGCCATTACCAGCGTAAGCGATGCGGCTGACGAGGTCGCCGAGGGCACCACCCGAAAAAGCGATGCGCTTAGCGCCGTGGGCGATGCTGCAACTTTCCGCAGTGAGCGCCGCGACGCTGTGCTGCTGCTCGACCAGCGGGGGTGGTTCCAATGAAAACCCAACCTTTCCAACACCGCAGCCAGGGTGGCTTCACCTTTCTGGAGCTGAGCTTTGCGATTATTGTCATGGGCATGATCGCCAGCCTGATCGCGCAGGTGGTACCAGCCATGCGGCGCGCATCGGCCACGGCGGAAACGGTACGCAACTTGAGCAATGTGGAGTTCAGTCTGCTGTCGTATGCTTCCATCCATGGACGCCTGCCGTGCGCCGATACCGACAGCGACGGGTTGGAGAACGCCAGCGGGACTTGCGCGGGGATGGGCAAGCTGCCCTACCGCACGCTGGGCTACGCCAGCCCACTGGTCAACGCCGATGGTTTTGATTTCAAGTACGCGCTCTACGTCAATCCGGGTAGCGACTTGCGTACCAAGGCGGCGCTGGGTAGCAACACCGAACGGTATCGCCCCTCTATTGGTGTCGACACGCCCCCGGTGACGCTGACTGACAAGCAGTTAACCGGTAATGGCAGGCTGGACTTCTGCCAAGGCTTGCGCGCAGGGATGGACGCTTCCTTTAGCGACGGCTACCTGCACGTGCAGACCGAGGGCGGTAACAAAAAGCACGTGGCCTATGTATTGATCGATCCCGGGGTTGGCAATATGGACCTGATTGGCGACCTGTTTGACGGCCGCAACGGCACTGCATCGCTGGCCATTCCCCGGTTTGACCACCCCAACCGGCAACAATCACTGACCTACGATGACCGTGTGGTGGTGGGGTATTTCGACCCGATGTGGGAGGCGCTGGGCTGCTCGGCCAACATGGCCACGGCCGGGCGCGCACTGCCCAACATCGAGACCACGCTAGCGCTGATCAAGCAGTCGATGGCTGACTACGACACGCAACTCGATATTGCGGTGGACATGGCCTTTGCCGACAACTTCTCTGCGGGCGCCGGCATCGCCATGGCGACCACCGGACTGCTGTCGGCGGGTGCCTCGATGGCCACTGACATTGCCTCGGCGATCAACACCTTTGGCGTGACCTCGGGCGCCGCCGTGTCGGCCGGCATTGCAATTGGTCTGAATACCGCTGCACTGGCAGTTGCCATTGCCAACCAGGTCATCACGGTCCAGAACTACAACGATTTCAAGGGATACCAGACTGAGTTTCGCACCTTGATCAGCAGCAAACTGAACCCGCTGTACACCAGTGTTCAGGCCGATGTTGCCGCGGGACTGACCCATGTTTACTCTGACCAGTGAGCCATTCAACAGGAATCACCATCATGAAAAATAGCACTTCATTTTTTGCTGCCCGGCGCCACCAAGGTGGATTTTCATTGGTCGAACTTTCGGTAGTATTGCTAGTGATCGGCCTCATTGCCGGTGCGGTGGCCGTCGGCGGCGACCTGCAGCGCAATGCCGCGTACCAGCGACTGGGCTCGTCCTTCATCAACGGCTGGAACCTCGCCTACCTGTCGCACAAAACCAAGGTGGGCTATGTGGTGGCCGATACGGCGGTGACACCGACCGGCTTTGTCAACGCCAACACCACCGGCACGGCGGGATCGGACGTTTGCACCACCACCCTTCGCGCAAAAATGCTGGCGGCCGGTGTCGACTTGCCGCAGGGCCGCGCCGAAGGCCTGGAAACCCAGTACTCGTACCTGGACTCCAATGGCAATCCGCAGGAGTTGCAGGTGTGTTTTCGCAGCATCCCCTGGATGCTGGAAACCGCCACGGCGGGCACCTATAAAAACCAGGTCAGAAACGTGATGGTGATCAAACATGTCACCCCCGACCTGGCACGCCTGATTGACTCACTGGTGGACACTGCACGCGACGCGCAGTTTGGGAAAATTCGGCAGTATCCCGCTTTGGCGGGCGAT
>CAIYDK010000411.1 GCA_903924955.1 uncultured beta proteobacterium | reverse complement strand
GCTGGTGTGCGAGGCCATCCGCCCGCACGTGACCATCCCCATCGATGTGCACCTGATGGTGGAGCCGGTGGACGCTCTGATTCCGCTGTTTGCCAAGGCGGGTGCCAACATCATTACCTTTCACCCCGAGGCTTCCCGGCATGTGGACCGCACGCTGCAACTGATCAAGGAACACGGTTGCAAGGCCGGTCTGGTGTTGAACCCTGCTACCTCCGTAGACTGGCTCGACCATGTGATGGATAAGCTCGACATGATCTTGCTCATGAGTGTGAACCCCGGCTTTGGCGGACAAAAGTTCATCCCCTCCACACTGGGCAAACTGCGTGCCGTGCGCCAGCGCATTGACGCCCACCAGGCCGCTGGCGGCCAACCCATCTGGTTGCAGGTAGACGGCGGTGTCAAGGTCGACAACATTCACGAGATCGTGCAAGCCGGGGCAGACACCTGCGTGGCCGGAAGCGCCGTGTTCAGTGCGCCGGACGCTGATGGCGGCTACCGTACCGTGATGAATGCGCTGCGTAGTGCTGCGCACCCAGGCCAATAATTTCAAATTAACCGAGACACCACCATGCCACTGAGCCATAACAACCACCGCCGCACGCTGACCCAGTTCTTGATTGAGGAACGCCGCCGTTTTCCCGGCGCAAGCGGTGACTTCAACGCCCTGATACTGGACGTTGCCATTGCCTGCAAGGCCATTGCCCGCGCCGTGGCGTTTGGCGAGTTGGGCGGTGTCATGGGAAACCATGCCGCGGAGGAGGGTGGTTCGGTCAACGTGCAGGGCGAAACCCAGAAGAAGCTGGACGTTTTGTCCAACGAAGTCTTCATCCGCCGCACCGAGTGGGCGGGAAACCTGGCGGGCATGGCGTCGGAAGAGATGGACGTGCCGTACCAAATTCCCGGGCAGTACCCGCGTGGCAAATATTTACTGGTGTTTGATCCCCTGGATGGATCCAGCAACATTGACGTCAATGTGTCGGTGGGCAGTATTTTTTCGGTACTGCGCGCTCCCAAGGACCTGGACGACATGCCGCGTGACCAGCAGCGTGACGTAACCGAGGCTGATTTCTTCCAGCCTGGCGCCAAACAGGTGGCCGCAGGTTACGCGCTGTATGGCCCGACCACCATGCTGGTGCTGACGGTGGGTGATGGCGTCAATGGTTTTACGCTGGACCCCACGCTGGGCGAGTTCATGCTGACCCACCCGCACATCCAGATTCCGGTCGATACGCACGAGTTCGCGATCAACGCTTCCAACGCCCGCTTTTGGGAGGCCCCGGTCAAGCGCTATGTGGACGAATGTCTGGCCGGCAAACCAGGGCCCCGTGCCAAGGATTTCAATATGCGCTGGATTGCCAGCATGGTGGCCGAGGCGCACCGCATTTTGATGCGCGGTGGTGTGTTCCTGTACCCGCGCGACACCAAAGACGCTACCAAACCTGGCCGCTTGAGACTGTTGTACGAAGCCAATCCGATTGGCATGATCATGGAGCAAGCCGGTGGCCGCGCATCCACCGGCGAAGTGCCCATGCTGGGCGTGCAGCCGACCAGCCTGCACCAGCGCATTGGCCTGGTGTTTGGCTCCAAAAACGAGGTGGAGCGCATTGAGCGCTACCACGCTGATCCGGTCAAGCACGAACTGGACAACCCGCTGTTTGCCGAGCGCAGTCTGTTTCGCAGCTGATGCTATTTTTATGATAGCTGCTTACGCAATGTATACGGGGGCTAGAGCCCTATTTCCAATAAATTATTAACCCAGGAGCGACCATGTCTGCACGCCACCCCATCATCGCCATCACCGGGTCTTCCGGTGCAGGTACCACGTCGGTCACCCGCACGTTTGACAATATTTTCCGACGCGAAGGCATCAACGCCGCCGTGATCGAGGGCGACAGTTTTCACCGACATGACCGCACCGAGATGAAGCTGCGTCTGGTCGAGGCCGAAAAAGCCGGCAACAAGAACTTCAGCCACTTCGGGCCGGAGAACAATATGTTCCCGGAGCTCGAAGCCCTGTTTCGTGACTACGCCGCCACCGGCAAGGGCAAGCGCCGCAAGTATTTGCACGACACCGATGAGGCTGCGCCCTACAAGCAGAACCCTGGCACCTTTACGCCGTGGGAAGACGTGCCCGCCGACACCGACTTGCTGTTCTACGAAGGCCTGCACGGGGCCGTGGTCACACCCGAGGTCAACATTGCGCAGCACCCCGACTTGCTGGTGGGCGTGGTCCCCGTCATCAACCTGGAGTGGATTCAAAAGCTTTACCGCGACAAGAAGCAGCGCGGCTACAGCACCGAGGCGGTGACAGACACCATCCTGCGCCGCATGCCCGACTATGTGAACTACATCTGCCCGCAGTTCATGCACACCCATGTCAACTTCCAGCGCGTACCAATGGTGGATACCAGCAACCCGTTCATTGCACGGGACATTCCGAGTGCCGACGAGAGCATGGTGGTGATCCGTTTTGCACAGCCCAAGGGCATCGATTTTCAGTATCTGCTCAACATGATTGATGCTTCCTTCATGAGCCGGGCCAACACCATCGTGGTGCCCGGCGGCAAGATGGAACTGGCCATGCAACTCATCTTCACACCCTTCGTGTGGCGGATGATGGACCGGAAGAAGAAGTAACACCCCCGTCCGGGCTGACTGCGTGTAGCCCGTTCCCCCCTCAAGGGGGCAATGCCTGTGGCCCGGCTTAGCCGGTTCCACGGCATTTCTGGTATCGGGCACGCTTTTGCCCAGAGCAACACTTTCTGAGGATGAATGAAATGAACAACCCAACCCCCGACATGGCCAATCAGATGGCCAAAGCGATCCGCATGCTGGCTGTTGATGCGGTCGAAAAGGCCAAGTCCGGCCACCCGGGCGCACCCATGGGTATGGCCGATATTGCCGAGGTGTTGTGGAACCGGCACCTGAGCCACAACCCGTCCAACCCGCTGTGGCCCAACCGCGACCGCTTTGTGCTGAGCAACGGGCACGGCTCCATGCTGATGTATGCGTTGCTGCACCTCACCGGCTACGACCTGTCCATCGACGAGTTGAAGAAATTCCGCCAACTGCACAGCAAGACCGCCGGACACCCCGAAGTGGGCGTTACCCCGGGTGTGGAGACCACCACCGGCCCGCTGGGGCAGGGCTTGACGAATGCCGTGGGCATGGCGCTGGCCGAGAAGCTGCTGGCCAGTGAATTCAACCAGCCGGAGCAGTCCATCGTTGACCACTTCACCTATGTGTTCATGGGCGACGGCTGCCTGATGGAGGGCATCAGCCACGAGGCCTGCTCGCTGGCGGGTACGCTGCGCCTGTCCAAACTGGTGGCGTTCTACGACGACAACGGCATCTCGATTGACGGCCATGTGGAGGGCTGGTTCACCGACGACACGCCCAAGCGCTTTGAGGCCTATGGCTGGAACGTCATCCCCGACATCAATGGCCATGACCCGCAGGCGCTGGATGCGGCGGTGCAAGCCGCCAAGGCACAGGGCCAGTTGGCGACGGGCAAGCCGACGTTGATTTGCTGCAAAACCGTTATCGGCATGGGTTCGCCCAACAAGGCCGGCACGCACGATGTCCACGGTGCGGCGCTGGGTGCGGCTGAGGTGGCGGCCAC
Source organism: uncultured beta proteobacterium (assembly GCA_903924955.1). GTDB lineage: Bacteria > Pseudomonadota > Gammaproteobacteria > Burkholderiales > Burkholderiaceae_C > Allorhodoferax. The sequence goes on along the minus strand of CAIYDK010000411.1, from coordinate 3,410 downwards.
GCGCCAGGCTTTGGGTTGGGACCATGCCCCGTTTGAGATTCCGGCAGACATTGCACAAGCCTGGAATGCGGTCGAGCGCGGTCAGGCGGCAGAGCACGCCTGGCGCACCGGTTTTGACGCTTACCGCACTCGCCACCCCGCACTGGCGGCTGAGTTTGAGCGCCGCATGGCCGGCGACTTGCTGCCAGCGTTTGCGCATAAGCTGCCTGAGGTGCTGGCCGCCATTGCGAGCAAAGCCGACGCCGTGGCGACCCGCAAGGCCAGCCAGAATGCGCTGGACGCTTTGGCACCGCTGGTGCCCGAATTCTTTGGCGGCAGCGCCGACCTGACCGGCTCCAACCTGACCAACTTCAAGGGTTGCGTGAAGGCGGGCCGTGACCAGTGGGGCAACCACATGAGCTACGGCGTGCGCGAATTCGGTATGGCCGCCATCATGAACGGCATTGCGCTGCACGGTGGCTATATCCCCTATGGCGGCACCTTTCTGACCTTCAGCGACTACAGTCGCAACGCGATCCGCATGGCCGCGTTGATGAAACTGCGCGTCATCCATGTGTTTACCCACGACAGCATTGGCCTGGGTGAAGACGGCCCCACACACCAAAGCGTGGAGCACATTCCCAGCCTGCGCATCATCCCGGGGCTCGATGTCTGGCGTCCGGCGGATGGGCTGGAAACCGCGGTGGCCTGGACGCACGCTATCGAGCGCGAGGATGGCCCCAGCGCCTTGTGTTTGTCACGCCAGAATCTGCCACGTCTGACGGGTGACGCCAGCACGGTCGTCGCCATGACCGAAAGCATCCGCCGGGGTGGTTACGTGCTGTCCGATATGGAAGGCGCACAGGCTGTGATTGTGTCGACCGGCTCTGAACTCGAGCTGGCCATGCAAGCCCAGGCGGCCCTAGCAGTGGAGGGCATTGCCACCCGTGTCGTGTCCATGCCGTGCTCTAACGTGTTTGACCGCCAGAGCGATGCCTATCAGGAGTCGGTGCTGCCACTGGCGCTGCCCGCCGTTGCCATTGAGGCGGCGCACCCGGACTTCTGGCGCAAATACGTGGGCCGCACCGGTGTGGTGGTGGGTATTGCCAGCTTTGGCGAGTCGGCCCCGGCCAAGGACTTGTATGCGCACTTTGGCATTACGTCTCAGCGCGTGGTGGATGCCGCGCGTACGCTGGCCCACCGCGCAGCCCACCGCAATGCAGTGGCCTTGCCAGACCAGATCGTGGTTGCCGCCAATTGAACAGCCCAGGGTTTAGCACGATGAAATCTTTTGACCTGATCATGTTTGACCTGGACGGCACTTTGGTGGAAACGGCGCCCGAGATCTTTGACGCCACCAACGACACCTTGCGTTACTTTGACTTGCCCGAGGTGACCCAGCAGCAGGTCAATGACTGGATTGGCCACGGCACGCGGGAGCTGCTGATCCAGGCGCTGGCGTTCAGCGGGAAAGTACCCGTTGCGACGGTGCGCGCCAGCGACAGCCTGGCGCTCAGCGTGTCCCGCTTTGACAAGCATTACCAGCAGCGCTGCGGCACCCGCAGCCGGCTCTACCCTCAAGTGCGCGAAACCTTGACGGCACTGCGCCAGCAGGGCGTCAAACTGGCGGTGGTCACCAACAAGGAGGGCCGCTACACCAGCACGGTGCTGAATGCCCACAGTTTGATGCCAATGCTCGATGCGGTGGTCAGCGGCGACACCTTTCCTGCCAAAAAGCCGGACCCCATGGGCATCCACAGCTGTCTGAGCCAGTTTGGGGTGCCGCCCGAGCGCGCGCTGTTTGTCGGGGATTCCAGCATTGACGTGGCTACCGCGCGCAACGCAGGCGTACGCGTCTGGGCGCTGCCCTATGGTTACAACATGGGCCAACCGATTGAAGCCAGCGCACCGGATCGTGTGATTCCGGATTGCTCGGTGCTACTGAATTAATAGCTACTCACGCTTTATTTGCGGGGGCTAGAGCCCCTATTTATCTAGGAGTTGGATTGTGAAAGTATTGCGATTCGCCGATGTCATTGCAAGCGGCTTTGCCGATCAAAAGCGTGTTTTTATCCGCGCTGACCTGAATGTTCCGCAGGACGCGATGGGCCTTATCACCGAAGACACACGCATCCGGGCCTCCGTGCCCTGCATCCAGATGGCACTGAACGCCGGTGCGGCGGTCATGGTCACCAGCCACTTGGGCCGTCCCACGGAAGGCGCGTTCAAACCAGCCGACTCGCTGGCCCCGGTGGCCAAGCGTCTGGGCGAGCTGCTGGGCCGTGAGGTGCCACTGGTGGCCAACTGGGTCGACGGGGTGGCGGTTGCCCCCGGTCAGATCGTGATGCTCGAAAACTGCCGTGTCAATGTCGGCGAAAAGAAGAACGACGAGGCACTGGGTCGCAAACTGGCCGGCCTGTGCGATATTTTTGTCCACGACGCCTTTGGCACCGCCCACCGCGCTGAAGGCACCACCTACGGTATCGCCCAATACGCGCCGATTGCCTGTGCTGGCCCGCTCCTGGCGGCTGAGATTGACGCCATCAGCAAAGCTCTGGCCAGCCCGAAACGCCCGTTGGTCGCGATCGTGGCCGGCAGCAAGGTGTCGAGCAAACTCACCATTCTGCAAGCCCTTGCCAAGAATGTGGACCAACTGATTGTGGGCGGTGGCATTGCCAACACCTTCATGCTGGCCGCTGGTCTGAGTATTGGCAAAAGCCTGGCCGAACCGAGCTTGGTGGCGGATGCCAAAGCCGTGATTGATGCCATGAAGGCGCGCGGTGCCGAGGTGCCGATTCCCACCGACGTGGTAACGGCCAAAACCTTTGCAGCCGATGCCGTGGCAACCGTCAAGGCGGCGACCAGCGTGGCGGAAGATGACCTGATTCTGGATATTGGCCCCGAGACGGCTGCCAAACTGGCCGCGCAACTCATGCAAGCGGGAACCATCGTCTGGAACGGACCGGTGGGCGTGTTTGAGTTTCCCGCGTTCGAGAACGGCACCAAGGTGATTGCCCAGGCCATCGCCGCGTCCAGCGCCTTCAGCATTGCGGGCGGAGGCGACACGCTGGCCGCCATTGCCAAGTACGGTATTGAGGATCAGGTCGGTTACATCTCCACCGGTGGCGGGGCGTTTCTGGAGGTGCTCGAAGGCAAGACCTTGCCCGCATTCGAGATTTTGCAGAAGCGCGCTGCCGAGTAAATTGCTATTGTTTCTATAGCTGCTCGCGCATGCTGTAAGGGGGCTAGAGCCCTATTTGATTAGTTGAGGACAGAGCTAAAGGTCTGTCCCGCAAGGTTTCAATAAAGGAGATTTTCATGGCTTTTGTTTCCCTTCGCCAAGTGCTGGACCACGCTGCCGAAAACGGCTACGGCGTGCCCGCTTTCAACGTCAACAATCTGGAGCAGATCATCGCCATCATGGAGGCCGC
>CAIYDK010000410.1 GCA_903924955.1 uncultured beta proteobacterium | reverse complement strand
TCCGCACTGCGGCGGCTTTCAACTCCAACCCACTGGCGGCACGGAGCTGCGGGTGGTGGACATGCAGGTTGAATAAACTTAACGAACGAACACAAAAGGAAAAATGCCATGTGTGTCGTCTGCGGCTGCAGCAATACCGGAACCAGCAAACCGGATTCAAGTCCTGAGGTTCACCCCACCACCGGTGATTTGCACTTTGGCGCCGGTGCGGCCCGGGTGTCGGTGCCCGGGTTGACGCAACAGCGCACCATCAAGATCGAGGAAGATGTGCTGGGCGCCAACAACACAGTGGCCACGCACAACCGCGCACACTTTGCCGCGCATGGCGTGCGCGCACTGAACCTGGTGTCCAGCCCCGGATCGGGCAAGACGACCCTGCTGTGCGCCACCATCCATGCGCTGAAAGCTCACGCACCCAACGTCAGCGTGGCGGTGATCGAGGGCGACCAGCAAACCAGCTTCGACGCCGACCGCATCCGCGCCACCGGTGCACCCGCCATCCAGGTCAATACCGGCAAGGGTTGCCATCTGGATGCGCCCATGGTGGCCAGCGCCTACGCACAACTGCACAACCACGACCATGGGCATGATGGGCATCACCACCATGACCACGATCATCATGACGGCCATCACCACCACCATGCCCCGCAATCCCTGCTGTTCATCGAGAACGTGGGCAACCTGGTGTGCCCGGCGTTGTGGGACCTGGGCGAAGAGGCCAAGGTTGCCATCCTGTCGGTCACCGAGGGCGAGGACAAGCCGCTCAAATACCCCGACATGTTTGCTTGCGCGCAGCTGATGATCCTGAACAAGATCGACCTGCTGCCCCACCTTTCCTTTGACGTGGCGCGCTGCAAGGACTACGCGCGCCGGGTCAACCCGGGCATCACCATTCTGGAGCTGTCCGCCACCACCGGTGAAGGCATGCAGGCCTGGCTGGATTGGCTGCTGATTGATCCCGCGCACCATCACCACCACGCACCCGATGCCCGTCAAACCCGCATTGCGGCGCTGGAAGCGGAACTGGCGCAACTCAAAGCCGGGCAGCGCTAGTCCATGGCACGCATCCTGGCCTGCGGCGCTTTCCTCAAAAACGCCGCCTGCCTGTTCGACACGCAAGCGCCCGGCGAGCCGTTATGGTCGGCGCAGCATGGCGATCTGTCGGACCCGTCGGCCTGCGAAGCGCTGGAGCAATCCGTCTGCACCCTGCTTGAACAGGCGGACGGCGCCATCGACGCCGTAGCCCATGACCTGCACCCGGATTTTTTCAGCACCCACCTGGCCCTGCGGCTGGCCCACGAACACGGAGTGAGCGCGATTGCGGTTCAGCACCACCATGCCCATATCGCTGCGGTGCTGGCCGAGCATGGCGTGCAACGCCCGGCGATTGGCATCGCGCTCGATGGCGTAGGGTTGGGCACGGATGGCATGGCCTGGGGCGGTGAAGTGCTGCTGGTCGATGGCGCACGCTGTGAGCGCGTGGGCCACCTGAGCCCATTCGCCTTGCCCGGGGGCGATGCCGCCGCACGGGAACCCTGGCGCATGGCGGCCTCGCTGCTGCACCATTGCGGCGAGGCGCAGCGCATTGTTCCGCGCCTCTCACACGCAGTAGGCGAAGCAGCGGCACGCACCATCCACACCATGCTCGCGCGTGGCATTAATTGTCCGCAGACCACGGCAGCCGGGCGCTGGTTTGATGCCATAGCCGGCCTGCTGGGTTTGAGCATTCGACAGGCGCACGAAGCACAGGCAGCTGTCGCCCTGGAGCAGGCCGCTACCCGCCATTTGAAGCAACACCATGTGGCGGTCGACCCCACGAACTGGACAATCAGCCCCGGCGGCGAAATCGACCTGCGACCCCTGCTGCGTTCAGAAGTGCTGGATGTCGATGTGCATGATGCACAAGCCGTGGAGGCGGCCGCCGCGTGCTTTCACCTGACGCTGGCCGGTGCCCTGTGCGCCCACGCAGTAGCCCAAGCGCACCTGCAACAAGTGCGTGATGTGGCCTTGGGCGGCGGTTGCTTTTTTAATCGCATCCTGACGCACCGCATCGTTTCACAACTGGAGTCTGCGGGTTTGAACGTGCTGCAAACCAAGAGCCTATCGTGCGGTGATGCCGGGCTGGCGCTGGGTCAGGCCTGGGTTGCGGCCCGCGATTCTGTGTTCGGATCTTGCATTGACAGTACGTACGCAAGTGCGTACCATTAGATTCAATTCTGAGGAAGACCCAAATGCAGTCACTTACCGCCAGCGAAGCCCGCGCCAATTTGTACCGAATCATTGATGAGACGGCAGCGTCCCATCAACCGGTCATCATTTCGGGAAAGCGAACAAGTGCTGTTTTGCTGTCGGCTGAAGACTGGAGTGCAATTCAAGAAACCTTGTACTTGCTTGCGGTGCCGGGCATGCGCGAATCCATCAAGGCAGGTATGGCGGAGCCGTTAGCAAAAAGTGCGAAGGCACTGAAGTGGTGAACTGGGAGGTCGTTTTTGCCAAGCAGGCAGTCAAGGATGCGAAGAAGATTGCGGCAAGCGGCCTCAAGCCAAAGGCGCAAGAACTGCTTGCGATTCTTGCCAACGCTCCACTGCAAAACCCACCGCCATTTGAGAAACTGGTCGGCGACCTCGCTGGTGCGTACTCGCGCCGCATCAACATCCAGCATCGACTGGTTTACGAGGTATTCACCAAAGAGAGGACCGTCCGTGTATTGCGAATGTGGACCCACTATGAGTGAGCGGGCCAACAGGTCGGCATACACAAACTGGCACGACGCCGCAGTCGTGGATGAAGCCGTTGCGCGCACTCACCTGACGCCCGGGGCATTTTGGCAAAACCCCAAGTCCAGGACTCTGACCCCAATAACACGGTTTCCAGCACCATGCCAAATCAAAATTCGGCTGTAGCGCTCGTGGAATGTGCATAGGGAGCTACTAAATGAATAGCAAATTTATGACGATTGAGAAGCATCACCGGAACTCCCTTGACTGCAAACATGGTCAACGAAGTCATTCACTAGCCAACTTATTTGCTCGTCCAACATGGGAATTCCACGTTAGGCGATCAACTGCATCAAGTTATGCGCTGTCCGGAATTGACGCATGAGAGGTAATGTCGTCTCCTACATTGATATGTGCCAAAAAGAAGGCACCAGTCTCCAGCGCGGCATGAATTTTCGACTGAAGGGGCACCATTCTGTGATTCTTATGTCAGTGCGCCCAAACGCTCCCTATCACGATGAGGTTCAAGCCGAGCGACAATCTGGAGGCACTCTAACTGAGAACGGGAAGTTTCATCAGGCAGCGCAGCGGTTCAAATGTGGTGAAAAAGGGCCTGACATTGTTCAGGTTTACGAAAAGATCAAGGCCGGTATTTGGACCGACAACGGATTTTTCCACTTGGTAGATTCTTGGATTGTTAACAACGGCACCAGAAATGTTTTCAAGTTCAAGCTTGCGGCAGTTGAAAGCGTATCTGATGAATCAGCAGCAGAAGAAATTCCTAGTCGGCTTGTTGTGCGCAGTCGCATTATTCCGACCAGTGTCAAGCTCGAAGTGTGGGCGCGCGATGGCGGTAAGTGTGTGACATGCGGCGCTTCAGACGAGCTTCACTTCGATCACATTCTGCCCTTCTCTAGAGGAGGCACATCAGTGAAAGTAGAGAACGTGCAGTTGCTTTGCGCACGCCACAACCTTGCCAAGAGCGCAAAAATTCAATGAGCGCAATTAACAATACACGGCAGCCATCCGGGCGCTGCCCTATGCGCCACAAATCTTACGGTCTTGTACGACGCCGGCAATTCCCATCCATCCCCGGCTTATGGGGGTCGGATTCCAAAACCCTGCGCTGCTGGTGTACCAACAACAAAACAAGCCGACAGCTTTGTGCAACAAGCGCAAGCAGCTACCATTTACATAGCACACCAAGGAACCCATCATGTGTCTAGCCATTCCCGCCCGCGTGGTGGAACTCTTGCCCGGTCTGCGCGCTGTGGTTGATCTGGCCGGGGTGCGCAAGGAAATTTCGATCGATCTGGTGGACGACGCGCAGGTGGGCGACTACGTGATCATCCATGTGGGCTACGCCATCGGCAAGATCGACCCCGAGGAGGCGCAGCGCACGCTGGCGCTGTTTGCCGAACTGGCGCAGGCAGAAGCCCAGCCATGAAATACATCGACGAATTCCGCGATGGAGATGGTGCGCGCCATATTGCCGC
>CAIYDK010000409.1 GCA_903924955.1 uncultured beta proteobacterium | reverse complement strand
GACATGGCCATCGCGGATGCAATGGCTCCCTTGGCCCCATTCAACTTCGCCTTGCGCGCATCGGTCTGCAAGCTCACATACTTGGGCAGCGCAATCGCCGCCAAAATACCCAGAATCACAATCACCATGACCAATTCAATAATGGTAAAGCCGGCTTGTCGGGTGCGTTTCATGGGGATTCTCCAGGAGGTGTTTGGTGAAGTATAAGCCCGACGTTTTGCGTCATAAGCGCTGCGTCAGGAGCCCTGCCTGTGCCGCGTGCTATTATTTTTGCCTCAACGCACAAGGATCAACGGCATGAACATGGCAGCTAGCGCGAGCGCCGCGCCGGAGGCACCGCGACCGGCGCCAGGCCGGCCTGAGAAACTGCGTCTTGGCGATGTGCTGGTGCAGCAGCGCCTGATCTCGCAAGAGCAGTTGCAACAAACGCTCGATTTGCAGCGCACCACCGGCAAAAAAATGGGCCGCCTGCTCATTGAGACCGGCATCATCACCGAAGAACTGCTGGCCAACGGTTTGGCGCGCCAACTGCGCATTCCGTTCGTTAACCTCAAGACGTTTCCGTTTCGGGCCGACGTAGTCAAACTGTTGCCCGAGTCGGCTGCACGGCGCTTCAAGGCCCTGGTGCTGGAGGACAAGGGCGACACGTTGCTGGTGGCGCTGGGCGACCCGCTGGACCTGTTTGCCTTTGACGAACTGACCCGCATTCTCAAACGCAACGTTGCCATTGCGGCGGTGCCCGAGAGCGGACTGGCGTTGGCGTTTGACCGGCTGTACCGGCGTACCGAAGAAATCAGCGGTCTGGCCCGCGCTCTGGAAAAAGACATCGGCGATGCGGTTGACTTTGGCGAACTCAGCGCGTCCGTTGGTCTGGAAGGCGCGCCTGTTGTGCGGCTATTGCAGTCGCTGTTTGAAGATGCCATGCAGGTTGGCGCGTCAGACGTGCATATCGAGCCACAAGAAGACGGCTTGCAGGTGCGTGTGCGGGTGGACGGTGTGCTGCAAACCCAGACCAAGGCCGACAAGCGCATTGGAGCGGCGCTGGCGCAGCGGCTCAAGCTGATGGCGGGTCTCGATATTTCTGAGAAGCGCCTGCCGCAGGACGGCCGCTTTAGCGTGCGGATCAAGGACAACACCATTGATGTGCGCCTCTCCACCTTGCCCACGGCCTACGGTGAGGCAGCGGTTATGCGTCTGCTGAACCAGGGCGGCGGTATGCGCCGGCTCGACAGCATTGGCATGCCCGACGGCATGCTCAAGCGTTTTCGTGAAGTGCTGGGCCGCAGCGCTGGCATGGTGCTGGTGACGGGCCCCACCGGGTCGGGTAAAACGACCACACTGTATGCAGCGCTGGCCGAAATCAATGCGACCGAGCTCAAAGTCATCACCGTCGAAGACCCGATCGAGTACCGCTTGCCCGGCCTTTCACAGGTGCAGGTCAATGACAAGATCGACTTGACCTTTGCCCGCGTGCTGCGTGCCGTGCTGCGCCAGGACCCGGACGTGGTGCTGGTGGGTGAAATGCGTGACGCCGAGACCGCCGAAATCGGCATGCGCGCCGCCATTACCGGGCACCTGGTGCTGTCGACCCTGCATACGCGTGACGCCATGAGCACGCCGTTTCGCTTGCTGGACATGGGTGTGCCACCGTTCATGGTGTCCACTTCGCTGCAAGCAGTCATTGCCCAGCGCTTGGTGCGCTTGAACTGCAAAGAGTGTGCCGCACCGCATCACCCCACGCCGCAGGAGCGGTCGTGGCTTGACACGATGCTGGAGGCAGGTGACACGGTTACGCCCAAGCGCGGCATGGGGTGCTCGGCCTGCAACGGCACCGGCTATTCGGGGCGCCAGGGTGTCTACGAATTGCTGGAAATGGACGCTGAGTTGACGCAGGCCGCCTCGCGCTCGGACCCGGCCAGCTTTATGCGCACGGCGCGCGAACGCATGAAGGGCCACACCATGGCCTTTCATGCCCTGGACCTGGTGCGCCAGGGTCGCACTTCGATGGCCGAGGCTTTGCGAGTCGGCTTTGATGTGGGTGACTCGGACGACGAGGACTGATCCGCATGGCACTGTACGAATGGCGGGGGCGCAACAACCGGGGCGAGGCAGTCAATGGCCAGTTAGAAGCCATGACCGAAAACGGCGTGGCCGACCAGCTCAAGGCCATAGGCGTGGCACCCGTGCACATTGCGCCCGCCAAGGTCGAGGTCGAAACCACATCGGAAACCTGGTGGACACGCATCAACCGCAAGCCGGTTGTGGACGAAGACCTGATGGTGTTCTCGCGCCAGATGTACACCCTCAACAAAGCGGGTGTGCCCATCCTGCGCGCCTTTTCGGGTTTGCAGGCATCGGCCGTCAAGCCGGCCATGGTCGAGTTGCTCAAGGACATTCGCTCCAGCCTGGATCAGGGCCGCGAGCTGTCGGCCGCCATGGCCCGCCATCAGGATCTGTTTGGGGGCTTTTATGTCTCCATGATCCGGGTCGGCGAAATGACCGGCCGCCTGACCGAGGTTTTTTTGCGCCTGAACGAGCACATGGAGTTCGAGCGCGATGTGCGCGAGCGCATCAAGCAGGCCATGCGCTACCCCATCTTTGTGCTGATTGCCATGGCCGTGGCCGTCGTCATTCTCAATGTGTTTGTCATTCCGGTATTTGCCAAGGTGTTTGCCGGCTTCAATGCCGAG
>CAIYDK010000408.1 GCA_903924955.1 uncultured beta proteobacterium | reverse complement strand
TCATCTGGATCCCGGACAACGACTTCCCCCAGTGCGACCGCCCTAGGATCGAAGCCTTGCATCAATATCGCAAGGTCCATTATTTGAATCGCAGGTAACTTGCGCCAGTCGTCATAGTTCGGTGAGATGCCTGACATGGGGATGGGTCTCGCAGGATGCAGCTATCCCGCCCTTCGGGTCGCGGGCCTAGCCGGGGTGAAAGGGATCAGGCGGCTGCCAGCTCGGGCGCGGCGAGGGCGTCAATCACCGCGTTCGGATTGTGTTCAATGACGTTCAGAAGTACCAGCGCGGGACCTTGTGGGGCGCGGTCGCCACGCTCCCAGTGCCGCAGTGTCGCGGTAGAGAATCCAAAGCGTGCAGCGAACTGCTCTTGCGTCATGTGTACCTTCGCTCGCAGCGCCTTCACGTCTACCGGGCGGGGGCGGTGGATGCGGGTCTGAGGAGCGCGACCCTCGGCATGTTCGATAGCCTCGAGCAGGCCGCGTTTGATGCTGTTGAATGCTGTACTCATCTTGATTTCCTCTTCCATATCTGAACCAATAACGTGACAAGCCCCGCCAACTCGTTGCGCTCTGCCTTTGACAGGTTGGCCTGGTCACCCTTGGCGAATAACGTCAGCAAGTAGAGCGGCATGTCCTCGTCATGAAAATAGTAGATGACGCGAACGCCACCACTTTTACCCTGCCCACCTCGGCCCCACCGAAGTTTTCGTACGCCACCCGTTCCCTCCATCAAATCGCCCGCTTTAGGGCGCTCTGCCAGGTAACGAATGATGTCCAGCCGCTCTGATTCAGACAGCAGCTTGTCGGCAGTGCGGATGAACTCTGGCAACTCGGCAACGGTCAGCATGCTCGTCATTGTAATCCATTGGGACGGTTAGGCGGCAACTGCATGCAAAGCGCGGGGTGTTGCCTTGGGATCAAACACGATCCCCGCCTGCTCCAGAATCCACGCCTCGATGCGTTCGTGATGCAAGCGCAGCAATTCGAGCGGCCGCACGGTGTAGTGCTTTTCGGCAGTTGCACTGGGCTTGTGCCCTTGTATCTGGGCGACGACGCCCACGGGCACCTCCAGCCATTCGGTCAGGCTTTTAAACGAGCGGCGCAGACCATGCAAGGTCAGCCCCTCCAGCCCGGCGGCTCTGCATGCCCTGGTGTGCGGGGTGTTGGGTTCCGACAGACACCCAGACTTACTTGTGGGACTGGAGAACACCCACGCGTTGCGACGAGGGAGGGTGGCCAGAAGATGCAGCATGTAGGGTGTGGCCGGTATCTCCCGGGTGCCTTCGACCTTGTCCCGGATGCTGATGCCTTTCCATTTGGTGTTTATGTCTACCCAGCGCAGTGTCAGCACTTCGCCGGGTCTGGCCCCGGTGAGCAATATCATTTGTAGACAGGCAGAGATAACGGGGTTTTGCAACTGTTGTACGGCGGCAAACCAGACGTTCAATTGCTCGCGTTGTAAGACGTCTTTCTTTACCCCGGCCTTGCCCAGCGCCTCGCGGGCCTTGCTTGTTTTGGCTGGGTTCGAGCGTTGTAGCAGATCGGCGTAGCGCGGCTTCTTTGTAACCGGGTCGGTGGCCTCAGCACACCAGGTCAGGAATACAGTTAACAAGCGCCAGGCGAGCCGAGTTGAAGCAGGTCGAGTTTTGCCCTCGGCGGTGGCCCACGCCACTATCGTGTCCTGGTCAAGGTCTTTGAGCGGCAACGGCATCAACGAGGCAAGTGGCCCCGGCCTAGTCAATTGCTTGCCACCACCCCGTCGGCCTGACGGTAATCCGCCAGGCTTGGCCTTGTCAACATGGTCGCGGTAATGCAGGTCACCCCAGTGTGCTTTTCTTTCCGCCAGGTAAAAGGACCATACTTCGCCGACGGTCAGGGTGGCGGCCTTCGCGGCCTCCACTTTTGCGACGGCGGCTGCCTTCATGTCAAGTGCGGCAGTTCGCCTGTCGAGCTCTACTGTGCGGGGATCTGTCCCATTGTCGACCAGCATTTTCAAGCCCTGGGCTTTCAGCCGCGCCTGTTCAATCGGCCAGTCCGTCACGGTGCCGATCGCCATCCTGATGGTCGCACCGTCCAAGCGCGACTCAAACACATACGTCTTACGGCCTGTCGGGGTCACCCTCACCATCAGTGTTGGTGTGTCTGTGTCCCAAAGAAAAGCCTGTGGCTTGTCAGCAGGGCACGCGAAAGTCTCTATGCGCCCGGAGGTCAACCTGACGCGGCTAGTTTGTTTTTTCATTGACGCCCCTTAATCTGTAGGCAACTTGTAGGCAATCTGTAGGCAAATACGCTATATACTGCCACATAAACATCAACATTCGATGTGATGTGCTGGATTAAAAAAGAAAAGTAACCTGTTGATTTATAACGATTGTATCGACAATGATCTACATTTCAAAATTGAATAAAGTCAGGATTGTGATTCCTGTTGTCGTGGGTTCGAGCCCCATCAGCCACCCCATCATCCAAATCTTTCATGTAAGTCCTTGATTTCCTTATAAAGCAAGGGGTTGCAGCTGGGTATAAACCCCGGTTGTTACACAGCCTGTTACACAAACCAGTGATACAGGACCATGAAAGCAATCTCAGAAAATCTCTCCGAACGCAGCGAAAACGGCAAGAAATATTTCCGCCGTCGCATCCCCACGGCGCTGCTTGAAACGTAC
>CAIYDK010000407.1 GCA_903924955.1 uncultured beta proteobacterium | reverse complement strand
GTTCCCAAGACGCATCTTTACCGCATCATCCGCAGCGGCGAAGTGCGTATTAATAAGGGACGTGCCTCCGCTGAAACGCGGCTGAACGACGGTGATGTGGTTCGGCTGCCGCCCGTGCGGGTGTCCGAACGCGCCACTGAAAAGGCACAGGCCATGGCGCAACTGGTGGCGGCGCAGGCTGGGAGCCATGCACCGGCCCGCGATTTCGTGGTTTTGTTTGAAGATGAGCAGTTGCTGGCGATCAACAAGCCGGCGGGCGTGGCCGTGCATGGCGGCTCTGGAGTCAGTTTTGGTGTCATCGAGCAGTTGCGCATGGCGCGCCCGCAGGCCCAGTTTCTCGAATTGGTGCACCGCCTGGACCGGGAGACCAGCGGCATACTGCTGGTTGCCAAGAAGCGCAGTGCACTGAAAAACCTGCAAGATCAGTTTCGCGAACGCGAAACCGGCAAAACCTACCTGGCCCTGGTCTCGGGCCAATGGCCGGCCAACAAGAAAGTTCTGGACAAGCCCCTGCATAAATATCTGTTGCCTGATGGCGAGCGACGCGTCAAGGTGGTGACCAAGGATCACCCTGATGGAATGCCTTCGTTGACATTGGTCAAGGTTCGTGCCCTGAGTGCCGTGGCACCAGACGTGGGCGGTACCAGGCGGGCATTTTCGTTGCTGGAAGTCACCATCAAGACGGGTCGCACGCACCAGATACGGGTGCACCTGGCCAGCGAGGGCATGCCCATCCTGGGGGATGATAAATACGGAGATTTTGAGTACAACAAGACGCTTGCGCGCAGTACCCAAGGCGTTGCACTCAAGCGTATGTTTCTGCACGCCTGGCGCCTGCAGTGCAGGCATCCGGCCACTGGTGCCGTGCTTTCCTTGCAGGCAGACCTGCCCGACGAACTGGCGCAGTTTGCAGCCCAGGTGCTGCCCCAGCCTGCCTGATTTTTGATACATGCTTGTACACACCATGCCATCTTCCAGACCCCTGACACCGCCCCGACAATTTGACCTGATTGCCTTCGACTGGGATGGCACACTGTTCGATTCCACCGCCATCATTACCCGCTGCATTCAGTTGGCGGTGGTCGATGTGGGCGGGCGCTTGCCCAGTGAAAAGGATGCCGCCTATGTGATCGGCCTGGGGCTGATGCAGGCGCTGGCCCATGCTGCGCCCGATGTTCCAGTCGAGAAATACCCTGAACTGGGTGCGCGCTACAAACACCACTACCTGACTCATCAGGACGATATCAGCCTGTTTAAGGGCGTGTTGCCCATGCTGGCCGATCTGAAAGCGCGCAACCATGTGCTGACCGTGGCTACGGGCAAGAGCCGGCGCGGGCTTAATGACGCGTTGCAGGCATCTGAACTGAAGGGCTTGTTTGATGGCTCACGCACGGCGGATGAAACGGCGGGCAAGCCTCACCCCCTGATGTTGCAGGAGCTGATGCAGGAGTTCGGCGTGGCACCTGAGCGCGTGTTGATGGTGGGTGACACTACGCACGATCTGCAAATGGCGTTGAATGCTGGAGTCCCCAGCGTGGGTGTGAGCTACGGTGCACACGAATCGGACACGTTTACGCGGCTGAATCCGCTCTTTGTGGCGCACTCGGTGGCAGACTTGCACGCCTGGTTTTTGACCCATGCCTGATCGGCTGACGCAGCGCATCATGACCAGTACCGAGCGCGTTTTGCCGCTGTGCAACTCCACGGATCTGGTGGATGGCGGGGAAGCCGTCCCCTTTGACGTGATGTACTGTGGCCGCGCGTCCCGTGGCTTTGCGATTCGCTTCGAGGGGAAAACCTATGCCTATCTCAACCAGTGTGCCCATGTGCCGATGGAGATGGATTACCAGCCCAACCGTTTTTTTGACAGCACGGGTCAGTGGCTGATGTGTGCCACCCACGGTGCAATCTACCGGCCGCAGACGGGCGAGTGCCGTGGTGGCCCCTGTCGCGGTGGTTTGATAAAGATCGCGCTGACCGAGCGGAATGGCGTCGTGCACTGGCATACTGCGTCCAACTTGCAACCAATTGAGTTCTGATATGACCGACCCCCAGATCCCCGCAAACCAAGGTGTGGAGTCAAATTCACCTCCAGCCCCCGCAGAATCAGCGCGTAACGCTACAAAAATGGAAGCAAATGGGGCTACAGGCGGAGCGCCCGGTGCACCGGGGTGGGAGCGAACCACGCTGGAAACGCTCGCCATGGCGGTCATTACCGAGCAGCGTCAGGCACGCCGCTGGCGCAATGGCATCCGGCTCGGTTGGCTGGTATTTCTTGTCGGACTGGTGTGGTTTGGCATGGACCGGGGCGGGGCAACGGCCGATACATCGACACCGCACACAGCCCTGGTCAAGATTCAGGGCGAGATTGCATCGGGTGCCGAGGCCAGCGCCGAACTCATCGTGGCGGCCATGCGCGGTGCCTTTGAAGACAAGGGTGCGCAGGCCGTTGTGTTGCTGATCAATTCACCCGGCGGTAGCCCTGTGCAGGCGGGCATCATCAACGATGAAATCCACCGCCTCAAGGCGCTGCACAACAAGCCGGTGTACGCGGTGGTCGAAGAAACCTGCGCGTCTGCGGCCTACTACATTGCCGCTGGTGCCGACAAGATTTTCGTGGACAAAGCCAGCGTCGTCGGCAGCATTGGTGTGTTGATGGACGGTTTTGGTTTTACCGGGTTGATGGACAAACTGGGGGTGGAGCGGCGCCTCATGACGGCGGGTGAAAACAAGGGTTTTATGGACCCGTTCAGCCCCCAGACCGACAAGCAGCGCGTGTTCGCGCAAGCCATGCTGGACCAGATTCACCAACAGTTCATCGGTGTGGTGAAGGCCGGACGCGGCAACCGTCTAAAAGAGACGCCTGAGACTTTTAGCGGCCTGTTCTGGACCGGCCAGCAGGCTATTGATATGGGCTTGGCCGATCAGCTGGGAAATCTGGACTTTGTGGCCCGTGAAATCGTCAAGGCCGAAGACCTGGTTGACTACACCCGCAAGGACAACGTGGCCGAGCGTCTGGTCAAGCGATTTGGAGCATCCATCGGCGAGGGCGGTGTGCGCGCTTTGCGGGCCTTGCCCGCGTTCCACTAAAACAAGGTGGGCTCTGACACCCAGACTCTAGCGGCCTATCGCAAAGACCGTGGGCTGGTTGTTTTCCAGCGTCCACGACTTGTTTTTCCAGTGTTTCACGATGTCACTGCGGCAACTGGCCTGAGCCAAGGTCAAGCCACTGGCGGTGGCCAGGCGGGTG
>CAIYDK010000406.1 GCA_903924955.1 uncultured beta proteobacterium | reverse complement strand
TGTGCTCAAGCCCATTTGCGATCCCTTCGGTTGGTTCGCCAAAGTGTATACACTTTTGGGGATTGCAGCTATCATGCGCCGCATGGACTCCACCACCACTGGCTTCATCGTCGAAACGCTCACGCGCTCCATCGTGGAGCACCGACTGCAACCGGGCACCAAGTTGGTTGAACAAACGTTGGCGGACCAATTTGGCGTATCACGCACGCTGATACGGCAGGCGCTCTACAAGCTCTCACAAAACCGACTGGTTCGCATGGAGCCAGCCCGTGGTGCCTTTGTGGCGGCTCCCTCCATCGCGGAGGCTAAACAGGTGTTTGCGGTACGCCGCATGCTGGAAGCCGGCATGACACAGGCATTCATCCGACTTGCAACCGCCGAACACATCAGCACGCTGAAAGACCACATTGCAGAAGAAAAGACCGCGATCCTGCGCGGCGATGTACCCGGTCGGACAGTCCTGCTGGGCGACTTTCATGTGCGCATGGCCCAACTGATGGGCAACGAGGTGCTGGCACACATGCTGATGGATTTGCTGTCACGCTGTGCGCTGATTACGCTCATGTACCAGTCATCCGGGGCTGCGGAGCACTCCCACGAAGAACACGCCACCATCGTACAAGCGCTCGAAGCCCGCGACGAGGCACGGGCCTTGCTACTGATGGACGAGCATCTGCGCAACGTGGAGGCATCGCTGACATTGGAGTCCCCCGCACCGGCCAAATTGAAACCATGAAACACTACGATTCCACCCCGCCCTACCCCCGCGATCTGGCGGGCTACGGCAAGAACGTGCCCCACGCCCAATGGCCAGGCAGCGCCCGCGTGGCGGTGCAGTTTGTGCTGAATTACGAGGAAGGCGGCGAAAACAGCGTACTGCACGGCGACGCGGGTTCTGAGCAATTTTTGTCCGAGATGTTCAACCCGGCCAGCTACCCGGACCGCCACATCAGCATGGAGGGTATTTACGAATATGGCTCGCGCGCCGGGGTGTGGCGCATCCTGCGCGAGTTTGAGCAGCGCGGCCTGCCGCTTACCGTGTTTGGCGTTGGGATGGCACTGCAACGCCATCCGGAGTTGACCGCAGCGTTCGTTGAACTCGGCCATGAAATTGCCTGCCATGGCTGGCGCTGGATCCACTACCAAAATGTGGACGAAGCCACCGAGCGCGAGCATATGCAGTTGGGCATGCAAGCCATTGAACAACTCACAGGCCACAGGGCACTGGGCTGGTACACCGGCCGCGACAGCCCGCGCACGCGCCGACTGGTGGCCGACTACGGTGGTTTTGAATATGACAGTGACTACTACGGCGACGACCTTCCATTCTGGATGCAGGTAAAAAGGACCGACGGAACCGTGGTGCCTCAACTCATCGTGCCCTACACGCTGGACTGCAACGATATGCGCTTTGCATTGCCACAGGGCTACTCACACGCCGACCCATTCTTCCAATACCTGAAGGACACGTTTGATGTGCTGTACGCGGAAGGGGACCCCGTTGGCCACAATCGCCCCGCCATGATGAGCATCGGTATGCATTGCCGCCTGCTCGGTCGCCCCGGTCGCATCACAGCCCTGCAGCGCTTTTTGGACCATATAGGCCGACTCGACCAGGTGTGGGTATGCCGCCGCGTGGACATTGCCCGGCACTGGAAAGCCACCCACCCCTTCACGGCATAGAAAAACCATGGCACTGACGCTTTCCCAACTCAATGCGGCACCGATCGAAGATGCCACCGCGCTCTTGAGTGGCCTGTACGAACACTCTCCGTGGATTCCCCGTGCCGCATTGGCACAACGGCCTTTTGCCAGCCTGGCCCAGCTCAAGTTCGCGATGGTGGGCGTGCTCAACGCCGCCGGCGTCGAGCCCCAACTGGCCCTGATTCGCGCGCACCCCGAACTGGCTGGCAAAGCCATGGTGGACAAGCGCCTGACCGCCGAATCGGCCCACGAGCAAAGCAAGGCCGGTCTGACGCAATGCACCCCTCAAGAATTCGAACGCATCCAGCAGCTCAACCGTGACTACAACGCGCGCTTTGGCTTCCCCTTCATCCTGGCGGTGCGCGGTCCGCGCGGCACCGGCCTCTCCAAGGCGGAAATCATTGCCACCTTCGAGCGCCGCCTGCACGGCCACCCGGACTTTGAGCGCCAGGAGTGCATTCGCAACATCCACCGCATCGCCGAGATTCGCCTCAACGATCTGTTTGGCTTTGCACCTGAACTGGGCAACCGGGTTTGGGACTGGCAGGAAACACTGTCACAACATACCGACCCAGGTTATGCCGAACTGAACCAGCTCACCGTCACCTACCTGACCGATGCCCACCGCGCCTGCGCGCAACGCATCAGCCTGGACATGCGACAGGCGGGCTGCGACACAGTGCACATTGACGCGGTCGGCAATGTCGTCGGTTGCTATAAAGGTGATAGCTGCTTGCGCAGTACTGACGGGGGCAATAGACCCATTTCGTCAAAAACTCTACTGACGGGCAGCCACTATGACACGGTGCGCAATGGCGGCAAATACGACGGCCGACTGGGCATCTACGTGCCGCTGGCCTGCGTTCAGGCGCTGGCCCAGGCAGGCAAGCGTCTGCCGTTTGACCTGGAGATTATTGCCTTTGCCGAGGAAGAAGGTCAACGCTACAAGGCCACCTTTCTGGGATCGGGCGCGTTGACGGGCGACTTTGACCCGGCCTGGCTGGATCAGGTCGATGCGGATGGCACAGCGATGCGCGACGCCATGCAGCAAGCCGGTCTTTGCGTGGATGACATCGGCAGCTTGAAACGCAACGCCGAAAACTACCAGGGCTTTGTCGAGGTGCACATCGAACAGGGCCCAGTGCTGAACGAGCTGGACATTGCGCTGGGTATCGTTACGTCAATCAATGCCTCGGTACGCTACATGGGCGAGGTCACCGGCATGGCCAGCCACGCGGGAACCACGCCCATGAACCGACGCCGCGATGCCGCCGCCACCGTTGCAGAAATCGTCCTGTTCGTCGAGCAACGCGCCACGCAGGATAGCGACTCAGTCGGCACCGTGGGTATGCTGCAAGTTCCCAATGGCTCCATCAATGTGGTCCCCGGTCGCTGCCAGTTTTCGTTGGACCTGCGCGCACCGAACGATGCCCAGCGCGACAGGCTGGCCGAGGACGTGTTGAAAGCCGCCCGCGACATCTGCGAGCGCCGCGGCGTGCACCTCAACTTGACCGAAACCCTGCGAGCAAGCGCCGCGCCTAGTGCACCGGTTTGGCAAACGCGCTGGGAAGCCGCCGTGCAGGCGTTGGGTCTTCCACTGCATCGCATGCCCAGCGGCGCCGGACACGACGCCATGAAGCTGCATGAAATCATGCCCCAGGCCATGCTGTTTGTGCGCGGTCTGAATTCGGGCATCAGCCACAACCCGCTGGAATCCACCACCAGCGATGACATGCAACTGGCCGTTGACGCCTTCCAACACCTGCTTATCCAACTTTCCAACCCGACACCATGAACACCTACGAACAACTCGACGCCTGGATCGACTCCCACTTTGACGAACAGGTGCGCTTTCTGCAAGAGCTGATCCGCGTACCCACCGACACTCCACCAGGTAACAACACACCCCATGCGGAACGCACCGCTGAGTTGCTGCAGGGTTTTGGCTTTGCCGTCGAGAAGCACGCAGTGCCCGAGGCCGAAGTACGCATCGCCGGTCTTGAAACGATCACCAACCTTATCGTGCGCCGCAAATATGGCGCAGGCAAGACGGTGCTACTCAATGCCCACGGTGATGTGGTTCCACCGGGCGAGGGGTGGACCAAGAACCCGTACGGCGGCGAGATTGAAAACGGCAAGATCTACGGTCGCGCATCGGCGGTCAGCAAGTGCGATTTTTCCACCTACGCCTTTGCCGTGCGCGCGCTTGAGGCCGTGGCCAGGCCAACCCAGGGCAGCGTCGAGTTGCTGTTCACCTATGACGAGGAATTTGGCGGCGAGGTCGGTCCGGCTTGGCTACTCAAACACAAAATCATTCACCCCGACTTGATGATTGCGGCCGGGTTTAGCTACCAGGTCGTTACAGCACACAACGGCTGCTTGCAAATGGAAGTCACCGTGCACGGCAAGATGGCGCACGCGGCCATTCCGGCGTCTGGCGTGGACGCTCTACAGGCGGCCAACCACATCCTGACCGCGCTGTACCAGCAGAACACGCTGTACCAGGCCATTACTTCGAATGTAGTGGGCATCACCCACCCCTACCTGAACATTGGCACCATTGTGGGCGGAACCAACACCAATGTGGTGCCTGGACGGGTCAGCTTCAAGCTCGACCGCCGCATGATTCCGGAAGAAAACCCAACCGAAGTCGAAGCCACGCTGCGCAAACTCATTTCAGACAGCGCTGCTGCCATTCCCGGCATCACGGTCGACATCAAGCGCATCTTGTTGGCACGCGCCTTGCAACCGCTTCCCGGTAACCGACCGTTGGTAGAGGCCATTCAGAAACATGGGGAGCAGGTGTTTGGAGAGCCTATTCCCGCCTTAGGCACGCCGCTGTACACCGACGTGCGTCTGTTCTGCGAAGCCGGCATTCCTGGTGTGATCTATGGCGCAGGGCCACGCACGGTGCTGGAATCCCACGCCAAGCGTGCTGATGAGCGACTGGAGATGGAAGACCTGAGACGGGCAACCAAGGTGATTGCACGCACGCTGAATGATTTGCTGAGTTAAGCCCGCGTTTTTATAAAAACCCGGCCCACTTGGGCCATGAGGAGACAAAGATGACAACTTCAACCCATCCGGTCGACGAACACTTACCCGCCGGCAAGCTTGCAGCCCTGGGCCTGCAACATGTTTTGGTGATGTATGCCGGCGCCGTGGCAGTGCCGCTGATTGTGGGGCGCGCTCTCAAGCTCAGCCCCGAGCAAGTGGCCATGCTGATTTCGGCCGACCTGTTTTGCTGCGGACTGGTGACGCTGATCCAGTCGCTGGGCGCAACACAGTGGTTCGGCATCAAGCTACCCGTCATGATGGGGGTGACGTTTGCATCGGTCGCACCCATGGTGGCCATGGCCAATGCCACGCCGGGCGCAGCGGGCGCGCAACTGATTTTTGGTTCCATCATTGGTTCGGGCGTGGTCGCCATACTGATTGCGCCAGTGGTGAGCCGCATGCTGCGCTTCTTCCCACCGGTGGTTACCGGCACCATCATTGCCGTGATTGGTATCAGCCTCATGCGCATCGGTATCAACTGGATTTTTGGCAATCCATTCGGCCCGACCGCTCCCAGCATCGTCAACCCCGAGCATGCCAAGTGGCTGGCCGATGCAGCGGCCGCCGCCGCAGCCCCTGGATCAACGTTGGCACCGGTGCCCAAGGGACTTGCACTGGTAGGCTCCGTGCCCAACCCCAAATACGCAGACCTTGGCGGTGTGGGCGTGGCCGCACTGGTACTGGCATCCATCCTGCTGATCTCCAAATTCGCAAAGGGTTTCCTGTCCAATATTTCAGTATTGCTGGGTATCGTCATCGGCGGCGCAGTGGCGACGGGCATGGGGTTGATGAATTTTGACAAGGTCGCCAAAGCCGAATGGTTTGCGCTGGTGCTGCCGTTGCAATTTGGCACGCCCGTGTTTGACCCGGTTCTGATTCTGACGATGTCCCTGGTCATGATCGTGGTGATGATCGAGTCGACCGGCATGTTTCTGGCGCTGGGCGAAATGACCGGCAAAGCCGTCTCCCAGCCTGACCTGGCACGGGGCCTGCGAACCGATGGTCTGGGCACCTTGATTGGCGGTCTTTTCAATACGTTTCCGTACACCAGCTTTTCGCAGAATGTGGGGCTGGTGGCGCTGACAGGCGTACGCAGCCGATTTGTCTGCGTGGCGGGCGGCATCATCCTGATCGTGCTGGGGTTGCTACCCAAGATGGCCGCATTGGTGGAGTCGTTGCCCACCGTCGTACTGGGCGGCGCCGGGCTGGTGATGTTTGGCATGGTGGCGGCCACCGGCATTCGTATCCTTGCCGGAGTGGACTTCAAGGGCAACCGTTTCAATGCGCTGATTGTTGCCATCTCGCTGGGCATCGGCATGATTCCGCTGATTGCCCCCAACTTCAAACAGTGGATGCCACACAACATCCATCCACTCATCGAGTCTGGCATTTTGCTGGCCTCCATCACTGCCGTATTGATGAATCTGTACTTCAACGGCGGCAAGGGCGATGCCACTGCGGCCATTGCTGCAGCCAAACAGGTAGACGCGCACTAGCGCGAGAAGCGACCGCCACGGTAACACCGACCCATGTCCTGGCATGCCCAGCTTGCGCTGGACTACAGTGTGGAATCCGAGCGAACCGTAGCGCGCCACACCCACAACGGTCCGCTGCGAATTTTGCAGAGTCTCTACCCCGAAGGCGATGCCGTTTGCCACAACGTGCTGGTGCACCCACCAGGCGGTTTGGTCGGTGGGGATACGTTGGATATTCGGGTGCGCGCCCAAAGCGGAAGTCACGGCCTGATCACCACACCGGGTGCCACGCGTTTTTACCGCTCAGATGGCCTGAGTGCCCAACAGAACACGCACTTAAAACTCGACCAGCAAGCCAGACTGGAATGGCTGCCGCTGGAGACCATTTGCTACAGTGCCTGCATCGCCGAGAATCACCTGACGCTGAACTTGGCGCCGGGCGCCGAAATGATCGGATGGGACATAACCGCGCTAGGGTTACCCCATGCCAACCAGCCATTTATGCTGGGTTCATTGCGACAACACATCGAGCTGCCGGGCGTCTGGCTTGAGCGTGGAAAAGTGGATGCCAGTGACACCCGTTTGCTCAACAGCCCTGTTGGAATGGCCGGATTCCGTTGCATCGCAACCATGTTTTTTGCGAGTGGAACGCCCCTGACCCGCGATCGTCGCCAACAGGCACTCGACAGTGTGCGCAACGACATAGCGCTGCATGCACTAGCCAGCACCGCCGGTGCCACCAGCCCCCATCCCCAGGTCGTGGTCGTACGCGTGCTGGGCCCGGTCGTCGAGCCCGTCATGGCCCTTCTGCGCACCCTGCGCAACGCGTGGCGCGCACAATTGTGGGGCAAACCTGCATCCAGCCCCCGAATATGGTCCATGTAATGCTATCATTTTGATAACAGTGCCATCGTGCCAAAGCAGTGCAGATAGCCAGAAGAATACATGGAGCATCCCGATCCCACCTGATGGCTACTACGTTTAATGACGACCTGTCGCAGTGCACTGCCCTGGTAGTGGACGGCAACCCGACCTCGCGCTCCATCCTGGTTGCGCAGCTGCGTGATTTTGGTGTGGGAACGGTGGTGCAGGCCGCAAGGGCCATGGATGCACGGCGCCAGCTGGAATTCAGACCCTTCGATTTTGTGCTGTGCGAACTGCACTTCTCCAACGAAGCCAGCTCCGGGCAAGACTTGCTGGACGATTTGCGACGCAACCAGTTGCTACCTTTTTCGACCATTTTCATCATGATCACCGGCGAGGCTACCTACGCAAAAGTAGCCGAGGCGGCCGAGTCCGCACTGGATGGCTATCTGCTCAAGCCTCACAAGGCGGCCCATTTGGGCGAGCGCCTGCGCGCCGCACGCGTACGCAAGGTCTCACTGCAAGGCATTTTTACCGCTATCGAAGCGGAAAATTTTGAAGGCGCTGCCCAACTGTGCATGGAGAGGTTTGAATCCAAAGGCCTGTTCTGGCTCTACGCTGCTCGGGTAGGCGCGGAACTGCTGCTTCGAGTCGGACGCCCGGGTGAGGCACAAAAACTTTACCAAGCAGTGGTCGCGGCCAAGACCTTGCCGTGGGCCAAACTGGGCGTCGCCCGCGCACAGCTCGATGCCGGGCAAACCACGCAGGCCACCAGTACGCTGGAAAATTTGATCAGCGCCGACCCCAATTTCAGCGATGCGTATGACGTTATGGGCCGTGCGCAGTTCGAGTTGGGTAAGTTTGACAAGGCCCTGGAGACCTACAAAATGGCCTCCATGCTCACACCAGCCTCCGTCAGCCGATTGCAAAATCTGGCCATGATGACCTACTACTCAGGAGACCATAAAGAGGCCGAAAAGCTGCTGGACAAGACGACGCGTTTGGGCCTGGAATCCAAAATGTTCGACTGCCAGACGCTGGTCCTGCTAGCCTTTACACGACTGGAAAACGGCGACCGAAAAGGTCTGCAGCGTTGTCACGACGACTTTGTCCGCCTGATTGACAGAAGCCCGGACAACCTGCGGATCAAACGCTTGTCCGATATCGTCATTTCGCTCAATCTGATCCAACAGCACCAGTTTGCACAATCGGTGGAGGCTGTTCGTCGTCTGGCCAAAACGGTCAGCACCAGTGAGTTTGATTTTGAATCCGCCAGCAATGTATTGGCCCTGATGTCGCAACTGGCGCACAAGGCCATCCAGCTGGACGATGTGGAATCAGTGGTCGAAACGATTGGCCTGCGCTTTTGCAGCAACCGCTCACAAACCGAGCTTCTGGCAGCCAGTGCAGTAGCACACACGCCCTATGCCGATTGCATGCGTGCCTCGCAAACCAAGGTGCTAGAAATGGCCGAGACCGCCATGGCCCTGAGTATGTCTGGCAACCCCACCGCGGCAGTCAAGAACCTGATCCTGCATGGCAAGGAAACCCTGAATGCGCGTTTGATCGACAACGCGCATCAGGTGCTACTCAAGCATGCCGCCAAAATTCAGGACGCACACGCGCTACAAGCCAGCCTGCAGGATCTACGCACCCATTTCGGACTGCACAACGTCAAGGCTTCGCTGGGAGAGCAAAAGCGCCAAGCCGGTGGGCTGGTGCTGCGAACCGGCTCAGGTCCGGCAGCAAAATCGGCCGACCGGTCCATGGCCCCACCTAGCCAACCCGCCTAAATTGCCACCAGTCTGCGCACGCCGTTGACTTCCATATCCTTGCCAAGGCCGCTGGCGACAACGGCACCGCGCTCCATCACCACATACTGGTCAGCCAGTTCCTGCGCGAAGTCGTAATACTGTTCCACCAGCACGATCGCCATATCACCCCGATCGGCCAGCATACGGATGACACGGCCAATGTCCTTGATGATGCTGGGCTGAATGCCCTCGGTGGGCTCATCCAGTATCAGCACCCTCGGCTTGGCGGCCAGCGCCCGGGCAATGGCCAGCTGTTGCTGCTGCCCGCCCGACAGGTCGCCACCCCGGCGCCCCAACATCTGCTTAAGCACCGGGAACAGTTCAAACAGCTCAGGCGGAATGGGTGTGCTGGCGCTCTTGTAGGCCAGGCCCATCCGCAGGTTTTCTTCCACCGTCAATCGACCAAATATCTCCCGGCCCTGCGGTACAAATCCCATGCCGGCACGCGCACGTTCGTACGGCGTGGCCTGGTGGATGGCTTTGCCGGCGAGTTCAATGGCGCCGGTCTTGATGGGTACCAGCCCCATCATGGATTTGAGCAGCGTGGTCTTTCCTACGCCGTTGCGTCCCAGAATGACGGTGACCTTGCCCAACTGCGCTTCGATACTCACGTCCCGCAAAATGTGCGAGCCACCATAGTACTGGTTGATGTTTTTGACTGAAAGCATGGTTATCGTCCCAAGTAGACCTCGATCACACGTTCGTCACCTTGCACCTGATCCAGCGTGCCCTGTGCCAGCACCGAACCATCGCACAACACGGTGACAATATCGCTGATGGTGCGGATAAACCCCATGTCGTGCTCCACCACCATCAGCGAGTGCTTGCCCTTGAGCGACAGAAACAATTCGGCCGTACGCTCAGTTTCTTCATCGGTCATGCCAGCCACCGGTTCGTCTAGTAGTAGCAGCTTGGGTTCCTGCATCAACAGCATTCCAATTTCCAGCCATTGCTTCTGGCCATGGCTCAAGTTGCCCGCCAAGCGGCCCACGCTGTCGGCCAGATGGATGGTGTGCAACACCTCGGCCAGGCGATCGCCCTGCCCTGAGTCCAGCCGGAAGAACATCGACGCCTTCACACCCTTATTGGTGTGCAGGGCCAGTTCCAGATTCTCGAACACCGTGAGTTGCTCAAACACCGTGGGCTTCTGAAATTTCCTGCCAATCCCCAGTTGCGCAATCTGGGGCTCCGTGTGGCGCAACAGATCAATGGTGCTGCCAAAGAAAACGGTGCCGCTATCGGGACGCGTCTTGCCGGTGATGATGTCCATCATCGTGGTCTTGCCAGCACCATTGGGGCCGATGATGCAGCGCAACTCACCCGGCGCAATGTCCAGCGACAGATTATTGATGGCCTTGAAGCCGTCAAAGCTGACGTTCACATCCTCCAGATACAGAATCCGCCCGTGGGTGATGTCGACTTCGCGATCGTTCACCAGACGTCCGATACCCGCCTCCCGCCCGCCCGATTCGGT
Source organism: uncultured beta proteobacterium (assembly GCA_903924955.1). Lineage (GTDB taxonomy): Bacteria > Pseudomonadota > Gammaproteobacteria > Burkholderiales > Burkholderiaceae_C > Allorhodoferax. The sequence goes on along the minus strand of CAIYDK010000406.1, from coordinate 18,795 downwards.
TTGCCCCGCCATGGCAGCCCGGGCCGCCTTGTGTGCTTCAACGCGCTTGGCGCCCTGCTCCAGTAGATCGGGAGTCATGCCTTGCCTCCCTTCAATTTCTTGACCAGCCCAACCACACCATCGGGCAGGTACAGCGTGACCCCAATGAACAGCGCGCCCAGAAAATACAACCAGAACTCCGGGTAGGCCACCGTCAACCAGCTCTTGGCACCGTTCACGATGAAGGCACCGACGATGGGGCCGATCAGTGTGGCGCGCCCGCCCACGGCGGCCCAGATGGCAATCTCGATGGAATTGGCCGGACTCATTTCACTGGGATTGATGATGCCAACCTGCGGCACATACAGCGCCCCGGCCACACCACACATCATGGCGGAAATGGTCCAGATCGTGAGCTTGTAACCAATAGGGTTGTAACCACTGAACATGACCCGGGTCTCGGCATCCCGCACGGCCTGCAGCACACGCCCAAACTTGGCGTTCACCAGCCAGCGACCCAGCAGAAAAAACAGCAGCAGCGTCAGCGCCGTCAGTACAAACAACACCATGCGCATGCCCGGGGTGGCTATGGCAATGCCGAGCAGCCGCTTGAAGTCGGTAAAGCCATTGTTACCACCAAAGCCGGTTTCATTCCGGAAGAACAGCAGCATCGCCGCAAAGGTCATGGCCTGGGTGATGATGGAAAAGTAGACCCCCTTGATGCGCGAGCGAAAGGCAAAATAGCCAAACACGAAGGCCACCAGACCCGGGACCGCCACCACCATGAACAGCGTAGCGATGAAACTGTCGCTGAATGTCCAGTGCCAGGGAAGAGTCTTCCAGTCCAGGAACACCATGAAGTCGGGCAGATTGCTTTTGTAGTTGCCGTCCGTGCCGATCTGGCGCATCAGGTACATGCCCATGGCGTAACCACCCAGCGCGAAGAAAAGTCCATGACCCAGAGACAGAATGCCGGTGTAGCCCCAAATCAGGTCCATGGCCAGCGCGCAAATGGCGTAGCACATGATCTTGGCGACCAGTGCCACGGCAAAGTCGCTCAAGTGGAATGCACTTCCCGCTGGCACCACAAGATTCAACAGAGGCACCAGCGCGCACAGCACGACCAGGGCCGCCAACCACGCACCCCAACCGGTGCGCGTCAATAAGGGTTCCTTGGAAGGAAGTGTCAAGATCGTGCTCATGCTTCTGCACTCCTGCCTTTCATGGCAAAAATCCCCTGTGGTCGTTTTTGGATGAAGATGATGATGAAGACCAGCACCGCAATCTTGGCCAGCACCGCACCGGTCCAGCCTTCCAGAAATTTATTCAAAATGCCCAGACCCAGCGCCGCATACACAGTGCCTGCTAGTTGGCCCACACCACCCAAAACGACCACCATGAACGAGTCCACGATGTAGCCCTGTCCCAGATCCGGCCCGACATTACCAACCTGGCTGAGCGCACAACCCGCCAAGCCGGCAATGCCAGAGCCCAGCGCAAAGGCATAGGTGTCGATCCGTGCGGTGTTGACACCCATGCAGCTGGCAATCGGGCGGTTTTGCGTGACACCACGCACGAACAGACCCAGGCGCGTCTTGCCGATCATGAAAGCCACACCACCCAGCACGGCCAACGCAAAGCCCACGATCACGAGTCGGTTGTAGGGCAAGGACAAATTGCCCATGACCTGCACGCCACCGCTCATCCAACTGGGGTTCTCCACCCCCACGTTCTGCGCACCAAACAGCGTGCGCACGCCTTGCATCAGCATCAGGCTGATGCCCCAGGTTGCCAGCAGGGTCTCCAATGGCCGGCCATACAGGAAGCGGATCACGCTGCGCTCCAGCGCCGCACCCACCAGGGCCGCCGCCATAAACGCCACCGGTACCGATGCCAGCAGGTACCAGTCAAACGCGCCGGGCAGGAATTTCTGAAATACGCCTTGCACCACATAGGTGGCGTAGGCGCCAATCATCATCAGTTCACCATGGGCCATGTTGATCACACCCATCAGACCGTAAGTGATGGCTAGGCCCAATGCCACCAGCAACAGGATGCTTCCCAGACTGATACCGCTGAAAATAGCACCCAGCCGATCCCCCCAGGCCAGACGGGCTTCGACTTTGCTGAGGCTGAGTTGCAGCGCTGCCTTGACTTGCGCATCTGCCTCCTGTGGCAGTCGTTCGATCAACAGTGTCTTGGTTGCTGCCTGGGAACTCTGCGCCAGCAATTTTGCCGCTTCCAGGCGTTTGGTCTTGTCAGAACTCGTCAGCAGCGCGGCCGCACGCAGCAGAGCTAAACGGTCCTTGATGTCGGGCACCATTTCCTGTGCAAAGGCCTTGTCGATCAAGGGCAGCTTGCTTTCATCCACTTCGCCCTGAAGCGTCTTCACCGCGTCAAGGCGTACGTTGGCGTCAGTCGAAAGCAGCTTGAGCGATGCCATCGCCGTATCAATTTCACCGCGCATGCGGTTGTTGTTCATCACATCGTCGGCGGTATCGGGCAACACATTCTCCGTGCCGCTTACCGGATCAACGGCTTTGCCGTCTCTCACGATTACCGGCTTGCCCCCCACCACCTTGACCGCGTCATCGGACAAGGCCTGTATAAATGCCGCGGTCTTGTCATCAGCCCCGGCTACTACTGCACGCAATGCTTCGATGCGGGTATCGCCTTCGCCGATGGCCATGGCCTTGGCCTGGTCCGGCGTGAGTGCATAGGCGCTCGTGGCCATGCAGAGCAGCGCCATCAGCAGCAACTGGTGTAATCGTTTTGGCATCCGCCAGTTTCTCCATTGTCTAGTTAAAAGGCCGCCATCGCCCCGTCTGCGATGGCGGCCCGCCCTCCGCGATTGCCTTACTTACTTGGCAACAGGCTCGTCAGGCTTCTTGTCGTTGCCTTCGATAAACGGAGACCATGGTTTCGCCTTCACAGGGCCTGGTGTCTTCCACACCACGTTGAACTGACCGTCAGCCTTCACTTCGCCAATGAACACCGACTTGTGCAAGTGGTGGTTCTTCTCGTCCATTTTGCTCATGATGCCGCTGGGCGCCTTGAAAGTCTGGCCGGCCATGGCAGCGATGACCTTGTCGGTATCGGTGGACTTGGCCTTCTCGACGGCCTGCTTCCACATATTGATACCGATGTAGGTGGCTTCCATCGGGTCGTTGGTCAATGGTTTGTCGGAACCAGGGAGCTTCTTGGCCTTGGCGTAGTCTGACCACTTCTTGATGAAGGCCGTGTTGTCGGGGTTCTTGATGCTCATGAAGTAGTTCCAGGCAGCCAGGTGGCCCACCAGCGGTTTGGTGTCCACGCCGCGCAATTCTTCTTCACCGACGGAGAAGGCGACGACCGGCACGTCCTTTGCCTTCAGGCCCGCGTTGCCCAGTTCTTTGTAAAACGGCACATTGGAGTCGCCGTTGATGGTGGACACCACGGCGGTCTTGCCACCTGCGGCAAACTTCTTCACGTCGGCCACGATGGTCTGGTAATCGGAGTGGCCAAACGGTGTGTACTTTTCGTCAATATCCTTGTCAGCCACACCCTTGCTCTTGAGGTAAGCGCGCAGGATCTTGTTGGTGGTGCGGGGGTACACATAGTCGGTGCCCAGCAAGACCCAGCGCTTGGCACCGCCACCTTCTTTGCTCATCAGATAGTCGACTGCAGGAATGGCTTGCTGGTTAGGCGCAGCACCGGTGTAAAACACGTTCTTGGAAAGCTCTTCACCCTCGTACTGCACGGGGTAGAACAGCAGGCCGTTCATTTCTTCAACGACTGGCAACACCGACTTGCGCGACACCGAAGTCCAGCAACCGAAGATCACCGATACCTTGTCCTGACCCAGCAACTGCTTGGTCTTTTCGGCGAACAATGGCCAGTTGGACGCTGGGTCCACCACCACGGGTTCGAGCTGCTTGCCGAGCACGCCACCCTTGGCGTTGATCTCGTCAATGGCCATCAGCACGGTGTCTTTCAACACGGTTTCCGAGATGGCCATGGTGCCCGAGAGGCTGTGCAAGATACCGACTTTGATGGTGTCAGCAGCAAGCGCTGGCACGACAGACAGCGTGGTGAGAGCGACGGCAGCGGTAAGTGCCTTCAGCGTAAATCGACGTGAATGAGAGCGATACATGGGTGCGACCTTCCGAAGTTAAAGAAAACCAGCTTCGCTGCGCGCACCGCCCTTACAGGAACAGGTTTTGCGTAGCGATGGGTTGACTTTAGGGAAGGACGGTGCATGCGGAAATACGCCGAGTGGCGTACGGAAAGTGACTCACGACGAGGTTGACGCATTTTTTGGATTGCAAGCTCAGCCGCAGCTGCAATGCTGACCGCACTGTAGATGCAGCGCTCCAGAAACCGACACGAGCGGCCACGCCCAAAAATGCAATCAGTGCTTCACGGGGTCAACGTGTTGCCTGTTGGCTCAAGAACTCGCCGAGCTTCTTATCCTCAGCCTGAATGTGGTGCAGCAGCCAGTCCTTGATGGACTGCAGTACAAACAGGTCACCACCCCGATTGATCATGGCGTTGAAGTGCGAAATATCCATGAGCAACCGACCGTGTGCCATGTCGTGGGCCTTCTTGCCTGGAAAACGGAAGCGCTCCATGTACTGATGCTCGGTGGCGAAATGGAACTTGGTAAATTCGACCAGCCCACTGAAGCGAAGTGCAATATTGGCACTGTCTTCCTTGGCACGAATCGCCGCGTTAAGTTCATTGACCAAACGAACCAGTTCGCGGTGTTGGTCGTCCATTTCCTTGAACCCGACAAGATGCTCATCCCCCATTTGGATCCACAAGGCGTCGCTGGTCTTCTGCACATTGACGCCGTTCCAAAACGTCAGGCGATTGCGCCCATGGTCCTTGCTTTCGTACATGGCTGAATCTGCCTGGGCCAGAAGCACATCCATCTCGCTACCGTTGTCCGGATAGACGCTGACACCAATGCTGGCCGCCACGTTGACGGTGGTCTGGTCGCTCAGCGTGATCGGCTGCGCGACTGCCATCAGCAACTTGTTACCTACTGAGCCCGCCTCCGCAGAATCAATCAGTTGCCCGAGCACGACAGCGAACTCGTCCCCGCCCAGGCGGGCCACGGTATCTATTGCGCGCACGGTGTTCTGCAATCGGTCCGCAACCATCTTGAGGACGATGTCACCGGCATCATGACCATAGAGATCATTAACCGGTTTGAATCCGTCAAGATCCAGAAACAGCAACGCCACTTGCTGTCCGCTACGCTTGGCAAACGAAATGGCCTGTGAAAAACGGTCAAAGAAGAGAGTGCGATTGGGCAGCCCCGTCAACTGGTCGTGGTAGGCCAGAAAGTTGATTTGCAGTTCGGTTTCCTTGCGTTCGGTGATGTCAAAGTGCGTACCCACCATGCGCAAGGCGTGTCCCTGTGCATCCCGGCTTGCAGCCTTGCCACGACTCAGGAGCCACTTCCAGTCGCCCCCCTTGGTGCGCAAGCGGTACTCAATCTCGAAGTCGGGCCGCAAGTTGTCAATGCATTCGTTGTTGCAGGCTAACACCCGCTCATGGTCCTCTGGATGTATCAGCGATGCCCAATGGGCCGATGTGGCCGCAAACTCACCCGGCTCATAACCCAGCATGCGATACCACGCAGGACTGAAATAGTTGACATCTGTTGCAATATTCCAATCCCACACGCCATCCCGAGTGGCCTCCATGGCCTGGCGGAAACGCTCCTCGCTCTCGCGAAGAGCATCGTTTGCGCGCTTACTCTCGGCAAAGTCCCATGCCAGATCAGCCAGCAGGGTTATGGTTTCCAAATCGCGCGGGGAATAGTTGGTGGCTTTGTTGCCAACCCCAAGCAAGGCCACAATCAACCCCTTGCGAAACACCGGAACCACCAGTTCCCGGATCAGTGGCGCATGGCCTGGGGGCAAGCCGCGTTTGTTTGGCAGACTGGCATAGTCGTTGTGAATCACCGGTTGGCGCAGCCGGATGCACTCCACCCATACACCTGCTTCATCAATGTTGTAATGACTTCCCTCGCCAGCAGCATTGCAGTACGCGCGCGTGGTTTGAGTGGACCAGGCCTGTAGGCTCAGGGTCTTTTGGTCCGGTTCCAGGAAGTGATAGAAGCCGATGGGACTATGGGTAATTTCCCCTGCCTCATCCAGCGTAGCCACGAGCAATTCCTTGAGCGTATGGCTTGCGGCACAGGTCATCAGTCGCAAACGGGCACCCTGAATACGGTCATTGCGCACACGCTCGGTGATGTCGCGTGCAATCGTGGATACGCCAATAACTGTGCCACGTGGGTCGCAAATGGATGATACGGTCACAGAGACATTGATCTCCGTTCCATCCTTGCGAAGCCGCACTGTCTCAAGATGGTGTGCAGCCTCCCCATGCTGGATGCGCGCGAGGATGTCTGCCTCTTCGCCATACAGGCTTGACGGAAACAGACAGCGCAGGGGTTGCCCGATCATTTCGGTGGCTGAATAACCAAATATGGCTTCAGCGGCCGGGTTCCAACTGGTCACCGTGCCGTCCAGCGTCTTGCCGATGATGGCATCCTGAGACGACTGGGCCAAGGCCTCAAATTGCTGGCTTTGTTGTTCAAACAGTTTGCGGCGCGTTATGTTTCTAATAAAGGCATAGAATTTTCCACCCTCACCAGGCGAATAATTCAGGGCAACTTCCACGGGCCATACCAAACCATCTTTGGTACGGTGTTCGCTTTCAAACAGGTCATTGCCTCGGTGCATGACTTCCCGAATCCGTTTTTCGGTTTCGGCTCGGTCCTCTCTAGCTTCCAGATCCATGATGGACATGCGCAGAAGTTCGTCACGGCGATACCCGGACAGGGCCTGATAGGCACCATTAACTTCGATGATGCGTCCGACCGGATCCACGGCCATGAAACCATCCATCGAAGTTTCGATGGCAATCCGGTACTGAAGCTGTTGTTCGAGCAGCGATGTTTCCACTTTTCGCCGCAGCGTAATATCCTGGAAAACCGAGTACACCGCGAGAACGGTGTCCCGTGCAGTGTTCCAGATAGGCGTGGCGCTGACGTTGATCCAGATGGGCGTGTCCGCATTCGGATGGTAGACACCAATGACAATGTCAGGTTGCGCAGTGCCCGTCTTGAGCGCCACCATGGCCTGCTGGTCTACGCCGCGAAACGGGATTGCATCTTCACGAACTGCGCGCCAATGCGGATCCACGGATGTAACTCCGCGCATCTGGTCCAGCGATTGCCCAAGGATGCGCTCAGCCGCCGCATTGGCGTACGTAATCGTTCCACCAGCATCTCGAATAACGATGCCCAGCGACAAAGAGGCAACCAAGTCCCCGCAATAAAAAAATTCCCGACTTGTCTTCTCGCTATCAGGTACCGCCATCCGCTCCCCAATATGTAGTTGTTTGTAAAAGTATAAGCCGATCACGCGGCAATTGATAGCAAATGGTGCGCTGCACCACTGGCAACATCATGATCCATATCAAACCGATTTTTTCCCTGCCTTCTACCATGGGCGTCAATATTCTGGAGAACGATTTTGACCTCGAACAAAAGCCCAAATACTGATTCCAACCCAGATAGCTCGTCCCCAAGTCCGGCGCAACCCGAGCAGACCGCTCCCGGCGGTGCGGACACAAAGAACTCGCGGCGCAACTTCCTCGCAGTCGGTGGAACGTTGAGCATGTCCTCGCTGATGGGCGCTGCAGCGCTTATGGCACAGACGGACGACCCGAAGGCTGCGACAGAATGGGCTGAGCACTTCCAAACCAACTACCGGCTGATGACGCCTGCAGAAAAGGCTGAGTCCCGCGCCCGGCTTGAGCGACGCTACTCGGCCCAGTACGGCAAGAAAGTGACAGTTGACACCACTGAGGCGCAACCGGGCGTTCTGATGGGATACGCCCTGAATATCCGAAAATGTATTGGATGTCGGCGCTGCGTCAAGGCATGCGTAGAGGAAAACAACCAATCGCGTGGCAAGGAACCAGGGCAGCGCATTGAGTGGATCCAGGTTCTCAGAATGGAGCGGGGGGAATTCTCGCAAGACAAAATGGATCATGGCTATCCCGAAGGGCTTGGCATCCAGGTCGGTGGCAATGCCTACACCCCAGCCGGGCAGGTTCTTGAAGGACAGTATCACTATGAGCCCGAGGCTGTTCCGGAAAAAGATGCCACTTACATGCCGATTGCCTGCATGCAATGCGAGAAACCGCCCTGCGTCAAGGTGTGCCCGGTGCGTACCACTTACCGCGAGGCCGACGGCCCGGTCGTAATTGACTACAACTGGTGCATAGGCTGCCGCATGTGTATGGGCGCCTGCCCCTACTGGGCGCGCCGCATCAACCTGACCACCCCCGTCTTGCCCAAGGACGAAATGAACCCAGTGACGCACTACCTGGGCAACCGACCGCGCATGCGAGGTGTGGTTGAAAAATGCCACTGGTGCCTGCAGCGCACGCGCCAGGGACGTTACCCGGCCTGTGTCGAAGTGTGCCCCGTGGGCGCACGCAAATTCGGGAATCTGCTCGACCCGGAAAGCGAAGTCAGCCTGATTCTGGCCAGAAAAAATGTGTTCCGACTGAAGTCCGAGCTCAACACCTTTCCGAAGTTCTTTTACTTCTACGATTGAGGAGCCTGATTGTGGAAAAACTTATCAACTTCACCGCCGACTACACCCGCTACGTCATCAAGGGCGGCGCAAAATTTTATGCCTGGATGGGCTTTCTGGCACTCCTCAGCGCGGGTGCTCTGTACGCGTTCTACCTGCAGAACACCGAGGGACTCATCGTGACCGGCATGACCAGCCAGATTCACGACGGTCTGTACTTTGCCAATCTGGTGTTTCTGGTTGGCGTGGCGGCCGGTGCGGTGACCATCGTCTTTCCCGCCTACGTCTACCACCACAAAGCCATGCACGAAGTGACGGTATTGGGTGAAATGCTAGCCATATCAGCGGTCTGCATGGTCATGCTGTTTGTCTTTGCCCACATGGGGCGACCCGACCGGCTATGGCATATGCTTCCGTTTGTAGGCATCTTCAACCTGCCGGGCTCCATGCTGGCCTGGGATGTACTGGCACTCACCGGCTACCTCATTCTCAATTTCGCCTGCGGGTTTTACTACCTCTATGCGAAATACACGGGCACTCAGGTCAACAACAAGATCTTCATGCCGCTGGTTTACATCTCCATCGTATGGGCGCTCAGCATTCATACTGTCACGGCTTTCCTGATTTCAACCATGCCTGCGCGTCCCATGTGGTACCACAGCATGATGCCTATACGCTTCATCACCACGGCGTTTGCGGCGGGCCCGTGCCTGATCATCCTGGCCTTCATGATCATCCGCAAGAACACCAAGATGTGGATTCAGGATAGCGCAATCAACCTGCTGGCTACCATCATCACCTGGTGCCTGGGTCTCGCTCTTTTCCTGACGATGTCTGAAATCGTGGTTGAGCTGTATGCGCGGACCGAGCATGCCAACGGCCTGTACTATTTAATGTTCGGTTTGCATGGCCTGACCAGCCTCGTTCCCTGGTTCTGGAGTTCACTGGTCTTCATGATCGTTGCCTTCGTGATGTTTCTGATTCCCAGCGTGCGCAGCAACTACAAACTGCTGCCGATTGCCTGCGTGCTGGCCTTTGTCGGCATCTGGATCGAGAAGGGCATGGGACTGATCGTGCCCGGCTTCATCCCCACGCCCATCGGAGAAGTGACCGAGTACTACCCCACCATTATCGAAGTGGTGATGAGTCTGGGCGACTGGGCAATTGGTTTCCTCATCTTGACTATTCTCCTCAAGGGCGCCATCGGAATTCTGGTTGGGGATGTCAAATACGCTGGCGGCGCTGCGGAGAAGTCGGTTGACTTCTCAAACGGCGGCAAAACTGCCACCAACGCTTCACGGTGAGGCAAGCATCATGAAAAAACTCACTTTCGGCTCATTGATTTTTGCCTTTTGCTGCGGAATGATTTCTTCCGCTTTTTCGCAGCCTGCTCCACAACCCGAGACCACCTGCTTCGAGAGCCGCAAGGGCGCATCCGAAGTCATCAAACGTGATCTTCAGCCTGGCTGGCCTAACGTGAAATGCTCCCCGCTAACTGGCGCGGTTTTGTGGTGGGGCGACCCGTTCGATGGCACGGTGCCGATGGGGAAAATGCCCCTTCTGGATAAGATTCCACCAGGGCACGCGGTGGTTAAGCCACGCTCCGAGAAGATCGCCTTGATGCCGATGTGCGGTGTAGCCTGTCATAACGGAGTGGGCCCCAAATTCAATCCACCCAAGTTGCCAACAAGTAAAAAACCGACCCCGATACCGACGATGGCAGCCATGGTGCCCGACCTTCAGAATCTGCAACACGGTCGTGAACGCATCTGGTGTCTGGACTGCCACCACACCACCCAGCGCAACAAGCTGGTGGACAACTTTGGCGACCCTGTCAGCTTTGACCAGCCGCAGTTGCTGTGCGGCAAGTGCCATGGCGACAAAATGCGTGACTGGCGGGACGGCATTCATGGCAAGCGAATCGGTGAATGGGCCAGCACGGGCAAGAAGCGCTGGTTTACCTGTACCGAGTGCCATAACCCGCACAATGTTCAGGACGGGGCACGAAACAGGGGCTTCATCCAGATTGCACCTGAAACTCCACCTCAGTTACCCAAAGGGATGAAGGACGCCAAACACGAACTGCTGCATGGCGTTGCACAACACTGATATGACACAAGTCACGGACGGCAATTCCTCGGCACCGCACTCTGCTCCAGAAAGGGGGGACCCGAGCTGGATTGCCCCTGCCCTGACGGCGTCTGAGAAGACGCGCAATGTCGGGAAGACCAATGTTTTTTTCGGTCCACCGCTGGCAATTCTGGCGGAGGGGCAAAAAAACACGCTGGAGATCAGCGGCAAACTCAACCGCACCGCCGAGCGATACCTGGAAATACTCAAGCGCCATGGACTGGAACTCAGCGAACCAGAACGCCTGTGCCTTGCACACATTTGCCACATCGGCTTTATGTCCCCGCTGGAGATTGAGGAACTGTCGTTTGAGGTCACCATGACAAAATTCGAATGCGACGGATTGGACAAAGTCGCGTTGGCAGCAAAGCTCGAGCCTGCCAGCTTTGCCGACCTGGTGGCCATCGTTGAGTCGCTGGGTTTTTAAGTATTGATATCCCCAGACAGGAAAATAATGCCGAACCGAATCCTATGGAATCCAGACTACAGCATGGGCAACGACATTCTGGACAACCAGCACAGGGCCATCCTGGCGCAGTGCAATGCACTGGCCGACTGCATCACAAATGCAGCCCCCGATTGCGACCTGAGATTCAGCAATACATTCACAGCCCTCATGGCACAAGCCGGCGAGCACTTCTCGACCGAAGCGGCGCTGCTCAGCCAATGCGCCTATCCCTTGCTGGAAGAACATCTCGTCGAACATGACGAATTCGACTATCTTGCCAACGAAATCATCACGACCGAAAACTTTGAGCAGGTGGAACTCCAAAGATTCCTTGCCCTGTGGTGGGTAGGGCACATCGTGGGGTCTGGCAAACAACATTCCCCTTATCTGGCAAAACTGCAAAGCACCTGAATTTGCTTGGTTCAGTGACTGATGCCACCGGTCAGCCACTAACGGACCTTAACTTTTAGCGTGGCAGCTATCCTGGTGCTCGGAACATTCATCAACCGGGGTTGCCAGCATTTGCTGGAGTACCAGAAAACTACCCCTCAAACTGCGGATGCAACTGGCGTATGCGCGTCATGGCCATGCCGGCCGCCGCAGTACGCGTCTCTACGCCCATTTTCACAAAGATCCGCTCCAGGTGTTTCTTCACCGTCATGGGACTACTACCCAGGATGTCACCAATATCCTTATTAGTTTTGCCCTTGACCACCCAATACAGCACCTCTGCCTCCTTGGCCGTCAGCTTGAAGAACAGACTTATGGCGTCGATGACGGCGGTGTCAGACACCTCGCGCATCACGATTAGCCAGTCGCCGTCTTCGGCTGATGAATCGTTATCGCCAGTCTGTTGATGCAGCCGAAAGGTCAGTCGAGTCGCTCCACGCTCGATGGACAGTTTGGGCGGCTCTCCCAAGGAGAGCAGTTGCAGGCCGCGTCGCAACCAGACCAGCACCAACTCGGGCGTGGTCGGCGCCTGCGTGCCACAGTACCGCTCCAGCAGCTCCCGGGCCAGCGGGGTTTGCCACATCAGTGAGCCGTCACTGGCGCGCACCATAATGGTGGCGTAGCCAAAGGCGTCCAGTGCATTGCGGGTCTGTCGCCGTTCGCGCGCGCCGCGTAGGTGTACCTGCATGCGGGCCAGCACCTCCTTGGGCTTGATGGGCTTGGTGACATAGTCCACACCGCCGGACTCCAACGCCGCCACCAAGTATTCTGTCTCGGTCAGACCTGTCATGAAAACGATGGGGATGTGCGCCGTTTGTCCTTGAGCCTTCAGGCGCCGGGCCACTTCAAAGCCATCCATGCCGGGCATCATTGCATCTAACAGAATGATGTCGGGCACGGCTTGCGCAGCGCGTTGCAGCGCGGCTTCGCCTGACGTGGCCACCAAAACGGTGTAGCCCGATTCGTCCAGCGCATCGTGTAGCACTGAGAGGTTGTCGGGCACATCGTCCACGATCAGCACTACATCGCTATTGGCGCGGTCCAGCGTGGTGGCCCAATTGCCGGCCTGCGGCCCGCTGATGCTGCAGGCGTCAACTGACATGGTTGGCATCCACTTCGCTTTCCAGTTGGGTCAGCATGGCTTCAAACTGAAATTTTCGGGCCATGACGCGCATGGCTTCCACATAGTCAGCACAGGCAGGGTGGGTGGCCAGAATGCCGTCGAGTTTGTTGGTAATGCCCCTGTAAAACCCTAGCCGCACCAAATCCTGCAAGGCCAGCAAATCGGCTTGCGGCGGTGCAGCGCTGGGCACCCGTTGCGCGGGTGGCTCAGTCGTTGACGCAACGCTTTCCAGCATGGACGCTGTCGGCGCTTCCAGCCATACCAACTCCAGCTTGCGTTCCAGCCAATCCAGCAACTCGGAGTGGCGCACCGGCTTCACAATGAAGTCCTCGGGTGCGATGCCCAGCGTGTTGTCCACACCCCGCTCGAACGCATTGGCAGAGACGATGGCCACCTGCGGTTGGCGCCCTGCCAACGCGCGGATGCGGCGCAGTGTCTCCCAGCCGTCAATACCTGGCATAGCCAGGTCCAGCAAGACGACATCAGGATCGTATCCGCAGGCCAGCAAATCCAATCCGTCGTGACCACTGGCTGCCACTCGCAGCGCAAAACCCAGTGGCTCAAGCAGGCTCACCAGCAGTTCGCGGTCCGCTTCTTCGTTGTCCACCACCAGAACCTTGCGACGCGCTCCCCTGTAGCCCACGCGCGGCCTGCGTATGACAGGTGCGAGGCGTTCCCGTGACTGACCCGGTTGGTTGTGCAGTTCGGGAAGGAACAGGCGTACCTGGAACACCGAGCCCCGTCCGAGCTGGCTGGTGGCTGTGAGTTCACCTCCCATCAAATCGGTGAGCATTCTGGCAATGGTCAAGCCCAGGCCTGATCCAGTGATTCCAACAGCCGCGTTGCTGGCGCGGGCAAAGGGGTCAAAGATCTCTTCCAATTCATTGGGGAGCATGCCCGGACCGGTGTCATGTACCTCCACCTGTGCCATCTCGCGCGCATATCGCAGCCGGAAGGTCACGCTACCCTGCCGTGTAAATTTGATCGCATTGCCTAGCAAGTTGATGATGATCTGGCGCACACGCTTCTCGTCGGCCCGCACCCAATCGGGAATTACACCCTGCACTTCAAATTTGAAAACAAATCCTTTGGCAGCTGCCTGCAACTCAAACAGGCTGGCAATCTCATGCATGCCGTTGGCAAACTGCATGGGCTTCACATTGAGTGTGAGCTTGCCTGACTCGATGTGTGCCATGTCCAACGTACCCTCGATAAGCGAGAGAAGATGCTCGCCGCCGCGCTTGATGACGCTGACCGCCTGTTTACGGTGCGCCGGGATGGAAGCGTCTTCGCCCATCAGCTGCGCATACCCGAGGATGCTGTTGAGCGGCGTGCGCAGTTCGTGGCTGATAGCGCTGATGTAGCGACTCTTGGCGTGGTTGGCCTGCTCGGCCTGCCGTTTGGCGCGCTCGGCTGTGGCGGTCGCAGCTTGCAGGGCCTCATCGGTCTGCCGATGGGACTCGATCTCCTGCATTAGTAAATGGGTCTGACGATTGGATTCTTCTTGCGCGACCTGGCGGCTCTTGTGCGCCAGCACCAGCCACCAGGCCACGATGCCGCCCAACAGCAACAGCGACATATAGGCCTTGAAGAAGCCCGAACGCAGCGCTTCCTCCAATGCGCGTTGGCCACCCGTGGCCTCAGTCAAGGCCGTCAGCTCCTGCCGGTAGAACATGCCAAACACGGTTGCCAGAAGCGGCACGATGATGAGCATCAGCAGGATGAAATGCCCCAGTCCCGTGTCCAGATAGGGCCATACCCGCTTGGGCAGCAACCAGCGCACGGCCACCGACCACTGTGCCGACAGCGCCGCGTGGGGCTTGCACAGATCGCCACAGCGCGCATCCAGCGTGCAGCACAGCGAGCAAATGGCACCACGGTAGGCCGGGCAGTGGGCCATGTCGGGGCCTTCGTATTCGCGCTCGCAGATCACGCACCGTTGCACATGCATACCGGGTGGACTGCGCGGCTCTGCCGCCCGCGCTATGTAGTAGCGGCCCCGCGTGGCCCAGGCCAGGGCCGGCGCTGCCAGAAACGCCGTAACCAGTGCCACCACGGCCGAGAACGCTTTCGCGTCCGCGCCAAAGGCCCCCAGATACGCCGCCACTGACAGCGCCGAGGCCAGCGCCATGGAGCCCACGCCTACCAGGTTGATGTCGTAAAGATGCGCTCGCTTGAATTCAATGCCCTTGGGCGAGAGACCCAGCGGCTTGTTGATGACAAGGTCGGCTACCACGGTCATGATCCAGGCAATGGCAATGTTGGAATACAGCCCCAGCACATCACCCAGCGCCTGGAACACATTCATCTCCATCAGCATGAAGGCGATCAGCGTGTTGAACAGCACCCACACCACGCGGCCCGGGTGGCTGTGGGTCAGGCGCGAGAAGAAATTGCTCCATGCCAGCGACCCGGCATAGGCATTAGTGACATTGATCTTGATCTGCGACAGGACCACAAACACGGCCGTGGCCGCCACTGCCCACTGCAGTGAAGGGAACACGTACTCGTAGGCTGCCAAGTACATCTGGTTGGGGTCCACTGCACGGTCGGTGGGCACACTGTGCGTAATAGCCAGGTAAGCCAGTAGTGCGCCACCGAGCATCTTGGCCACACCCAGTACGATCCATCCTGGCCCCCCCAGCAGCACGCACAGCCACCAGCGCGTGCGATTGCGCTGCGTTTGCGCTGGCATGAAGCGCAGGTAATCTGCCTGTTCGCCCATCTGCGTAATAAGGGCGATACCCACCGTCAGCGCAGCACCAAACAAGTGCAAATCAAACACGCCACCCACACCGAACTCACCTCCATAGTGCATGATGCCGGCAAATGCATCAGGGTTACGCACCAAAACAAAACAATAGGGCACCACAAGCATGATGAGCCACAGCGGCTGGGTCCAGACCTGTAGCCGACTGATGGCCGACACACCGTGGGTGACCAGCGGAACCACCACCAGTGCACAGATCAGGTAACCCCATAACGGCGGAATATCCAACGCCAGTTCCAGCGCATAAGCCATGATGGCAGCCTCCAGCGCAAAGAAGATGAAGGTGAATGACGCGTAGATCAACGAAGTGATGGTGGAGCCAATGTAGCCAAAGCCCGCGCCTCGGGTCAACAGGTCCATGTCCACCCCGTAGCGCGAGGCGTAGACGCTAATGGGCAAGCCGGCCAAGAAGATCACCAGTCCAGTCGCAAGGATGGCCCAGAAGGCATTCACGAAGCCGTATTGCACCAGCAGCGTGGCGCCAACGGCCTCCAGAACCAAGAAAGATGCAGCACCAAAGGCTGTATTGGCCACCCGCCACTCCGACCACTTGCGAAAGCGCTGCGGGGTGTAGCGCAGGGCATAGTCTTCCATGGTTTCACTGGCCACCCAGTTGTTGTAGTCGCGCCGGATTTTCACCACGCGCTGCGGCGGCCCGTCGGGTTGGGGTGGAAGTTCGGACTCGATAAGCACACCGGCACGCAGCAGATTCCATGCCATGTAAGTTGCCTCAGTCAGGGCACGGATATTGCTAAATAATGCCCAAATACCAATATTCAGATCGAGCACCATGGAACTCACCCCCCGCGAAAAAGACAAGTTGCTGCTGTTCACGGCGGCGCTGCTGGCCGAACGGCGCAAGGCACGGGGTCTCAAGCTCAACTACCCTGAAGCCATGGCGCTGATCAGCGCCGCAGTGATGGAGGGTGCGCGCGATGGCAAAACCGTGGCCGAGTTGATGAGCGAAGGCCGCGCCGTTCTGACCCGTGCCGACGTGATGGACGGCATTGCCGAGATGATCCCCGACATACAGGTGGAAGCCACCTTTCCTGACGGCACCAAACTGGTCACCGTGCACCAGCCCATTGTCTAACCTGAGGCCTGAAACATGATCCCCGGCGAAATCATTCCCCATGACGGCCCTGAACATCCACTCAACACCGGGCGGCGCACGCTCACACTGGTCGTGCAGAACACGGCCGACCGACCCATCCAGGTTGGCTCGCACTACCACTTCGCCGAAACCAATGGCGCACTGGGCTTTGACCGCTTGGCCGCACAGGGCATGCGGCTTAACATTGCGTCCGGCTCGGCCGTGCGCTTCGAACCCGGGCAACAGCGCACCGTGGAATTGGTCGACTTCGGTGGCGAGCGCATCGTGTACGGCTTTCGCGGTTTAACCCAGGGACCTTTGTAATGGCAACGATTGGACGCCGCGCCTACGCGGAAATCTTTGGCCCCACCGTGGGCGACCGCGTGCGCCTCGCCGACACCGGCTTGACTGTTGAGGTCGAGAAGGACTACACACTGGCAGCCGGCAGCTATGGCGAAGAGGTGAAGTTTGGCGGTGGGAAGACCATCCGCGACGGCATGGCGCAAAGCCAGCGCACGCGATTGGAAGGGGCCGTGGACTGCGTGATGACCAACGCGCTGATCATGGACCACTGGGGCATCGTCAAGGCCGACATTGGCCTTAAGGGCGGACGCATCGTCGCCATCGGCAAGGCCGGCAACCCGGACACGCAGCCGGGCGTGGACATCATCATCGGCCCCGGCACCGAGGTCATCAGTTGCGAGGGCAACATCGTCACCGCCGGCGGCATCGACAGCCACATCCACTTCATCTGCCCGCAGCAGATTGAGGAAGCGCTGGCCAGCGGTGTCACCACCATGCTGGGCGGCGGCACCGGCCCGGCCACCGGCACCTTTGCCACCACCTGCACGCCGGGGCCGTGGAATATCGAGCGCATGTTACAGGCAGCGGATGCCTTTCCCATGAACCTGGGCTTCCTGGGCAAGGGCAATGCGTCACTGCCCGCCGCCTTGCACGAGCAGGTCAATGCCGGCGTCATCGGCCTGAAGCTGCACGAAGACTGGGGCACCACGCCTGCTGCCATCAGCAATTGCCTGGACGTGGCCGACGAGGCAGACGTGCAGGTCGCCATCCACTCGGACACACTCAACGAGTCGGGTTTTGTGGAGAACACCATCGCCGCCACCAAAGGCCGCGGCCTCTGCGCCTTCCACACCGAAGGGGCCGGCGGCGGTCACGCACCCGACATCCTGCGCGTGGTCGGTCAGGCCAACTTCCTGCCCAGCTCCACCAACCCGACCATGCCCTACACGGTGAATACGCTGGACGAACACGTGGACATGCTGATGGTCTGCCACCACCTGGACGCCGGCATTGCCGAGGACCTGGCGTTTGCCGAGAGCCGCATCCGCAAGGAAACCATTGCAGCCGAAGACATCCTGCACGACCTGGGCGCCATCAGCATGATGAGCAGCGACAGCCAGGCCATGGGTCGTGTGGGTGAGGTCATCATCCGCACCTGGCAAACTGCTCACAAAATGAGAGCGCAACGCGGTTGGCTGGCGGGGGCTGGCGGCGGTATTGGCAATGTAGACTCAGATCAGCGCAACGACAACTTCCGCGCCAAGCGTTACATTGCCAAGTACACCATCAACCCCGCGATAGCCCACGGCATCAGCCACGAGGTGGGCAGTATCGAACCGGGAAAATGGGCTGATCTGGTCGTGTGGAAGCCCGCTTTTTTTGGCGTCAAGCCCGCGCTCATTCTCAAAGGCGGTTTCATTGCCATGGCGGCCATGGGTGACCCCAATGCATCCATCCCGACACCGCAGCCCGTGCACTATCGGCCCATGTTTGGCGCCTATGGTGGCGCAATGGCCAAAGGCTCCATCACTTTCGTATCGCAGGCGGGGCAGAACGCAGGCGTCCAGCAGCGCTACGGCCTGACCAAGAACGTAAGCGCGGTGCGCAACATCCGCGCAATCCGCAAGCAGCACATGGTGCACAACCACTACCTGCCGACCATGGAGATTGATGCGCAAACCTACACCGTGCGCGCCGACGGCCAGTTGCTGACCTGCGAACCAGCGATCAGTCTGCCCATGGCGCAGCGCTACTTTTTGTTCTAGCGGGACCTGACGCAAAGGCGGCGGGCATACTTGGGCTCATGAACTTCCATTTCAAAGCGTCTGCTTGCATTCTGCTCACGCTGGCGCAGGTGGGTTGCCTGGCTTCACCGGATGAAGACCCATTGGG